>JALYHV010000418.1 GCA_030776205.1 Myxococcota bacterium | reverse complement strand
CCATTGCGCCAGGGGTGCTGGCGGGTGCGGCGCTTCCCGCCGGCGTCACCGCCGTGGTCGCCGCCGTTATTTCCGGGGCGGGGGTCGTTGTCCCAGCGGAGGGCTCGACGGCGGTCGGCTGCGATGGCGAAACGATCGCTCCGGGCGGCCCTTGGGCCGGGCCGTTCAATCGCATCCCGACCACGACCAGCAGCGCCAGAAGGAGCGCGAGCCCGGCAGCGCCGCCGATGAGGAGGGGCATCTTGCTCTTCGAGGAGCGCTCGACGCCCGAGGTTCCCATCGGGCTGAACGGCGCGAAAGCCGGAGAGGCCATTGCCAGCGGAGCCGCGAACGTGTCCGGCGGGAGCGCGGCAGCCGGTCGCATCGACTCGGCTTTGGCGGCGAGCGCCTTGAGGTCGATAATGCCCGAGTCATCCTTCGTGGAGCTCTTCTGTACCGGCGCTCGTTGTTCAGCGCTCTTGGTCAAGACTTCCAGCGAGAAGAGCACGGAGTTTTCGTTGCGCTGGCCGGTCAGCCTGCCGTCTTCGAGCGGGGGAGGTGGCACGATCGCCGCGGCCGCAAGTGCGTGCGCCTGCATGTCTTCGCCCACGTTGGTCGCGAACAGATCGCGCGCCCGGGCTTCGCGTTTGACAACCGCGGCGCGCCGAGGCTCGGGCGTCGCGGCCGGCGCGGACTCGCCCATTGGGCTACTGAAGGAAGCTTCTCCTGGCGGCCCAGGCTGTGCCTCGCCGGCTTCCGCGGTCTTCGACGTGTACGCATCCCCCGCGCCCGTCGGCGCTTCGTGGCGCGGCAGGGCAGGACCCGGCGCGGTCGCCCCTCCGGATCGTGAGGCGCCCGTCGCCGCTGCGTTCGCGGCGGGTATCCCTGTCAGCCCTTGGACCTCACCCAGGACCTTCCAATCCTCCATCCCGTCGGTCCAGACGAAGGTGTCGACGTCGACGACACCTGTCTCATAGGCCTTCACGAGGTCGGCCAGAGTCATTGTCCGCTGGTCGTTTTCGGACACGTTGACGTGCCACTGCGAGTCGTCCTTCTGGGGCGACGGAGTGCCGGCCTCCGGCACGGGCGCGGCCCCGTTGCCTGACGCGGACGCCGCCACTGCGGCTCCATGAACTACGATCGTAGCGCCGCACTTGCGGCAGCGGATCTTGACCGTCTTTCCTTGGACCTTTTCGTCGGCGACGTTGTACTTCGAATTGCAGGACTGGCAGGTAATCTTCATGATCTCTACGGCCCGATGTGGGTAGCTAGTGTAGCCCGACGCTACGCGTCTGGCTTGCTTTCCGCCCGCGAACGCTCGGTTGCGGACCTGCCAAGGGGTGGCGCTCTCCAGTCAAGGCTGCCTCGCTGCGGAACGGAGATCGTCGCCGCGCATGAGCGTCCCCTGGCTCTGGATCTGCGCCGTCAGCATATTTCGGGCTGGCGCTTTCGACGGGTTGGCCTCACCCGGCGGGGCTTGCGCGCCGCCGGCCGCAAGCAGGACCATGACCACGCGCTGCTGCACCGTCGATTTGCGGGCGAGGACCTCGCCGCGAACGAGCTCCAGCTCGCCCTGGGCTTGGCCGTCGAACTGCTCCAAACTGGCCCCCTTGGGAATGCCCTGCAGGGGAACCTCCTTACTGGAGGCGTACGCCTTCACCTGCAGCTCAAGGCGCACCCGCTCCCCTTCGATACTCTTCACCCGATAGGCGGAATAGGTGATGGCGTCGAGCCCCCCGAACGGCATGCGCGACTCGGCGATCCATTGGGCCCCCACGCCCACGGGCTTCGACGGGAGCGGCACGGTAGAAAGGGTCAGGTCCTCGGCAACGGTCTCCGCGAGGCGCTCGAATTCGGGCCGTGTCCCTTTACCGAGCTGCACGTACAGCTCGCTCGTGCGACCATCGACCGTCGCCTTAACACGCATCGACGTGCCTGCGAGCGAAGCGATGTCGCGATCGCTGCCCGCCGGGAGCTGCCCGGGCTGCTCCTTGGCCGCGACCGCGCGTTTTACCTCAGCGACGAGCCAGTCCCCGCCGCCTTCATCCTTACGCGCGGGCCCGATCCCTAGCCCGAAGTCAATGGTCGGCATCGCCACGCGCGGGCCCATTTGCATCCCGAGCTCGAGAACCGCCGCGCCATACGATTTCGCTCGGGCAATGTCAGCCGCGTCGTTTGGCCCGACGAGGCTGAGGCGAGGCTCGCTCCCGTCGCTCGTAAAATCCACCTTGGTCGCGACGCCCTTGGGATGACGCTGGTCAGCGAGGCCGGCCGCAAAGATACCGTCCTGCGGTGGGCCGCTTTCCGGTGCGGACGAGGCGCGAAGCGCCTTTTCGAGCTTCGGATCAGCGGTCGCGTACTTCTCCGCGCCCGCATCCGACTTGTGCGACTCCGCCGGTTTTTTTTCGTCGCACGCGAAGCTCGAAAGCGCCGCTCCGAATGCCAGCGCGAGAACCGTCGCTGTCGTACGTCTGCTGGCGCATGTCATGGCGGGGACTGCTTATCACGCCTCTTGCCCGTCGGCGCAGTGGACAGCCACGCGACCGACCTTTCCCGCTGTGGCGCGACCGTGGACCGCCGTGCGTCCGCGGAACGGTCACGGGAATTGACGTGTCGGGAACTCTTTCTTGTACTTCGCTTTGTAGGGGTCGTGGCACTGCTTGCAGGCGGCCTTCACGCCGGCAACGTCCTGCTTTGCCGCAGCGGCAGCGCCGGCCTTCGCGATGGCGGCCCACTGGGGATAGTCCGGCGAGGGAGTGCTACCCGCAACGAGCTCGAGGCTCTTCTGCAGGGTGGCGAAGTCTTGCCCTGCCATGGGTGCGCCCATGTTCGGCTTCATCCACTTGCCGAGTGGCGTGAGATCGGCCGCCAGCGCGGCGCTGCCCGCGACAGTGAGTGCTGTGACCAGAGAAAGACTGATGGGGAATCGGAGAGGCAGCATTTTTTTTTAGACGCTCGTTGAGCATGAACGGTACAAAACAAATTCAGGATTGTCGCGCCGCAAACCGAACGAGCGGGCAGAGTCTTCGCGCATGCCAGTACGATCCGCGAATGGGCAAGTCGTGCTGGAACTTTCCCTGCTGGGCGCACCTGCGAGGGTGACGTTTCTCGATCATGTGCTTCGCGGCGGGGGGTAGGGGGGAGGCTCTCCCCGCAAACCTCGGTCACCGTAGGTCGGAGGGCCAACGGCACGGAGGAGCAGAGCTTGCGCATGCGCCGCGTCATCGAAGGTGCCATGCTTACGGCAACATGTGGTTTGCGAGCCCCCAAAAGCTTACCGTCCCGTCCGCGAGCGAAGCCCTGCCCGGTCGCTCCGAAACCATCCCAGTCGCGGAGCGACACGTCATTCTCGACGCGCAGATGCTGCCGCCTTTTCCGCCAGGCTTGCATTCGGCCGTCTTCGGCATGGGCTGCTTCTGGGGCGCGGAGAAGAAATTTTGGGAGCTCCCAGGCATTTATTCGACGCAGGTCGGCTACGCTGGCGGGTCCACACCGAACCCGACTTACCGCGAGGTGTGCTCCGGCCGGACGGGGCACGCCGAGGTCGTTCGCGTGATCTTTGATCCCGCGCAGACCTCGTTCGAAGAGCTTCTTCGCGTTTTCTGGGAGAACCACAATCCGACGCAGGGAATGCGGCAGGGCAACGATGTGGGGACCCAGTACCGCTCGGCGATCTACGCGAATGACGAGGGGCAGAAGTCCGCCGCCGAGCAGTCGCGCGCCGCCTACCAGAAAGGTCTCGCTGCGGCGGGTCTCGGGTGCATCACGACCGAGATCGCCACTGCGCGGCCTTTTTATTACGCCGAGGATCACCACCAGCAATATCTGGCCAAGAACCCGGATGGATATTGCGGACTCGGCGGAACCGGCGTGGCCTGCCCCGTAGGTCTCTCGCCGAAGTAAGCTGCTCATGGGCAGAGCACGTCGGTGTTTGGCGCGTTGGGTGTGCCTTCGAAGCCCGGGAACCAGGATGATGTAGAGAACTGCCAAGCACTCCAGTCGAGCCGTCGGTCAAGGGGACAGTCGCTCGGAAAGGAGACCGAGGCACCGATCGGCGGCGCCAGCGCGGGGAAGGTGAGCGAATCGATTACGGCGTCGTTGAACAGCAGGGTGACAGTGCCGCCTTTGTTCCGAAGAACGTCTCCCGCGCGCCCGGCCCATGCCACCACGGTGCCGGGCAGCGCATGGTTGAGCGCCGGGTTGAGCGAGTCGGCGACCACGAACGTGCCTCGTGCGGGCAACAATACATGGGCGACCACGTCGAAACTTCGCACTTTGGCTCCGCTCGGTGCCTGACCGCGCAGCCCGTACAGATCGAGGGTGCATTCGCGCGTGCTTCGCACTTCGAGCCACTCGCCGTAGTCGCCGGTTCCCGCGACTGACTGGATCATCATTTCGGCGATGACGAGATCTCCAGCGGCGAGCGATCCGATGCACGCGCCCGCCACCCCGGAGTCGAACGACGGACTCGCCGGAACGATGACATCGGCTTCATTTGCGGCGCCGTCGTCAGGCGCGATGTCGTGGATACCGCTGTCCTGGACGGCGCTGTCATCGAGGGCGACCCCGGGTAGGCCGATGACCGTCGCGAGCTCGTCGCTTACGCCTCCTCCGTCATCGATCAGAAAGCCCGGTCCGAACGCGGCGTCCGGCCAATCGGGCTCGGTGAGCGAACGAGTGGTCGTATCGCGAGGGCCACACGCCGAAAACGCAGCCACTAGCAACGACAAGAGGACTGCGGGTCCAAGCCCCAATGTGGCCAGCGGGCGAGGGCGCGACGACGCGAGGCACGGGGCGATACGTAGTGAACGCATGCCGTTCCGTCGAGCACGGCTCGTTCCATTCTTCGCGCGTGGGGTTTCGCTAACTTCGTCCCTCGCCGGTCCGCTCGGGACGTCGGGCGCGGTGTCCCTGGACAGTGCGTGCCGACTCGTGGATCGTCGCATCGAATTCTACCAGGCACGCGCTCGCGATCGAATCCGGCGCTTCTTTTTCCGACTTGCGAGCTCCTCGCCCGCGAGCCTCGGCCTCACCCACTCCGATGTCAGCCAAGCGACCGGCTCCGCCTCGGTTCGCAGTGCCGCGTCGACGGCTCGGACGCGCCCGTCCTGCTTCGTCTCTTTCGCCGTACCTTTTTTCGAGTAGGCGCGGCCGTAGAGCACCCAATTGGACAGCTCGTAATGGTGTAGCAGCGGGGCGAAGCGCTCCGAATCGAGCTCGCCCAGCAGCTGTATCGCCCGATCCGCTCCATCGCAGGCGAAGAGCCCTCGCGTCGCGTCGTAGAGCAGCCGGCGCAGGTCGCCGAAAGCCCGCTCCGGATCGTCCGCGATCCCGCTGAGCAGGGCCTTGAAGCCACGGGCCCCGAGCCCAGCCGCGCGCGCCGAGTCGGCCATCGCGGGCACCTGTGTCTCGAGAAATGCCGAGCGTCTGCCGCGCCGGAGCAGCTGGCCCACGAGATACACGTCGAATGCGCTGGCGACGGATTCACCCAGGAAGAGTGCTTCCGCAGAGCGCGCGGCGTCTTCGAAGGCGAGGGTCGCCAGGTGATGCCAGGCGGCGTGCGCGACCACGTCGGCTGCGACGCGCGGGCTCAGCACGACGTCTCCTCCGGCTCCGCCCCAGTACGTGAGGTTCAAGAAGAGCGCCCGGTCCCATCGCGCCGACGAGCGCGACGGCAGCACTCGGAATAGGTACCCGTCCTTGCGCAGGATCGCCTTCAAATCTCGGTACACGGCTACAAACTGCAGGGCGCGCTCGTCGCGCAGGGAGAGCTGGTCGATGGTTCGCCCTTCCAAGGTCCATCCGCCGGATCCGGTCATGGAACGGGACCGTACCATCGCGCGCCAATCGACCGACCGAGGCGACGAGTCGTTGGCTGCGACCATCGTGCGAACGCGCCGCTGACCGCCCCCTTTGCCCGCGGGCTACTCGAGCAGCGCGAGGAGGTCCTCGCGCGAGACCCCGCCAGCGGCGCCGGACTCCCCGCCGAGCGCGACCTCAGCGAGGGCGCGCTTCTTTTGCTGCAGCAAAAAAATGCGCTCCTCGACGGTGTCCTTCGCCACCATCCGGTAGACCATGACTGGTCGATCCTGCCCGATGCGGTGGGCGCGATCAGCCGCCTGGTCTTCGACAGCGGGGTTCCACCATGGGTCGAGTAAGAAGACGTGATCCGCGGCTGTCAGGTTGAGCCCAGTCCCGCCGGCTTTCAGCGACACCAGCATGACCGGAGGCCCGCCGGCGCCCTGGAAGAGCGACACCACCGCGGCGCGATCGCGCGTCGAGCCATCGAGGCGTGTGAAGGCGATTCCGGCACTCTCGAGGTGCGGCTCCACGAGGTCGAGGAGCCCGGTCCACTGCGAAAAGACCAGTGCTTTGTGACCATCCGCGGTCGCCTCGCCAAGTGCCTCGAGAAGACGCTCGATCTTGGACGAAGTGACCGCTTCTTGTCCGGGAACCAGCGCGGGGTGACACGCAGCCTGCCGCAGGCGGAGCAACGCCTCGAGCGCCGCGAGGACGCCGCCGCCTTGGGCGAGCTTCGCGACGACGTCCTTTCTCGTGGCGACGCGGACGGCGTCGTAAATGCTGCGCTCCACGTCATCGAGCTCTACGTGCAGCACGGCGTCGGTGCGTGGCGGCAGCTCGGGTAAGACGTCACGCTTCATTCGGCGGAGGACGAAGGGCCGTATCTTGGTGCGCAGGCGCGTGGCCGCGGCGCCGTCGCCGTTTGCTATCGGGATGGCATACCGCTCCTGAAAATCGCTCCTGCCTCCAAGCAGGCCGGGGTTCGCGAAGTGCATCACGCTCCAGAGCTCCTCCAGCCGGTTTTCGATGGGCGTTCCGCTGAGCGCGACGCGGAAGGTCCCGCGCAGGGCGAACGCGGCGCGCGCCGTCTGGCTCGTCTCGTTCTTGATTGCCTGGGCCTCGTCGAGCACCACCGCGTCCCACGACTCGGACGCCAGCCGGTCCGCGTCGAGTCGAAGCAGGGCGTAGGTGGTCAGCGTCACGTTCGCGTCCGGATCGAGCTCGCGTTTCGCGCCGTGGTAGATCGCGGTGCGCAAGGTGGGCCGAAACCGCGCGATCTCGTCGACCCAGTTGTAGACGACGCTCTTGGGGCACACGACGAGGGTTCGCGTGCGCAGCGCGCAGATGGTCTGTAGGGTCTTGCCGAGTCCCATGTCGTCGGCGAGCACCGCGCCGAGCTCGGCGTCCCGCAGGAACACGAGCCAGTCGTGACCGTGCTCCTGGTACGTGCGGAGCTGTGCGTTCAAGCCCGCCGGCAGCTCAGCATGCGGAATCCCCTCGAAGCCGCCGAGGAGTGGCGCGAGTTTGTCGAGAAGGAGAGGCTTCGGGGAATCGAGCTCCTCCCAAAGCGCGCCGAGATCGGGCAGCGCGGCGCGGTAGAGCTTCCCCTCGGGATCACGCGCTGCAAGCAGATCCGCAACGCGATGGCCGTACTGGGCGAGCCAATCAGCCGGAAGAGGCGCCCAGCCGCCGCCTTCCAGCGGGACGAGATCGAGCCCGTCGCGCCACGCGCGGATGACGGTCGAGGCGTCGGCGTGCTTGGTTGCCCCCGTCTCGCCGTCGCCGAGGGGCTCACACTCGAACGTGAGCTCGAAAATGCCGCCTGCGAAGTCGAGGCGAGGCCGGAGTGGACGGCTATCGAACACCGTTGCGTGGGTGCCGTCCCCGACGGTCTGCTGCCAGGTCCGCAACTTGGCCGCGAAGCGGATGGCCTCGGAGCCGTCCAGATCCACACGCCGGCCGGGGACGAGGTTCAGCTCGTCACGCAGGCGGCGGAGGATGGCTCGCTCGTCCTCGATCCGACGAATGGGCACGTCGTTGCCGAGCAACACGAACGTGGCGCCGTCCAGTCGCGCGATGGCAGGGTCGCCGTAGACGAGCGTCGGCAGCACCGAGAGCGTATGACCCTGGTGCGAAAGATCCATGGCGATACGCGGGCGGGCCGCCGCTTCTTTTCGCGGCAGCTTCTTGGTCGACACCGTGACGATGAGCTTCTTCTCGAGCTCGGGGAGGACGTTGGTGACGAGCTCCGTCTGGTCGTGCATCCGGAAGGTGCGCGAGAGCGGAAGGCGCTCCAGCGACTCGCCAGTCGTCGCGGTCTCCCCGAGCGGGCGCAACACTTGACCGCACCGGGCGACGCCGATGGCCACCACCTCGGTGACCGCCGGATCGCGCTCGATCCGCAGTACAAAGCCACCTCCGGGGGCGTCCTCAACGAACGCGCGCGGCAAGATGGGGTCGCTCGAGGTGGTGACCTTCGAGCCGGCGTAGGTGACCTCGGCCTCCGCCAGCGCGCCGAGCACATCGCCCACCCGGGAGACCGGCACCACGTCGCGCGCCGGAAAGCCGAGGATCCGGTCTAGGCGCAGATCGTCATAGGTGGGAGTGAGCCCGGCTGGGACGCGTGCGCGGGCGACATCGGACGAAAGCGCACCGGTGAAACGCTCTTCCCGACCGTCGGCGTAAACGACGAAGCGGGATAGCGTCAGGACCTTGCCTTTCGTAGCTAGCCGGTACACCAGCTTGGCCGCGGACGCGTTCACCTGTTCTGCCCCGTCGGCGCGAGCGCCGTCCGGCGTGCTGGTCGCAATCACCGCAGCGGCGACGTGCGCGCACGGATCCACCTTGCCGCCGCAGTCGCACGACCACTCTAGCTCCTCCGTGTAGAGGGTCACCGTGGGGGCGATCGCGTGTCCCGGAGCCCGTACCCGAAGGGTGACCGTGGCCGCGGCCTCGTTTGCCGCCGACCGCGTAACCGCGTGCTCGCGCGCGAGTCGCACTCCTTGTGACCAGATCGCCGGAAGGGTTGCTTTACGTACCGATTCGAGGAGTCGCTGCATCGCTAGGTTCGGGTTTCCGCCCCCGCCACGCCGGGCAGCCATGGCAGCGGCCGGCCGGCGCAGAGGAGGGCAGGGTGTTTAGCGCACCGCAGCCACGATGACGATCGGGGGACATTTTTGACGCTCGGCTGAGGCACGTTGGCGATGAAGTCGACGAAAGCGGAGGAGGACGCGGTTCGGGCGGCTCACCCTCGGTGAGGTCCACAACGCAGAGTCCGCTCGCCTAGCTCCCTCGTCACCAGCACGCCTCGTCGCGGGGAACGCCTTGATCATTGCGCGCTCATGCGCCGACGGCTTGCGCGCGCTCGTGCTCAGAGCCGGACCTCGCATCCCATCGTTTTCCGAAAACCGCGAATGTCGATCACAAAAGTCGGTTTCGCTACAGAAACAAAATCGTGTTGCGAAGCGACACGCGAAATTTATCGAACGAACGCCTTCGCAGTCTTCTCCAAGAAACCTACAGCCAAGTACAACGACAACATTGAAGGCGAGCGCGGTAGACGCCAATGGATCGCGACGCAGGGACGACTGCAGTCGACGTGGCCATTTGGTCTGCGCGCTCGTCGTCAATCGACTGCGCCGCGCGGTCGCCACTAGAGGAGGCCATGATGTTGAATTCGTCACCCGATCCAAAAGGCCGTCACCCCGTCTTCGCGATCGTGCTCGCCGCAGTCGGCGCGCTCTCGGGTTGCGACAAGGGGAGCAGCGCCGCTTCCTCGACCGCCCCCGCCGACAACCCCACTGCCGCGTCGACCGCGCAGCGCTCTGCCGTTACCGACAAAGAGGTCATCGTCGGTCAGCTCCACAGCGCGACGGGGACGATGGCGATCAGCGAGACCGGCTCGATCGAGGCGGAGCGCCTTGCCATCGAGCAGATCAATGGGTCGGGGGGAATCCTGGGGCGGCAAATCAAAATCATTCAGGAAGACGGCGCCAGCGACTGGCCGACCTTCGCAGAAAAGGCGAAGAAGCTGCTCGAGCAGGACCACGTCGCCTCGGTCTTCGGCTGCTGGACGTCGGCGTCGCGCAAGGCCGTCCTGCCGGTCTTCGAAAAAGACAACGGATTACTCTATTATCCAACATTCTATGAGGGGCTGGAGCAGTCCAAGAACGTATTTTACACCGGTCAGGAGGCCACGCAGCAGATCCTGGCCGGCCTGGACTGGATCACGAAGACGAAGGGCGCCAAGACGTTCTACCTCATCGGATCCGATTACATTTGGCCGCGCACTTCCAACAAGATTGCTCGAAAGCACATCGAGAACGTCCTCCACGGCACGGTGGTCGGCGAGGAGTACTACCCGCTCGGCCATACCCAGTTTGGGTCGCTCATCAACAAGATCAAAGCCCAAAAGCCGGATGTCGTCTACGCCATCGTAGTCGGCGGCAGCAACGTTTCGTTCTACAAACAGCTCAAGGCGGCCGGGGTGACTGCCGCCAACCAGACGCTCCTCACGATATCGGTCACCGAGGACGAGCTACTCGGGATCGGCGGCGAAAACATGGTGGGATACTTCGCGGCCATGAAGTATTTCCAGAGCCTCGACAATGACAATAACAAGAAATTCGTCGCGGCCTTCAAGGCGAGGTACGGCGCCAACTCCGTCATCGGCGACGTGACGCAAGCCGCCTATTTGGGACCGTGGCTATGGAAGGCGGCGGTCGAGAAGGCCAAGGGCTTCGAAGTCGACAAAGTCGTCGCTGCGTCACCCGGAATCGAGCTGACCACCGCGCCCGAGGGCTACGTCAAGATCCACGAGAATCACCATTTGTGGAGCAAACTGCGCATTGGTCAGGCGCAGCTCGATGGGCAATACAAGGTCCTATACGAATCCGATCTCATAGAGCCGAACCCCTTTCCCAAGGGCTACCAGTGAGTTCGAGTGAAAAGGAGGCGGAAGCACCATGTCGCTGGCCATCTGGGCGATGCAGGCCTTCAACGGCCTCAGCAATTTCTCGGTTCTGCTTCTGATGGCTCTCGGCCTAGCGATCATCTTTGGCCAGATGGGCGTCATCAACATGGCGCACGGGGAGTTTCTGACCGTCGGCGCGTACACGACCTACCTTTTGTCGCAGGTCAGCGAGCGCTGGGCACCGTGGCTGGCCAAGACGTATTTCCTCATCGCGGTCGTGGTGGCGTTCTTGCTCGCGGGGCTGCTCGGCCTCGCCGTCGAGCACCTGTTGGTCCGCCGCCTTTACCGGCGACCGCTCGACACCCTGCTCGCTACATGGGGTCTCAGCCTGGTGATGCAGCAGGCCTTTCGTTCCACGTTCGGCGCCAGGGAGGTCAGCGCCACTCTGCCTGACTGGCTCATGGGCTCGATCAAACCCACGGCGAACATAGACATTCCTATCAATGGCTTGTTCGTCATGAGCCTCGCCGTGGTTCTCACCGCGGTGGTCTTCATCGGACTGCAGCGTACGCGATTCGGTATCGACGTGCGCGCCACGATGCAAAATCGTGCCATGGCTAGCGCCGCCGGGATCAACACCGGACGAGTCGATCGGTTGACCTTTGCGTTCGGCTGCGGCCTCGCCGGGATTGCGGGGGCGGCCTTCACCACCATCGGCTCGACGGGTCCCACGAGCGGATCTGGGTACATCGTGGACACATTCCTCGTCGTAGTATTCGGCGGCGCCCAGAGCCTTCTCGGCACCATCGGGTCGGCGTTCAGCATCGCGCAGCTGCAGGCCACGACCGAGTTCTTCATGACGGGCTCGATGGCCAAGGTGATCACGCTGTCCGCAGTGATTCTGATCTTGATGATGCGTCCTCAGGGTCTCTTTGCCCTGAAAGTGAGGAGATGAGAGAACAATGAGTGTTGTCGGTTCGCCGTCTCGGGCCGGAGGAATAAGACACTTCACGACGCAGCTGACGGCCGATATCCGCGGCCGCCAGAACATCTACTTCGTGGTGCTCGCAGCCCTCTTGCTCGTTGTCTTTCCGCTCTGCTTCGACATCTTTCGGCTCAATTTGGTCGGCAAGTATCTGACGTACGCATTCGTGGCCATGGGGCTGGTCCTGTGCTGGGGCAACGCGGGCATCTTGAGCCTCGGACAGGGCGTCTTCTTCGGCTTGGGCGGCTACTGCATGGCCATGTTCCTAAAACTGGAGGCCTCCGATTCGAAGAGCACGTCAATCCAGTCCACGCCGGGCATTCCGGATTTCATGGACTGGAACCAGCTCACGGCGCTCCCCGCGTTCTGGGTACCATTCAAAAGCCTTACCTTGACGCTCGTCGCCGTGCTCTTGGTTCCCGCATTCGTTGCCTTTCTCCTGGGAATGGCGATGTTCAAGCGGCGCGTGGGAGGCGTCTACTTTGCCATCATCACCCAGGCCGTAGCCGCCATCGCAACCATCTTGATCGTGGGGCGGCAGGGCTACACGGGCGGAATCAATGGCATCACCGATCTGAAGACGCTTCACGGATGGGACATCCGGAGCGACAGCGCGCGGCGCGTCCTCTACTTCGTCAACGCGGGGCTCCTCCTCGGGGCGCTTGCA
>JALYHV010000417.1 GCA_030776205.1 Myxococcota bacterium | reverse complement strand
AGAACAAGGCAAGGCGGTAGAGCCGGTGTTTGCGTGCGGGGGTGCGCTCGATTCTCATCCGCATGACGGCCGCCTTCAACAGCGTGAATCACGCGTCGATGAGCGAGATGGTCTTCTTATCCGCCTGAGAATCCCAAGCGCATCAAAGGCGAATGTCCGCGCGTGGGTCGTCTTGCTGAAACTTTGCGATACGGTCGACCAACTCAGCAACCTCTTCGCTTCCGTCCTTGGGAATCTGGACGAGGAAGTGCACGTACAAATCGCCCGGCGGCTGTCCTTTCTTGAGCACGCCCTTTCCGCGTAGCCGAACGACGTTCCCGCTCTGCGTGCGCTCGGGGATCTTCAGCGTCACCGGTGCGTTCACGGTCGGCACTTTGACCTTTGCCCCGTGGTAGGCCTCCGCGATCGTTACGGGCAGGTCGATGTGCAGATCGTTTTCCTCCCGCCGGAAATGCGGATGGGGCGTCACGTGGATAGTCAGGATGAGGTCGCCAGGGGGTCCCCCATTTGGAGACGCCCCGCCCTGACCGGCAATGCGCACTCGATTCTGATCCGACACCCCAGGCGGGATGCGTACTGTAACCGGAGCGCCGGTCACCCCCTGCGGCCGGAGCTCTAGCGTGGTTCCCCGGAGAGCCGAGGCAAAGTCGGTCATGATCTCGCTCTTGAAGTCGGGCCCTGGTGTCGGCCCCTTGGTGCGCCGAGTGCGACCGATCACATCCCCGAATAAGTCACCGAACCCACCCGCCCTGGACCCGCCGAGCAGGTCCTCGAGGTCAAACACTTGACCTCCGCCGCTGTTGCCACCGCCGCCGCGCGCTGATGCGGAACCCGCGGATCCCGCGCCCTGGCGCGACGACCAATCGCGGTAAGCGCGAACGCGTTCGGGGTCGAACCCCTCGCGCAGCCCCTCCTCGCCAAATTCGTCGTAGAGCTTGCGCTTCTTGCCGTCGCCGAGGACGTCGTAAGCGTGGTTCACCTGCTTGAATCGACTCTCGGCGGCTGAATTGCCCGGGTTCTTGTCCGGGTGGAGCTTCCCTGCAAGCTTGCGGTACGCCTTCTTGATGGCGCCTGCATCGGCATCCTTGGGAACGCCAAGCACGGCGTAGAGCTCGTCGGCCATCGAACCCGGCGAAGGTACGTCGAGCCGGCGGCCATCGCAATGTGGTCTAGGAAGCTGGTGTTTTTCGCCGTCAGCGGGGCGTTGGCGTCGGCGGTCCTCAAAAAATAGGATGCAATGGAGTAACGACGGGACGGGGCGGAGCGGGCAGCGAAGGCATTAACGGGGGCATCGGCGTGCCAGGCCAGGCGATCGTGTGTTGGTAAAGTCACTCCACGCCCGCGTCGACTTCTCAGCCGAGCCTTCAGTCTCCGAGGCCGGCCGTGGAGAGTCAGCGCACGACGGAGCCGATCGGTCGAATCGTCGCTTCGGCGTGAAGTTCGGCAACGTCGCGGCCACCGGTCGCGGCCGCGTGCAGAAGCGCATCGAGGCGCGTCGAGACGACGAAGAGCGTCCCGTCACGTACCACCGCCGTCGTGGGGTAGTCATCGCCGAGCGGAAGGACATCGTAGACCTTGGCGGCCATCCAGTCGTCGTCAGTGCTGAGCGCGAAGGCGGCGTTCGTCGTCGCCGACAGCGTTGCATTGGCGATGACGACGAGGTCGTTGTCGCCGGCGAGCGTGAGACCGTCGCCGCCCACGAACGCGCTGTCGACTTTCACCTGCGACACCCGCTCGGGATCGGCGAGCGGGACCTTGAAAATGGCGCCGTCGCTCTTCTTCACAACGAGCAAGAAGCCGCGCGCATGAACTACGAGGCCATTCAGGCCGATTCCTGGGCCGGCGCGGCGAGCAATGCGCTCAATGGAGGCGCGAAGAGCGCCATTTTCCATAGGCGATGCTCGCCCGCCGCCGACAACCGCGCGATGGGGATGAGCACGGAGACGGCCCCCCCCGCAATCGCGCCGTGGATCCGTACGTGAGGAGCAAGGAGAGAGCGGAGCGCGCCGACGCCGCACCGAATACTGCCCCGAAGACCTCCGCGCCGGTCATCGCCCGCCCACGCGCTTCTCGAGCAGATCGCGGATTGCCCGCAGATCGTTGACGGTGAGGTCTTCCGATTCCAAGAGCTGGGCAGCGACGCTCGAGACGCTGCCGTCGAAGAAGGAGCGGACGACTCGGGCGAGCGCGCCTTTGGCCGCCATCGCCTCTTTGACTTTCGCGCGGTAGACGAACTGGCGGCCGTCTCGGTGATGCGCGACCCACCCCTGCTTCTCGAGGCGCTGCAGCAGCGTGGCAACGGTGGTCGGCGCGAGGTCGCGTCCGGAGCGCGCGAGCGCGTCGCCGACCTCCGACACCGTTCCTTCGCGCACCCGCCAGAGGGCCTTCATTACGGCGAGCTGCAGATCAGTCAACGCATCCATCGCAACAACTACGACTGTAGTCCTCACCGCCAGGAGTCGTCAACCGTTCATCCCAGAAGCCAATCCTTGACGCAATTGTTGCCAATCATGTTCCGTTCAATACGTAAAAGGACGCGACGAGCGGCGGCGGTCGGGTCGTGGACCTTCACGTAGAGCGCACCCCTTCGTCGGCTCCGAGTCGGGCCTGTCCCACGCGTAGAAGCGAACGCCGCTGCCTCGAACCGCGAGTGCAGAACTTTTGTCTCGGCAGCCCTCGCCGTGGCCAGCGACGAACGGCGTCCTGTCGTAGCCTCGAAGCCCGCGGATCTGGTCGAGCGTCATTTGCACGCGTGGCTCGATGAGCAGCCGTGTCATGCTGGTGTCGCATCACGTGGACGTCCAATCCGCGCGCGTGACCGTGAGATCCGGGCGGATGCAAGCCATTGTCGACACGTCGAAGGCGCCGTCCGCAGCGCATGGAGCTTTGATCGGAGCGCATGAAGCTCTGATCGGAGCGCGTAACGCTTTGATCCGGACGCATGAAGCTCTGATCGGAGCGCGTAACGCTTTGATCCGGACGCATGAAGCTCTGATCGGAGCGCGTAACGCTCTGATCCGGACGCATGAAGCTGTGATCGGAGCGCGTAACGTTCTGATCCGGACGCATGAAGCTCTGATCGGAGTGCGTAACGTTCTGATCCGGACGCATGAAGCTCTGATCGGAGTGCGTGACGTTCAGATCCGGACGCATGAAGCTCTGATCGGAGCGCGTAACGCTCTGATACGGACGCATGAAGCTCTGATAGGAGC
>JALYHV010000416.1 GCA_030776205.1 Myxococcota bacterium | reverse complement strand
CTCCAGGGCTGCGCTCTGATCTTCTGCGCCCACTCGGCGATCGTCTCGTCGGAGTACGCGTCTCTCCGGAGACGGACGTATCCCCAATCCGCAGTGGCGACCAGCGGCGTGGCGAGCGCTTCGCCCTCCGCAATGCAAAGGGCGACGCCTCGTTCCCGGAGCACGGCGAACACTTCATCGTCGAACCAGGATTTGTGTCGGAACTCGAAGGCAGCGCGCATGCCTGCCGGCGCGTGCTCGAGGAACGAGACGAGACGGGGAACGTCCTTGCGCTGGAAGGGCGGAAGCTGAAAGAGCAACGGCCCGAGTCTCGGCCCGAGCTTGCCGGCCACCTGCGCGAACGCGGCAGTCGGTTCGCTTGCGTTTTTGAGCTTGGCTGCGTGGGTGATCCGCTGCGGCGCCTTCAGCGCGAAGGCGAACGTCTCCGGGACTTCGGCGGCCCACCCCTCGACGAGGGGCGCGGTTGGCATCCGGTAAAACGTGTTGTTTATCTCGACGGTCGTGAACCGCTCGGCGTAGAAACGCAGAAAGTCCGCCGGAGCCAAATCTTTCGGATAAAAAGCCCCCTTCCACTCCTTGTACGAGTAGCCGCTCGTGCCGACCCGGACGTTCATCCCGGTTAACCCTACTGCGTCCATTCGTAACCTTCACCCCCGGTGTTCGCGCGAGACGTCTCGAGGGGCTCGCGGTGCTCTTCGATGTAACTTCTCCGCGATCGAAGTGAACATTACCTGGCAGCGCAGCCGCGCTAGTCTGGAGCTCCGTGGCAAACTTCGATGAAAAGACCAGCAGGCGCAGGGCCCTACAGACGCTCACCCTCGTGGGGGGGGTGGTCGGATGCGGCGTCCTCGCGGTACCGACCGCACGGTTCCTCGTCGCGCCCGCAACTGCGAGCGCAGGCGCGGGAAGGTGGATCAGGACCGTTCGGTTCGAAACGCTCGCCGAGGGGATGCCGAAGCGCATTGCGCTGATAGCCGATCACCACGACGCCTGGACACTGGAGAAGGCGGTGGAGCTCGGCGCCGCGTGGCTCACGCGTCTGGGTTCGTCCGTTCAGGCGCTCAGCGTGGCCTGCCCGCACCTCGGGTGCGCCGTCGACCGGAGCGCGAGCCAGTCGGGGTTCCACTGTCCTTGTCACGACTCTTCGTTCGGGATGGACGGGACGCGGATGACCGGGCCCTCGCCCCGGCATCTCGACAAGCTGCAGACACGCATCGAAGACGGCTTCGTCTTCGTCGAGTTCATTCGCTTCCGACTGGGTACGCCCGAGAAAGCGCCGGTCGGTTGAACCGATGGTGACGCGAGAAAAAATTGGCGACTGGCTCGACGAACGCATCGCCTGGCGAACCGCGCTGCGGGCCTGGCTGGACCTCCCCGCGCGCGGGGACACGGGCTGGGGTGCCGCGATCGGGGCTTCCGTCGCGACGTGCTGCGGGGTGCTCGCCCTGACCGGCACGGTCCTGATGACGGCGTACGCACCCGCGCCGCAGTCCGCATGGGCCAGCGTTCACTACATCGAATACGTGCAGCAAGGCGGCTGGGTACTGCGCGGTTTGCACTATTGGGCCGCGCAGGCCCTGCTCGTCCTCGCAGCCATCCATATTGCGCACGGCGTCTTCAGCGCCGCCTATCGCAAGCCGCGCGAGGTCGCGTGGTGGCTCACGCTGGCCGTACTCGGTCTCGTCGTGGGCGAGGGGATCACGGGGGGCCTACTCCCGTGGGACGACCGAGGTTGGTGGGCGCGCCTCGTCGAAGGAAACATTATCGGGCTCGCCCCGATGCTCGGCGGGTTCTTGCAGCAGATGATGCAGGGTGGCCCCGAGCTCGGAGCGCTCGGGCTCTCGCGGGCGTACACGCTGCACATCGTGCTGTTGCCGATCCTGCTCGCCCTCGTCCTGTGGGCGCGGCGCAAGGCCTCGCGTTCGGTGTCTTTCCCCATGCTCGCCTCGGTCGACGCGCGGTGGCTCGCTGCGGCGCGGAGCGCGGCCGTCGCGCTCGCGGTGGTGATCGCTCTGCTGGCCCTCGTCGTCGCCGTACGACCGCCGCTCGAGGCGCCAGCGGACCCGATGGACAACTACCCGGCGCGTCCCGAGTGGTTTTTGATGACCCTCTTCGGGCTACGGAAGTTCTTCCACGGGGTGGGAGAAGTGCTCGGTACGACCCTGCTTCCCGGGGCAGCGGCGATGGTCCTCGCGCTGCTGCCATGGATCGACAAGCCCGGCCGGTCCCGCGTGGTGGCGCTCGCGCCGGCCGTGCTCGTCTTCGTCGCGGCCGCGGGGATCGGCCTGATGCCGGTGCTGAAGGATAGGCACGACGAGAGCTACCTCAGGCCCCGCGCGCAGGCTGACGCGCGCGCCGCGCGTGCCGTGGCGCTCGCGATGGACGGCGTCCCGCCGGAAGGTGCGCTCGCAATGGTCCGGCACGATCCCGAGCTTCGCGGCCAGGACCTGTTCGAGCGGCACTGCGCAGGCTGCCACGTGCTTGGCGAGCTCGGGGACGCGAAGAAGGCCACCGCGGCGAAGCTGGACGGGTGGGGTACGCCGGAGTGGATCGTGCCCATGATTCACGATCCCGATGCGCAGGAGTTCTTCGGGCGCGGGCCGTACAAGGAGCGCATGCCCAGCGTGGACGTACGGCCGAAGGACAAGCCGGCGAACGAGGGGTGGACGCCGATGGTGAAGAGCGACGCCGAGAAGCGTGCGATCGCAGTGTTTCTCGCGTCCGAGGGGGACGAGCCGGGCGATCCGCCGCGCGACCCGGCGAACCGAAGCGAGCGCGAGCTGGGCGAGAAGATCGTGAGCGAGCGGTGCACGTCGTGCCACCTCTACAAGGGGCAAGGGGACGACGAGGGCTCGGGGCTCGCTCCCGAGCTGGCCCGGTACGGTTCGCTCGCCTGGACCCGCACGCAAATCGCGAACCCGGCGTCACCGCAGACGTACCGGGAGCAGGCGCTCGACGAGTCACTGAAGAAGCACATGCCGCGCTTCGACAAAGAGCTCTCGCTGGCCGACCTCGACCTCGTCGCTCGCTGGACGCGAGCGCATGCGCGCGGCGTGCCGGTTCGCTGACCAGTTGCGCTCCGGCCGACACGGCGCCACCTTGTCGGTCATGAGCAAGACCCGATCGGAAGTGCTCGAGGATTCGAAGCGCAAGGGCTTCGTCGCCGGAGCCGCCACGGTAGCGACGGTGGCGTTGGGCGTGACCAGCCTGCCCATGGCAGCGATCGCGGCGGTGCCGACCGCATGGCTAGGTTGGCGCTGGTGGAAGCATCGCGCGAACAACGGGATCAAGTTCTAAGCCGCGTGCCGGTCCCACTCCAGGTCTAGCGAGCGACCTCGATTTGGGCGCCGCACGGGACCTGGATCGTGCGGGGTCGCGACCGGGCGCCTACCTTAATCAGATGGGACCCGCAGCTCACCACCGAAGAGGCCGCGCTCAATTTCGCGCCATCGAGCCACACGTGGTTCGGAGCCGCCGGCCTATGCAGCCGCACGGTCCCCGTGGTGGGCAGGGTCGATGGAGCAGCCTCGGCCCTCGCCTCGGCTGAGGGCATGGCAGTCGGCGGCGTTGCGCTCATGGCTCCTCCGTTCGCGCTTTCGTCCGTGCCGTCCGTGCTGGCGATCGCCGGTGGCTCGGGGTGGCGATGCCCGGCGCGTCCAAAGGCAGCTACGAGCAAAACCATGATTCCAGCCGCAGCCGCCGTGGCCGCTACGCGGCGCGTCGCCCTTCGTTTCGGCGCGTGAGCCGGAAGATCGGCCAAGTTCACGTCGATCGAGTGCTCGTCGTTATTGTCGTCCCGACCGTCATCCAGAGCGACGAGATCGAGGCCGACAGGCGCGAACGAGAGACCTGCGCGGCAGCTCTGCCTCTCGGGCTTCGGTTCGGTACGCATTCGCGAATCTCCTGAAAGGTGCGCACATGCTGCGCCCGACAGTCCTGCACGGCAAGCATGTGTCGTCCTCCGAGAGATGCCGGCCGCCGGTGGCGGAACCATCCACCACAGTCGAACGACGCGGCGATGGCAGCCGAGACAGTCGTGGAACGGACACCGACGCAACGGTGACGGCTCGCCTTGACCCCGGCCATGAGGGGAGTCACCGGAGTTGACGAAACATGCGCCGCGGGCTTGCGTTAGGGTCGATGGTAGCGCTGCCGGCCACGTCAGGTGAGTTGGCGATCGGTCTGTCTCGCGACGCCGACGCGGCGAGCGCGCACTGGGAGATTGGCGCGCGCGTCGGAGAAGGCGCGACCTCGATCGTGTGGCGAGCCCGCCACGTCGAGACCGGGCGAGCGGTGGCACTGAAGGTCGCGAAGAAGGAGCAGCCCGGTGCGTCAGGCGGCTTGGTGCGCGAGGCACTGCTCCTCGCTCGCGTGGCGAGGCGGTGGGGACCGGAGCTCCTTGCTGCCGGCCCCGGCTTCGTCGCGACCGAATGGCTGGAAGGGGAGCCGATTGGGGAGTCCGCGGTGGAGTGCCGCGGAGGCACGGCGGAACGCCTTGCGGCGACTGTCGCTCATGCAGTCGGCCGCGGGCTCGAGGAGCTGCACGAGGCCGGAGTTCGCCACGGCGATGTGAAACCGGCAAACGTCTTGCTTTCCTCGGCGCTGCCGCGACGCGATGCCGCGGACGACCGTGGGGCGACGCTCATCGACCTCGGGATGGCGACGAGTGCCGGAGGAGAATTGCTCGGCGCGACACCTCGTTATGCGGCACCCGAGCTGCGCGAGCGCGGCGAGTCGGGTCCCGCAGCGGACCTCTGGGCGCTCGGGATCCTCTTGGCGGAGCTACTCGATCCGCGGGTCGCCGGCGCAGCGGATCCCCGGGCAGCCATGGCGGCGTGGGGAAAGGCGGAAGGCGAGCCCGCGCGCTGGGCCCAGGCCCTCGTCGCCTCGGTGCCCGGCGGTCGACCGAGTGCCGCATGGCTCGGCTCCCGTG
>JALYHV010000415.1 GCA_030776205.1 Myxococcota bacterium | reverse complement strand
GGTCAGGGTAGTCATCGTGTGGTCTGGAGAAAACGTGGGAGCAGGCCGAGCAGCGCAACCATGGAGTGGTCGTCTACCGCGAAGTTGCGCCGCGCATCACGCCCATTCGTCGTTGTCTGCAGGTTTTCCAAACAGACGCCGCCGAGCAAAGGACCGAGGAACCTCAGCCAGCCGTCCGGTCTGGGCCGCCCTCGGTCGCGGATTGGGCTACGCTCGGGATTCCCATAGCCCGCGCGTAGCGGCCACCTTCGTGCCAGGTGCTCCGAAATTGGCGAGATTCCGAGCATTCCGCATTCGCCTGAGCCATGGCGCGTTGAGCCACGTCGTCATGGCCGCCGCGGGTCGGGTTACGAAATCGCGTATCAAACCGACGTCCTCATCCGTAGTTTCCAGCGCCGTGACCACCCAAGGTGCCAATACGCGCCCGAAGTTGCCCGACTGAATGCGTTCGAGCAAGCGACGAAGCCCATCACGCGTGCCGCAAACGGCCGTTCGGGCCGTTAGGACCGCCTAGCTGATGCTTCCGACCGTATACGCGCGCGGCCGGCGTGCGCCCCCCGAGTGACGTCGCTGCCATCCTTTCCCTGGTGGCTGCGGCGATCCTCGTTTCGTCACGCCGCCGCTCAATGCCGCCGCCAGTTCGGGCCATCGGTTGATCACGCGGCGCGAAGACTAACGGGCGGCAAGTACATGACGCTGGATAATATGGGATTGCCGTCGCACTGCCTGCCCGCCGTCGCGGTTCCCGCCGCGCGCTGGTATCGTCAGAGGCGCGCGATGAGGCGAGAATTCGAGGATCTTAGATCCAAGTATGCAGAAATGTTCACGATGCGGCTGGACGATCAGGCCGGGAATACGAACGAGGTTGCAACCCGCCGTCGAATGGCCGGGCTCGCCTCGCGTTTTCCGGGGGCGCTACGTGAAATAGACGAACTTGCGCTTCCGGAGATCCGACGACGCACCGCAGCGATCGATGCTGTTCTGGTCGGACGGGCTGAACCGGAGCCCTGGATTATCGCCATGGCGTTGTTCCATTCAACGACGCGCGGCGCTCTTTGCGCCAAGCGTTGGCTGGCCGGTCGCAAACACGTTGATTCGCTTCTGGCGCTCCGCTATGCAGACGCGGTCCCTTTCCTCCGCTTTCCAGAAGATGCGATCCAGTGGATCGACGATTTGGCGCGCGTTGCCGAGCCCCCGCGCGGACGGCTGCTGGACGTCGTTTACGCCCGCATCGCGACGCGGCTCCGGACAAATGTGGACGAGGCGCGCCGGCTCGTCTTCGGCCCCGGCAAGTGGAGTCGCACGCTGAGACCCCCGTAACACCCCGTTACGTGGACGGGGACGAAGGAGTGCCAGGGGCCGCCGCCGGCGGCGTCTTGGCGGCCGCCTTTGATTCGGTCCCCGACGGGCTCGTCGTAGGCGAATCGGACTTGCCTGCTGACGTGTTCGCGTCGCCTTTGGCGACGGCGGTCGGCGCCGCTTCCGCGCCCTCGGTCTTGTTGGCGTTGGTCGCTGCCTTCGGCGAGGCGTAAAGGTCTGAGTACCACCCGCCGCCCTTGAGGATGAAGTTCGTCCCTGCGCTGATTAGCCGATGTGCGGCTGGTTTCGAACAGTTAGGGCAAAGCTCGAGGGGGGGCTCGGTGATGCGCTGCACGGTTTCCCACTGGTGGGCGCACGCTGCGCAGGCGTACTCGTACGTGGGCATGCGGGGGATTTATGGCTCGCTTGGCACAGTGTCAAGGCGAGTGCCAGGAGAGTGGTGACCGGCGGCGCTCTTCGCGCTTGCTCTCGGCGTGACAAGAGAGTTAGAGATGGTTCGGTCTGACCATACATGAAGTGACATTACGTCCGAGTGAGGGTGCTGCATGAAGATTAAGAAGGTCGAATTGGTCGGCTTCAAGTCATTCGTCGATCGGACCATTCTACGCTTCGACCACGACGTCCTAGGCATCGTCGGGCCCAACGGTTGTGGCAAATCGAACATTGTTGATGCGATCCGCTGGTGCATGGGCGAGCAGAGCGCTCGCCACCTTCGGGGCCGCTCGATGGAAGACGTAATTTTCAACGGCAGCGAAAGCCGCTCACCGCACGACTTTGCGGAGGTCACGTTGACCTTCGAGAACGACACGCCCGGAGATGTTCCACTAGAGTACAGGGAGTATTCAGAGCTTGCCGTAACACGACGTCTCCACCGCACCGGCGAGAGTGACTACCTCATAAATAAGGTTGCTGTACGCCTCCGCGACGTCACAGACCTGTTCCTCGGCACGGGTGCGGGCACCAAGGCCTATTCCATCGTCGAACAAGGGAAGGTCGGGCTCATCGTTAGCGCGAAGCCGGAGGATCGGCGGCTGCTGATCGAAGAGGCGGCAGGGATCACGAAGTTCAAGAGCCGGAAAAGGCAGGCAGAGAAAAAGATGGAGCTGACCGCGCAGAACCTGTTGCGCGTCGGCGACATCGTCGCGGAAATCGAACGCAACATCGCTTCGCTCAAGCGGCAGGCGGCGAAGGCTGAGCGTTACATCGCTTACCGGACGGAGCTCGAGGATCTCCAGCTGCACGAAGCGTCACACCGCTACTTGGAGCTCGTCGGCTGGATAAAGCTAGAACGAGGAGAGTTCGATCGGTTCGGTGCCGCGAGCAGCGACGCTCGTTCTGAGCTTGCGGTGCGGGACGCAGAGCTGGAGGTCGCGCGGCTCGATGTCCATGCGGCCGAGGATGCGCTGGAACAGGCCCAAAACGAGAACTTTGCGGCTGAAAATGCTGTCCGCGGTGAAGAGGCCGCGATCCAGCGCTCGAAAGACCGGCTCTCCTCGCTAGCCAGACGCGAGGAACAGGCAGCAGGCGAGAGGAACGACACATCGGCGCACGCCAGTCGCCTCACGATCGAACGAGAGAACGTGGCCGTCGAAGTCTCGGAGCTCGAGAGCGCCGAGCGCGCACAGGACGCGCGAATTGCGGAAGAAGAATCCAAGCTGGGGGATTTCAACGGGGCCCACGCGGTCGCGGATGCACGTGTGACCGAGCGACGTCATGCCATCGCGAAGGCAGCCGCGGACATCGCAAGCTCGGATGCCAAGCTCGCAGGACTAGACAGGCGGCGCCAGGAGATGGCCGCGCGGCTTCAACGCATGACCTCTGACCGCGAAGCGCTCGACGCATCGCGCTGCGAGCGCATGGCAACGGCTGAAGCGATCGCGTTTTCGATCGAAGATCTCCGCGCCGGTCGCGTCACGACCGCCGAGGAGAAGGCCCGCCTCGAGCAACGTTTGAACGAGTTGAAGCACGAGGTTCATGCGCAGGAGCGCGCGCTTGAGGACGCCCGCGGAGAGCTGTCCAAGAAGCGCTCGCGTCATGTTGCGCTCGGAGAGATGCACGCGCGCCTCGAGGGTGTTGATGCAGGTACCCGCGCATTGATGGCCAAGCGCGATCCGTGCCTAGCCGGGTTGGTCGCCGATCACGTAGAAGCCCCCGCAGAGCTTACCCAGGCGCTCGCCGGGCTGTTGGGCGCGCGTCTGCGGGATGTCGTGGTACGCGACCTCGAACGAGGCGTCGCGCTTCTCGAAGAGCTCGCGCGCGGCCGGCAGGGCCGGGCCACGATCGTGCCAATCCATTCGCCTTTCGTGGCGGGAGTCAGCGCCTGTTTGCCCGAGAGCGCGCTTGCGTCGGCACCCCCCGGTGCCGTGACGCGCCTCGCGGACGGGCTGCGATTCGCTCCGGACGACGCAGGGCTCGTCAGGGCGCTCGTTGGCGATGCCCTAGTCGTGCCCGACCTCGCGTGCGCACGGAGACTTCGCGACGACGGCGTTCGCGTCCCACTGGTGACACTCGATGGCGCGGTCGTTTACGCGGACGGGCGCATCGCAGGAGGGCAGGGCGACGCGGTCGCCGCGGGTGTGCTCGACAGCAAGCGCGAGGCTCGCGAGCTCGTGAAGGAAATCGAGCGTCTCGAGGCGGTCGTCAGTTGCCGGGTGACCGCACTGCAGGGTTCGCGCGGCGAAATGGCCCAGATAGGCGCGTCGCTCGACCGCGCTCGACAAGAAGCGCACGCGCGTGACCTTGCGCTCGTGACTGCCGAAAAGGACCTTCAGAATGCGAAAACGCAACTCGAAGCTGTGACGGCCCGTCTTGCGGCCCTCGCGGCAGAAAAGGCGGAGCTGTCTCGCGTCGAGCAGGAAGCAATCTTCGAGCGCGACGAGGCAGCCAGGGTTCTCTCGGAGGGGCGTGCGCGCATCGAAAACGCAGAACTGGAATTACAGGACGCCGAGGCGGCGCTGTTCGAGGCGCGGGACCGTCTCGAAGCGCAGCGGCAAGCCATTACCGCGTGCAAGGTCGCTATCGCCGGAACGCGCGAAAGATTGGCAGCCGCACGTGGTACGGCGGCTCGCCTCGCCCGCAGTGCCACCGAGCTCGAGGAGCGAGCCCGTCGTCTCGAAGACGAGCTCCTCGCGAACGTGCACGCCTCCGATGAGACGAGGAAAGAAATCGCCACGCACGAACAGAATCTCAAGGTCGCCCTCGACGAATCGGATCGTGCGAAAGACGCTCTCGCCGGTGTGCGCGCACGGTTCGAGGCTATGCGCACCGGCCTGCTGGAGCGCGAGGGGGCTCTGAAAGAGCTTCGCGCTCGCGCGGACACATTGCGCGAGGAGCTGCAGGGTCACGAGATAGCGCTGCGGGAGAGGGAGCTTGCGCTGCAGCATCTCTTGGAGGCGGTGTCTGAGAAATTCCGTGGCCTGCAGCTTGCCAAGGTAGTGGGCGATTACCACATGCGTCCTCCCCCGGACGAGGAGCTTCGGGCACGCATCGACGAGCTCGCGCGCCTCCTCGAGCGCATGGGAAGCGTCAACCTGGACGCAATGCGCGAGCACGCCGACGCCCAGCAACGATTCGATTTTTATACGGTGCAGAAGGCCGATCTGGAAAAGGCGCTCGCGGATTTAACCCGCGCAATTCAACAAATGAACCGCGAGTCGCGCCGGCTGTTCGAGGAGACGTTCGACGCGGTGAACGCGCGGTTCCGCGAGGTGTTCCCGCGAATGTTCCGCGGAGGTCGAGCGGAGCTGCGCCTGACGAACCCGGACGACATACTCGAGACCGGGATTGACATCGTGGCGCAGCCGCCCGGTAAAAAACTGTCGAGCATCGAGTTGATGAGCGGCGGCGAAAAGGCTCTGACCGCGGTGAGTCTCATCTTCGCGATTTTTCAGATAAAGCCGTCACCCTTTTGCATCCTCGATGAGGTCGATGCGCCGCTCGATGAGGCGAACGTCGCCCGATACAACGATCTCGTCCGTTCGATGACGGCGCGATCGCAATTCATCCTCATCACTCACGTGAAGCGAACGATGCAATTGGTGGATGTTCTTTACGGCGTTACGATGCCCGAGCCCGGTGTCTCGAAGATAGTGAGCGTCAAGATCAACGACGCCTCGAGCCACCACGTCGAGCAGCCGCAGACCGCGGTGGCGTGAGGGTCCCGTGAGATGGTTTGCACGCGGGCCGCTGGCGCGCTAATCGCTGCCTGTCGTGTCCGAACAGAAGCCTGACCCCATCATCCGCGACGTATCGAAGAGGAAAAGGAAGAGCGTCGCCATGATGCAGCAAGAGCTGCGCGACCTGGCGAGACCGTCCTCCGATGCGGCCGACAAGGCACCGCTCGACTTGAAAAGAGTCTTTTGGCGGGTCGGAGGTATCGTCGCGCTGCTCTGGATCGTCGCCACCGTTTTGGCCCACTGGACCGTCATCCCGCTGTTCGTCGCCGGCGGACTTACGATTGCGGCTGTCGCTCTGGGGGTATGGTTCACGCGATACGTGAACAAATCCAGGGAATTAGGCGCGCTGCTCCGGTCCGCATCCGAGACGGAGGAGGGCCGCCAGGACGCGCTGAAAAAGCTCGAGTCCGGGTACAAGAAGGGCGACGTTCAGGCGGCGCTTGCGCGCGCACAGCTCGAGATGCAAGGGGACCCACGCAAGGCGCTCGCCACGCTCGAATCGGTCGATCTCGGTAAGCAAGTCGGGCCCATCGCCGATCAGGTGCGCTGCACGCGCGCCACGATTCACCTGCAGCTCGGCGAATTGCACGAAGCGCGTGCTCTGGTCGACAAGATCGATCTGGGTAAGCAGCAGGAAGCCAAGACACGCGCCATGTTTGCGGCCGTGGCGGCCGAATCCTGGGGCCGTACGGGGCAGGCTAAGAAAGCCGTGGAGCTGCTCGAGGTGTTTAATCCCGAGGACCCTGACCTCGCAGAGATGCGCATACAAATGTGGCGCGCGCGAGCCTTCGCGTACGCGGGCGCGGGCGACATGAAGAGCGCATCCCGTTCGCTACGGAAGCTCGTCGACATGAGCCCGCAGCTCCTCGGCATGTTCGTGACCGCAAAGAAGGTCCATCCGATGCTGCAGCAAGAAGCAAAACAGATGCTGATGCGGAGCGGGGCCTTGCCTCGCAAAGTGGTGCGCCAGAAGCAGTAGCTCACCCCTGGGCGGTGTGGGATGCCGTTGCCCGCGCCACCGGTTTCAGCGATACCTCAGGCAGGAGCTCTGCGTACGTGACGACGAACACGTCCGGAAGATCGGATTCGATCAGCTTGCGAACGAAGCGCCGAACATCCGGTTGCGTCAGAATGACCTGTGGCTCCGGCGTTGCCGCCTCGTCCGCGAGCGCACGCTTCAGTGAGGCAAGTACGTCGCGGGACGCCTGAGGTGGTAGGGCGAGGAATGCCCCTGCGGGCGTTCGGGTGATCGCGCGCCGCACGGTCTCTTCGATCGCCGTATCCACAAGAATGACGCTCAGGCTTCCAGCGCCGCCGGTCAATCGAAACGTGATGGCGCGGCGCAAATGGCAGCGCACGTACTCGGTCAGGTTCAGCGCATCCTTTTCAGTCGCTGCCGCCGTGGAAAGCGACTCGAGTATACCGCGCAGGTCACGGACGCTGATCCGCTCCTCGACGAGTCTACGCAATATGTCGGTCAAAAGAACGAGGGTGACGGGCTTGGGAACGACGTTGCGCACCGTTGCGGGGGCATATTGTTCCAGTTCGTCGAGCAGACGCTGCACTTCGGCAAGGCCCATGAAATCCGCAGCGCGCGCGCGCAGGAGCGGCATCATTTGCTCGCGCGCCCATGTCGGCAGGTGCTCATCATCGACATCGGGCGGCGCAATGAGAATCTTGGCCGGAACCTCGTGCAGCGAAAGCACGATGTGTCTCGGTGCGAGCGCGCCGTCCGCCCGTACGCGCGGAATGGGCAGAGGAACGCCCAGCTCGCCGAAGAGTTGCTCTCTCGCGCGGACAGTGACGGCGCGCAGGCCGGTATTCTCGTCGAGAAGCGGTTCGAGGTCCGCGCTCACGTCGACGCTCCAAGGAACGACCATCGGCAAGAAGACCTGCTCGCGACCTCGCGGGCCCCGCCGCTCGGAAGTCGTCGGCTCGGCGGCCGACCGTTGCTGCTGGACCTCCGTCGCGCGTTGTCGCGCCCTGCCCACGACAAGGAGCGCCGTGCCAATCGCCAAAAAGGGTAGAGGCGGCAGGCCGGGTACGACCGCCAGCATCCCGACGAACACGCTTGCTACCTGCAATGCCTTCGGCACACCGAGAAGTTGTCGGGCGAGCTCCTCACCGAGAGGCGTGTCGGCCTCCTCACTGGCGACGCGTGTGACGAGAACCCCGGCCGCCGTCGAGAGCACCAGCGCCGGAATCTGGGTAACCAGTCCGTCACCGATGGTGAGCAGACCATAACGCTGGAGCGCCGCGACCACGGACAGCCCCTTCATTGCCACACCGATGACGAGCCCACCGAGCAAGTTCACGATCACAATGATGAGAGAGGCGACGACGTCGCCTTTGACGAATTTCATTGCTCCGTCCATCGCGCCGTAAAACTGGCTTTCGCGCTGGAGGAGCCGGCGCCGCCGGCGCGCTTCGTTGCCGTCGATCGAACCGGCACGTAGCTCGGCGTCGATACCCATTTGCTTGCCTGGCATGGCATCCAGCACGAACCGCGCGCCGACCTCCGCAACCCGCTCGGACCCCTTCGCGATGACGATGAACTGGATGATTGTCAGCACGAGAAAAACGACCGCGCCTACGACGTAATTTCCACGCACGACGAAGGTACCGAACGCCTTGATCACCTCGCCCGCGTTGGCCTGCAGCAAAATGAGCCGCGTAGACGCCACGTTCAGCGAAAGGCGAAACAGCGTCGTCAACAGGAGCAGAGTCGGGAACGTCGCGATGCCGATCGCATCAGGGACGTAGAGGACGACAAGCAGGATCGCCACCGCCGCCGACAGATTCGACGCGATGAGTAGGTCCAGAATCCAGGTCGGCAGCGGAACGATCATCAGTCCGACCACCAGAACGACTAGGGCCGCGAGCGCGATGTCGGCGCCGCCGAAGCGGGAGCGACGAGCGAGGGAGAAAGGAGATGTGCGAGGCACGCGCCGAGGCTACATCATGCTCCTCCGCCGTGCGTCCGTCGGCTGAACGCCGTCGCGTCGGGATGGCGGACACCCGCCGTGGAGATTGGGGTATGATGGTTGTCTGGAGCGCTCGCCCGCAAACATGACTTCGAGCGACGACCGCACACCTGGGGAAAAATTGGCCAGCGATCTGCGCCCCACGGCACACCCGGAAGCAGCCGCCGCGGCGGACATCCAGGAGACGACGGTTCGTTTGCGCCGCAGCGCGTTCGGCCTGACGGACCTCGGGCGAAAGCGACCCTCGAACGAGGATGCCTTCTTCGTCGATGACAAGCTGGGGCTCTACATCGTCGCGGACGGCATGGGCGGTCACGCCGCAGGCGAGGTGGCAAGCCGCGAAGCAGTCGACACGCTGCATGGGATGGTCAAGCGTGGCGTTCGCGGGCTGAGTGAGCTGGCCGACCCCGTCTCCGAGGATTCCTCACGCGCGGCGTGCCGTCTGATGGAGAGCGCCGTTCAGGCCGCGACGTACTTCGTGTACTCGATAGCCGAAATCGACCGAGACAAGAGCGGCATGGGAACGACGATAAGCGCGATGCTCGTTCTCGGCGCCTACGCGATCACTGCGCAAGTCGGCGACAGCCGCATCTATCGCATCGAGCGTGACACCGTGGAACAGCTCACGGAAGACCACACGCTCATCGCGTGGCAACTGAAGCAGGGGCTCATCACTCCGCAAGAAGCAGCGCGCTCGCCGCATAGAAATGTGATCACGCGCGCCGTAGGCAACCGCGAATACGTCCAGGTTGACACGCGTTCGGTCCGCCTCGCCAGCGGCATGCGATTCCTGCTATGCAGCGACGGGCTTCACGGCTATTTGAGGGACGATGACATACCTGCCATCGTCGCCATGGGCGGCGTGCAAGCGGTCGAGCGCTTCATCGCGCTGGCCAACGAACGGGGTGGGAAGGACAACATCACCGCCGTGCTCGTTGCCATTGACTGAGAGCGTCGCGATTTGTCGGCGAACGGCAGCGTCCGCGAGAGGGTCGCGTCTGGAAGAACGGGTGGCGGAAAATCCGGCGCGAAGCACGGCCGGACCTCGATTGTGCGGCGAAGTTGACCCTCATGTGAAGTGGCTGTTATCCGGTGTCTGACCGACCTCGCCTCCGCGGCCGCGCGAACACGGAAGACTGGAGCTCTGAACGCGCTAGAACGCCCTCGACGAGCGACCCCGGCGTTGGCACGAGACTTGAGTTTGCGGGTGCCGAAGGAAAGTGGAGCGAGCCATGAAAAAAAGTCGCGTCGGAGTGCTGATGGGGGGATGGAGCGCGGAGCGCGAGGTTTCCCTGCGGACCGGCGAGGGGGTGGCGACCGCTCTCGAGAGCCGCGGGCACGACGTGGCTCGCATCGTTTGGGGCGGCGACCAGCGTCCCCTCGACGAGTTGCTTCGTACCGCCGAGGTCGACGTGGTGTTCAACGCGTTGCATGGCCGCGGCGGGGAAGACGGATGCGTCCAAGGCTTGCTCGAGATTATGGCAATTCCTTACACAGGGAGCGGAGTACTCGCGAGCGCGCTCGCGATGGATAAGCTCAAAGCGAAAGAGATGTTTCGGCTCCACAACGTGCCGACGCCTCCGTATTATGTGGCAACGCGGTCCGATCTCGGCGCTCTCGAGGAAGCTCACGCGAGCTTCGGGTTTCCCACAGTAGTCAAGCCGAGACGCGAGGGGTCCTCCGTCGGTCTGAGCCATGCGCGCGACCTCGAGGAGCTGTCGGCCGCAATCGAGCGCGCGCTCGCGTACGACGATCATGCGCTCGTGGAGCGGTACGTTCGCGGGGCGGAGGTACATGTCGGCATTCTCGAGGGGCGCGTGCTCGGAGCCGTTGAGGTCGTTCCGATGGGGGGGGGCCTTTATGACTACCAGGCGAAATACACAGCGGGGCTGAGCGAGTACATCTGCCCCCCCCGCCTGCCCGCAGCGCGCCTTCGAGGCGTGATGAACCTCGGCATGTGTGCGGCGCGTGCTCTCGCGTGCACGAGCGCGTGCCGCGTGGACGTGCTCGTGACCGAGGGCGAGAACGAGTACGTCCTCGAAGTAAATACGTTGCCCGGGATGACGACGACTTCCCTGCTGCCCAAGATCGCGGCAGCGGCCGGTATCGACTACGCGTCCCTGTGCGAGGCCATTCTCGAAGGCGCACGGTTGCACGCGGGGCTGGCTGCCACCATCGACGTACCACGAAGCGCACGCCGGCCGCCGCAGAGCTCGCACATCATTTACGACGGTGCTTGCGAGGCCCTCGACGGTGCAGATGACGCCGACGAGAGCGCCCCCAAAGAGCGCCGCGTCGGCTGATTGTTCCGGAGCCCGAGAGCCGTAGCGCGGCGTGCGCAGGCGTGGACTGCATTGGCGGTTGCTTTCGTGCCTTGCGTGAGCGCCTGTCGGCGTGAGCAGGTGCGTACTCCGCCGGCCCTTGCAGAGGCCATGGCGTCCGTCGTTGGGCTCGCGCCCCCTCCGCCGTCTGCAGAAATGGACGCGAGCCCCCGCCTCCAGCCGATCAATGGCTTTTTCGAGTCGCTCCCGATTCCCGGGCACCCCGACGCCTGGCTTTCTCTGCCGACCGGTGCTTCGGAGCGCCGGCCTGTGGTGGTCGTCATCCACGGGAGCGGCGATCGTCCCGATTGGCAGTGTGGTGGCTGGCGGCACGCAACGGACGCTCACGCGTTCGTGGTATGCCCGAGAGGCGATTACGTTGCGGCCTCCTCGACGAAGAGCGACTTACGGTACACGCACCCCGGGGGCGCGGTTCTCCTCGCGCACATCGACGCGGCGCTGGCCGCGCTAGTCCTCCGCTACCCTGACTACGCAGATATACGCGCGCCGCTGCTCGCAGGATTTTCGCTCGGGGCCTGGGAGGTGCTGGGCCTTGCCGTACAGCGCCCCTCGCGTTTTCCGCGTGTGGCGCTGATCGAGGGTGCAGCGGCGGGCTGGACTGAACACGGCGTGGCTGACTTTCGTCACGGAGGGGGTCTCCGTGTTCTCTTTGGATGTGGCGAACAGCGCTGCACCATCGACGCGAACGCAGCCGCAAGAAAGCTGTCGAAAGACGGGCTCGATGCACGAGTCGTTCATGCGGCCGCAGATCACACATTCGACATGCCGCTGGAGAACGCCGTGCGCGCGGAGCTCACATGGTTGATTGAAGGAGACCCAAGATGGGAAGGGATCGGACCCTGACCGCGCGCCGCCTGACGAAACCCCCCGGCGGCGGCCGAGTGATTAGGGAGTGCGAAAGCTGAGCGGCCCGAGGTAATCGCGCTTACCGATGGTGACTCCGTTGTGCCGGAGGATCGCGTACGCGTGCGCGTAGTGGAAGTAAAAATTGGGAACGGCGTGCTCCAAGAGGTAGTCCGCGCCCGCCATCACCTTGCCCTCCCAACGCGGTTGCGTGATGACGCGCGTGGCCGCGGCCTCGAAATCTTTTGCGGAGAATCCGTTGAGGTACGAGATCACGGCGGCTACGCGCGCACGCAGCTGGTCGAGAGTCTCTTCGGTGTCCGGGTGCGCCGGCGCTTCCTTGCCGCTGAGGCGGGCGGCTGCGAGCTTTGCCGTGTCGCACGCCGTCTGCACCTGCCGCGCGAAGGCGAACTGGTCGGGAGCCAGCCGTAGCCCGAGGAACACGTTTGGCTCGAACGACTTGGCTTTGGCGAAAGCAGCCGCGGCTTCAAGCCATGTGTCCAGTTGGCCGAGCAGTTTCTTCATCTGGCGAATGGTTTCGAAAAACATGCCGACAGCCTACCCGAACCGACCGCCCGAAGCACCGCGGCTTTGCTGGCTCAGCGCCTAATCGCATAACAGAGCCTTCGCGAGCTCGACGAAGCGTACCTCTTCCTCCTCGTCGCGGGCGCTCCCCTTTGTCTCGAGCGCCCGGTGCTCGTCCTCGGCGACGGCGAACTGCTCGTACGAAAGCGACCTCACCTCTTTGGCGAAGTACACGAGACGCTCACGGTAGTCGAGGTAACGCTTGTGGGTGGAGGCGTCGGAGCTCACCCTCGAGGTGTAGCGCGTCGCGCCGCTCCGTGCAGGCATCGCGCGGATCATCCCGCAATGGCGGCGCTCTCGATCACGCCGAGCTCACCGGCACCACCGTCTCCGATCCATCTCCGCGGAGAGCGCGCGTGCCTCATTCCCGTCGAGCGCGCGGGCGATGACCGCGTCGTCCTGCGGTCGTGCCGAGGCTCCGCGCATCGCACTTGCCACACGACTGACGGCCTCCGCGCACCGCACGCGAAAGCTCGTCGACGACTCAGCCTCGCGTGCAATGGCCTCAACGGCGCGCTCCTGCTTCTCTTCGCTCGAGCACACGAGCAGCACGTCGCAGCCTGCAGCGACGGCCAATACGGCGGCATCCTCGATGGACCATCGCGCGCTGATCGCCTGCATCTCCAGGTCGTCGCTGACTATCATCCCTCCAAAGCCGATCTGCGCACGAAGGACGCCGCAAACCGCGCGCGACAATGTCGCGGGCAATGCCGGGTCGATGGCCGTGAAAACGACGTGCGCCGTCATCATGGCCGCGACTCCCGCCGCCGCCGCAGCGCGAAAAGGGGAGAGCTCCACCCGATCGAGTCGATCGCGTGGATGTTCGACGATGGGCAATTCCAAGTGCGAGTCGGTCGTCGTGTCACCGTGTCCGGGGAAATGCTTCGCGCAGGCGAGCAAACCGGACCCTTGAAGGCCCCGGATCCAGGCCACGCCGAAGCGGCCGCACGTCTCGGGATGGGCGCCGAACGATCGGTCGCCGATGATGGGATTGTCTGGGCGCGTATTGACGTCGAGCACGGGCGCGAACGCGATGGTGAAGCCCAGCGCGGCGAGCTGCGCGCCCACGGCGCCGGCGATCCGCTCTGCCAGGGCAGGGTCACCCCACGATGCGACCGTTTGCATCGGTGGCACGACGAGCAGCGGAGCCCTCATGCGCGCTACGCGGCCGCCCTCCTGATCGACGCCCACGAGCGGCGTATCCGCCGAGCAAGCATGAATCTGGCGGAGGAGTGCCGCCACTTCCGAAGGCCCCCCTGCCACATTTCTGCCGAAGAGGATGACCCCGCCACGCTGCCGCTCCTGGAGCGCGCGCGCCATGCGAGGCGGCAACGCGGTTCCCTCGAAGCCGCCCACCACCAGTCGTCCGCAGTCTGCGGCGTCCATGCCACCATATTCCCGGAACACGCCGTGCTAAGCAAAGGAATGCCGCTGCTCCGGGCTGCGTGCTGCGCTATCGCGCTCGGCGGCTGCGTTCTGCGCGGTGACGCTCCGGTGCGGTCCTCGAGCGCCCCGCCGGTCGGAGCGCAGCTCCGCTTCGATTCAGAGGGACTAGCGGTCGCGAACGGCAAGTCGACCTCGGCAGCCGCGCCGCGCCGACTGCTCACCCTCGGCGAGGCGCGCTCCTACATGCTCGAGCTCGTCAACCGGGACCGAAGATCGATGGGTCTGCCTCCCGTCGCATTCGACGACGGACCCGCCACCACGGCGGGGCAGTCCCACGCCGAAGACATGGCCAAGAACGGCTACCTCGCACACTGGGGTACCGATGGCTCCGTTCCGGAGCAGCGCTTCACCGAGGCCGGGGGGAACGACATGGTCATGGAGAACGCGAGCTGCTTCACCGACGAGAAATCGCGCACGATCGATCCGGTAGCCCGCATAGACGCCAAGAACATCGAGCAAACCGAAGACATGTTCTTTCACGAGCAGCCGCCGCACGACGGCCATCGGAAGAATATCCTCGTCCCATGGCATCGCCGGCTCGGCATCGGCGTGGCGCAGCCAGTGGCGACCACGCACGAAATTCCGGTGCCCTGCATCGCGCAGGAATTCGTCGACGCGTTCGGAACGTACTCTGGCCTTCCCCGCGTCGCGCACGTCGGCGCGGTGCTTCGCATCGAGGGCGCCGTGTCGCCGCCAGCCAAGTTCGCCGGAATAGGGGTGGCGCGGATCGAGCTGCCTAAGCCGCTCGCGGTCTCCGAGCTCAATCGACGGCACTCCTATCCGATCCCGAAGCCGTATCGAATGTACTGGCCTCCTGGTTATCAGACGCCGATCCCGGTGAAGATTGCGGGCGGCCGGTTCTCGCTCGAACTCGCGTTGAGCGATGGCGGCCAGCAAGGCCTCTACGAGGTGAGTGTGTGGGCGAGCGTGCCCGGTACGGAGGACCTGGTGATGGTGAGCCTCCGAACGATGCGTGCCCTCTGACGCTAGCGATCGCCCGAACCGTCAGGGGACAGGAGCTGTTTCCAATCGCGCTCGCACAGGGGGTCTCGAACGGCGGCGAGACCGGAACAGCGCGCCGGGTCGACGACCGGGCCCAGCAGGAGATAGCGGCTGCGCGAAAGAAAGGGCAACTCGCTGTGCCACCGCGCTTCGAAAGCGCGGGCCGCGGCGTCCGCGTCTTCACGAATGGCATTCGCGTGGAGCGCGGCCAGGTTGCGCCCGATTGCCTCGTGGACTTCGCGCATCGACGGGTGCTCGGTAAAGGCATAAGCTCGCTCCAGGTAGCGGGCTGCCTCGTCGCTGGCGCCGGCGCGAGAGAGCATCGAGGCCGCGGTCAACGCTCGATCCGCATCTGCGCCGAGCTCCACGGCGTGTCCCATCGCGCTCGCGCCGCTCTTCCGCCATGCATCGCGCTCAAAAGGATCGCGTAAGAAAGAAGGTCCCACGAACGCCAGGAACTGCCCGTATTCCAGCCATACGTTTGGGTCGTTGGCACGCTCGCGCGTACCTCGCTCGAGGTACTCTCTGGCCCGGCGCACGTCGTCCTCCGTCCCTTGCATCGGGCGGTAGGCAAGCATCGTATCGACGAACTTGTAGACGGGGGCGTAGTCTGGTTCGAGTTCCAGAATTGCGTCGACGTAGTTCGGCACGTCTCTGAAGTCGCGTCGCTCCGACCAGTGGATCCCGTACTCGACGAGAAGCTTCGCCCACAAGAGGTCGACCACCGCGGCGTCCCAACCAAGCGTGGCGGCGTGCAGATGGACGGGAGGCGGCAGGGCGTACACGTCATCGTCGCGGACTGCGTGCACCGTCGCGGCGAGCCCTGGCTGGGTGCGCGCGACGCCGAGCACGCCGAGGCCGAACAGCGTCGCGGTTCCCAGCGCCTTCGCGATCATTCCACCTCCGAGTCAATGAACATCCCGGGATCCAGCACCGCTCCTCGCGCGTCGCCGTCCACGTACTCTCCCGTCACCTCGAACGTGCTCAGAAGACCGTCGCCGTCGAGGTCGGCGTGCGCGTGAGCGCGGAACAAGGACCTCGCGGGCGAGGTGCTGCTGTCGAACGCGAAAGCGAAGCAGTGGGGTACGCCGGGTGAGACAGGCAGGAACTCGAGCGCGCGCCACGTAGGATGATCCCAGGCGTTCGGCGCGTCTGCTTCGCAATGTCCGCGCGGAGGCATGCCCGGCGTCAACGGAGCGGGCGCAGGAAAGGCCTGTGCGATGGGCCTCGTGCGCGCGTAAGCGATGGCCGAACTGCCCAAGCGCTTCAGGCCGTCCACCGGCTCGACGAAACGGGAAGCGTGAATCTCGCGGACGAAAGCGGGCAGTGTCACTGCGAGGAGAGAGCCGCCCAGCGCGAACGCAATGGCCAACTCCATCATCGTGAAGCGACCGCCTTTGGATCGGCTGGATCGAGTCGACATGCCACTCGGCATTGCAAACTCTTAGTTCTAGTGTCATCGCCTGACAAGAAATGTCGTTCTTGCACCGGCGCGGTGGGAGACGCGGTGCCAAACAGGTGCCGCACGATGAGTCGTCCGCAACCGCGCATCCAGCTGGCGAAATTCGCGTACGACGGCGAGCGGGCGGCGACGCCGCTGGATCGGTTCCGAACGGCATGGGATGAATGCGCGATGCGCGTGCCCCGTGTGACTAGAGAGCGCCGATTCCTTGCGCGCGGTCGAGCCGCGCCATGAAGAACGTGCGGCGTTCGTGGCGCCGCCCGCTGTCATGGGCGCTCGCCGCAGCTGCGTTGACATTCGTTGCGTGGGCGGTTCCCGTCCGCGACGTGTGCTGGGACGAAAGGGCTCCGCAATCGACACGTGTCCCCGTGACCCGCCGGGGCGCAGTGTGCGTGCTTCACCTACGAACTGGTGCGGTGGAAATCGCGCGGGCGGAGTGCGCGCGATTGAGATGCGAGCCAGGAATTGCTTCGACCCTGGCGCATGCCGATCGGGGGGCGCTGATCCTCCTCTTCGTGCTCTACATACTTGGTACGGTTGCGTGGTCGGCGCGGTGGCGCGCCCTTCTTCGCTTTGCCGGTGCCGACATGCGGCTAGGGCAGGTCTGGCGAATCTCGACCGAGGCGCAGGCGGGCGGCGTTCTCTTGCCCGGTGGCGTCGGTGGTGACGCTCTTCGAGTCGCCTTGGCAGTCTCGTGGATGAATAACCGACGCTGCGGTAGCAGCCGTTCGCCCGTGCCGCTCGTCGTCGCCTCCGTTCTGCTGGATCGAGCGATCGGGCTGGCCGTCATCGCAGCCATCGCCGCGACGGTGGGGTTCGCGGGTGGAGCCGTCCGGCCGGGACGGCTGACCGTCGTCTTGACCGCGATTCCGGTCGGATTCGTAGCGGGGCTCCTCGTTCTTCGAACCGCACGGCTGGACCACCTCTCATGGTTGATTGAGGGGCGAATGGGACAAGTCACGAAGCCGCTGCTGGCGTATGTGCGCGACCCACGCGCGCCGCGAGCCATAACCATCGCCGCGGCGCTCAGCCTCCTCGTGGCGGGTGTTCAATTCGTGACGATTCGCGGTTTGGTATATGCACTCGGCGCAACGCCAACTGCCGAAAAGTGGGTGTACGTCGGCAGCGCCATGGCATTCGTCGTCGGAGCGCTGCCAGCGCTTCCGGGCGGGTGGGGAACGGCGGACGCGGCTTATGTTTTTTTCCTCGCGTGGGCGGGGTTGCCTGCGAGCGTCGCGTTAGCGGTTTGTTTGCTCTATCGATTGTTCTGGTACCTTCTGGCAATGGCCGGGGCCGTCCTCCACGTCTCCCGTCGGCACGCGTCTGAAGCGTCGGCGAGAACGGCCCCCCCCCAAGGCCCCCTGCATGAACGTATCGATCGTCGTCCCAGCTCATAACGAATCCGCAAACATCCAACGCCTCCTGACTGCCCTCCTCGAGCAGCGGACGAAACTGGCCCGCATCATCGAGATTGTCGTAGTCGCCAGTGGCTGCACCGACGACACGCCGGAGATCGCACGAAGGCTCAGCCGCGGCCGGCCGGGCGTGCACGTTCACGTTCAAGAGCGTCGCGAGGGCAAGGTCGCGGCCATCAATGCTTATCTCAAAATGCGCGATCCTCGTGCCGAGGTCGTCATCATATGCAGCGCGGACTTGGACCCCAATCCCGACGCCGTCGAGAAGATGACCCGAGCGCTCCGTGATCATCCCGAAGTAGGAATGGTCGGTGGTCGGCCGGTACCCGACAACGACGGATCGAGGCTCGTCGGGCGAATGGTCAAGCTCCTCTGGGAGCTCCACCACCAAGTGGCGCTCGATATTCCAAAGATGGGTGAGCTGGTCGCTTTTCGCTCCCATCTGGTGGAATACGTGAGCGAGCTGTCCGTGGTCGACGAGGCTTCGATCGAGGACATCGTCCGAGCCAAAGGGTACAATCTCGGGTACGCGCCCGATGCGCTCGTGACCAATCACGGCCCCGAGACGCTCCGCGAATATTTCGAGCAGCGACGCCGAATCGCGCGGGGCCATTACTGGCTCGAGTTCGCCTTCGGCTACCAGGTCGCCACCCTGGATGGGCTGTTGCTTTTCAAGGCGACACGCGTGACCGCTCGAAAGGAAGACGGCTTCGGCAGGATGGCGCTGGCGGCGGCGATTGGGACCGAGATCGTGGCGCGTATCGTCGGCTTTTGGGATGCGCGAGTGACCGGTGGGAAGCACCGTACATGGAATATGCTTGGATCGACGAAGTCGCTCGGTGGCAATCCCGACGCCTCCGCTCCAATGGAGCGGCCGCGTCGCCTGTCCGCCCGACCCGACCCTCCCCGAGCCGATTCGGTGAGGGCTGCGCCGTGAGGAAGCTGCCTCTGCTCGCCGAGCTGGCTGGCTACCGCGTCGCCCATGCCACGCGTCGGACGCCGCGCCTCCCCATCAACCTGACGGTGTCGGTCACCTACGCTTGCCCGTCCCGGTGCGCGACGTGCGACATCTGGCAAAAGAACGTGCCCGACCTCTCACTCGATGAATATGGGCGCGTCTTTCCCACGTTGGAGAAGGTGCCCATCTGGGTCACGATCTCGGGGGGGGACCAGTTCACCCGCGCCGATCTCCACGAAATCGTGCGCCTTGTCAGGACGCAGATCGAGCCGAGTATCGTCAACATACCGATGAACGGCGTCATCACCGAGCGAATCTTCCAACTCCTGCCGCGCATTGCCCATGCCACGTTGGGCGCCCAGCTGGTGTTGAACCTCTCGGTGGACGAGATCGGTGAAGCTCACGACGCCCTTCGTGGCGCCCCGGGAAACTTCGAGAAGCTCAAGGGCGTTGCGGAGCTAATCCACGATTTGAAACGAACGTACCGGCACGTAGTCCTCGGCGTGCACACGGTGATCTCGAAAAAAAACGTGGAGAGAATCGCCGAGATCGAGCGCGAGGCGCGACGGATCTTCCGGCCAGATTCGTACATCGCGGAAGTCGCGGAGAACCGGGTCGAGCTGAAGACGATGGACAAGGACATCACTCCGTCGCCTTCCGATTTTCGTCACGCCGTACAACATCTCCAAACCAGCATCGAGGCGCACCGCTCGTCGCAGCCGGTGGCACGGCTCGTCGAGTCCCTGCGTCTCGAGTATTACGAGCTGGCTGCGCGGGTGCTCGAGCAGAGAAGACAGGTGATCGACTGCTACGCGGGCTGGGCCAGCGCGCACCTTGCGCCCGACGGCCACGTTTGGGGCTGCTGCACACGCGCAGAGTCGCTCGGCAACGTCCGAGACCACCGCTATGACTTCGGAGCCGTATGGGGTGGCTCCGAGGCCGACGCGTTCCGCGCGAGCGTGAAGGCGCATGCGTGCGCTTGCCCGCTCGCGAACGCGAGCTACACGAACCTCCTCCTCGACGCGCCGTCGCTCGCGCGCGTGGGGGCGCACCTCGTGGGGGTCTGAGTGAGCCCTGTCGCGATCGAGCAACGGACGCTGCCGATACCGGACGACCGCGGGCTCGGTGTCGCGTACGAGCGGTGGTGCTTTTCGCGCCTCCTCTCGAGATGGGCGGCGGAGTACCGAGTCGCGAGCGCGATGGAGGGACCCATCGACGGAATGAACGGCGTGCGCGGGGTACATTGCGTGGGCCTCGCGCGCGCCGGAGTGCGAGTCCTGTCCCTCGTCGAGGACGACGGGTCGGCGCACATCGCGCGGGCGGTCTATGCTCGTGCGGCGCCCGAAAAGTCCGTCGAAGTGCGTGTCGCGGATTCCGGCCGGCTGGCCGAGCTGCCACCGTGCGACCTGGTACTAGTCTATCAGGGAGCACGGCCCTTCGAGGAGGGACACGGCTACCTCCGGACAATGGCCAGGCACGCTCGGACCGTGCTGGTCCTCGTGACGCACAACCCCGACCATTGGGGGCTCGCGGCGCGGCGAGCGCTCGGCCCTGCGCGCGCGTCCGAGCGGTCCACGACCGAGGCGCTGGCGCCGGTCCTCTGGGATCTCGGGAGAGTGCGCGATCACGTGTATTTCGATGCCCCCTGCTGGCCGGCGTGGCCCCCCGCCCGGGGGGCGTCAGGGCGGGCGCGGTCGCCCCGGTACGTCTATGGACCAGAGCGTTGGCCTTACTTCGGAGGGGCAGGCTGGGGCGACGAGCTCGAACCGGCGCTCGTCCGCCGTCCGTCATTCGAAACGGCGGGACCGCGGGTCCTTCGGCGTGCGGCGAGACTCCACGCGTTCGTCCTCGATCTGCGACCACGAACGCCGCAGGCCCGACGCAAGCTCGAGCTGGCCAGGGCGGGGGTCTAGGGAATGGAAGAAGCGGACGTGAGAACGCCCCCCGTTCGAGACGCCCTGCCGCTTTCGCCGATCGTGGAGGCGAACGTGCAGCGGTGGAAAGCGGAAGACGACGCATGGCGTGGCTACCACCGTGACGGAGAACGCGTCGTCGCCGACCCACGGGTCGAGCGCACCCTCGGGCTCGTGCTGCCGGTCCCGGGCGGGGCTTATCTCGATATAGGCTGCGCCAACGGGGTGCTGACGCGGCTCTTTGCGGAGCGCACTCGGGCGGCGACGGTGACGGGCGTAGATTTCGTCGACATGGGGCTCGGCGAAGGCATCACCTTTCGACGAGCCAATCTCGATACCCGTGAGCCACTGCCGTTCGAGGCCGGCTCTTACGACGTGATCACGTGTATGGAAACGCTCGAGCACCTACACGACACCGATCACATTTTGGCGGAGATAAGGCGCCTCTTGCGCCCGAACGGGTACGCGATCGTCGCGGTCCCGCGCCTGGATGCGTTGCTGAATCTGATGATGCTGGCGGCGGGGTTTCAGCCTCCGACCGTGGAATGCTCGCTCCGGGTACGATACGGCTCACCGGACTCGAGCACGCGCGTGTCGGGTCACGTCTCGCACTTCACTCGGCGTGCCCTTTACGAATGCGTTGCGGCGAACGGGTTCGCGGTGGACGAGTTCTCGCAGGCGAGCATCTACGGTGCGTGGCGGTTTTCGAGCCCCAAAACTCCGCCTCTCTGGCGCCGCCTACCGATGTTCCTCCTGTCCAAGCTCCCCTTCAAACAAGACGAGCTCCTCGTGCGTATTCGACCGGTGCGATCGTGACGACGCGCGTCGTAGTTGGTGCCAACGGCGCTCTGGGCAGCTTGCTGGGCAAGTTCCTCGGCGCGAAGGCCATCGATTTGCGGCATCCCGGCGAATGTCTCGACGCCGCTGTGCCCGACATCGCCGCCGCGGACGTGGTGATCAACGCGAGCGGCCCGCGGGTTCGCCCGGGTCTCGGATGGAATGACTATCTCCGCGAGCATGTCGGCACCGCCGGCGCGGTCGCGCGCGCGATGCGGCCGGGCAGTCACCTGGTCCACATCAGCAGCGCCGCCGTGTGGGGTGCCGGTCGGGGGAATATCGGGCGCGGCACGTCGGAATCGCCTCGTTCGTTCCCGAACCCCTCCTACGCCTGGGCCAAGCTTTCGGGCGAGCTCGCGGCACGAGCCGTTTGCGCCGAGCGCGGGGTCGGTCTGACGGTCGTACGGCCCACCATGGTCTATGGAGAGGGCGTCAGCAGCGCGATCGATACGATGTTCTCTCTCGCAAAGCGAGGGGTGCTGGTCGAGCTCACGCCTGGGGAGATCAAACAGCACTGCTTGCACGTGAGCCTCCTGCACAGGGCGGTCGAGGCAATCATTTCGCGAAGGATGACCTCTCCCGAGGCGGTGCCACTGGCAGACCCGTTCATCTTCACGAACCGGGAGCTCTACGAGGCTGTGGCGCGCAAGCATCGAGGGGTCCGGGTGCCGGTGTCGGTGAGAGCCGCGGACACTTTGCTTCGCCACTGGCCGATGTTTCCCGATCGCGACGGGCCCGGCGCACTGGCGGCGTTCGCGTGTCTGGCGCTGGACAACCAGCTCGAATGGCGGGGGGCATTCGAAGCACTCGCCCTCGACCCGGCCGACTTCGGCAAAGACCGAACACTCACGCCTTACTGGAGTAGGGCTGCATGAGTCGCAATCACGCCATCGTGGTCGGTTCCTCGTCGGGGCTCGGGTGCGCCGTCGCGGCGCGCCTGAAGGGCGCCGGCCATATCGTCTCCGGGCTCTCGCGGCGGGCTTCCGCGGCGGCCGCCGTGGATGCCTCCTTTGCCTGCGATGTGATGGATGCCGCTTCGCTGCCGTCGGCCGTTGCCGCTGCGGTCGCGGCACACGGACCGCCGGACGTCCTCGTGTACGCCGCGGGAATGCCGGCCATGGGCCGCACCTTGGCTGTTCCGGAAGCGGAAGCCCGCCGCTGCTTCGAAGTCAACTTCTGGGGCCTGCACCGCGCCGTGCGGGAGGTCCTCCCGCTCATGAACGCGCGGCGCAGTGGAGCTATTGTCAGCCTGAGCAGCATCGCCGCGCTTCGTGCGGTACCCTACGAAGCGTTCTACGCCGCGAGCAAGGCGGCGGCCGCGCGGTACTTGGGCTGTCTCGCTCACGAGGGGAAAAGAGCCGGCGTGCGCGTTCACTATTTGAACATTGGGTACATCGACACGGGGTTTGCCGAAAAAGGGGGCTGGTTCGGGATGGCGACGCCGGCCGGCAGCGGGTCAGGTGTCCGCCCCGAAGACGTGGCCGAGGCCGTGCTCGACCTCCTGTCAGGCCACCGCATTTCCGACACCATTGGCTGGAAGGAACGCGCGATCGCCCTGGCGGATCGCCTCGTTCCGGAGCTCTATGACCGCCTGCTTCGATTGCGAGAGGGTAGGGAGACCAAGTGAGCAACCTCGCGGGAACAGACGCGACGCAGGATTACTATCAAAACTACTGGCAGCACCCGCTGTTCGAAGACTGCCCGTACGTGCGCTGGAAGGCCGAGCTGACCCGAAATCATCCACGAGTGAAGGCGTGCTCGGCGCTGCTCGACGTGGGTTGCGGAGGGGGTGCGATCCTCAGCGCCATCGGCCGGCCGGACGCGCGATTATGCGGGGTCGAGGTCGCGCCGGACGCGGTTCGCGCCTTGGCGGAGCGCGGATTCGAAGGCGCGCTGGTCGATCTCAACGAAGGTGTCCTGCCGTATCCCCCGGCGACATTCGACGTGGTCCTCTGCTACGACGTGTTCGAGCATCTTTTTGGACCGGAGAGCCTCCTCCGTGAAATTCATCGTGTGTTGAAGGGCGACGGCGTCGCGCTCCTCTGCGTGCCGAATACCCTGAACGTCTTCAATCGGGTGGTCTTCGCGCTGGGCAATTACGTCGACATCATGGATACGAGCCATCGGGCGGGCGAGCTCTTTTCGGACCATATTCGGCTCTTCTCGAAAACGCTCTTCGAGAAATTCTTGGCTCGCGGATCGTTCCGCACGACGGAGAAGCATTTTTACTTTCCCGAAGAGTTCACGGACCCGCGGTTCAAGCTGCCTAGGCGAATGACCAGGTTGGTGACGGTGCCGGGACTTCCTCGGCGGCTGCCGGATCTGTTCGCGCTCGGCTTTCTTTACGCCTGCGTCAAGGGCTAGCGGTGCCGCCGCACAGCATCGGCGTCAGCGTCAGCGGCGTGTGTCGAACGTCAGTACCGATGGATGGGGTCGAAGCCTGGCGCATCAGGGGGCTGCTCTGGGGGCCGCCCAGTGCCCTCTCTGAGGCTCACGATGAGCCTGTCCCGGAGGTTGTCCGGGGGCGGCCCCATGATCCGGCCTTCGCGCGAGGCGAGGGGAAGGGTTTCGCCGTAAGACCTCAACAACACCCACTCACCGGACGTCACGATGTGCTCTGCCTCCGGCCGCAGGAGGCTCGTCGCGAGCTGCGCGAGGCCCGGGTCGTTCACGTGGAAGAGCACGTACCGAAAGCGCCGCAGGTCGTGCGCAGGGCGCAACGAGAACGAGTCGAAGGCGAGGCGCAGCAACGCCTCGCTCCACTGGAACCGCTTGGGAATGAAGACGGGCGAAATCGGCGAGTCCGTGAACGCGTACGCCAATCGCCCTCCCCGCGTCGCGAGGATCCGGCCGGCAGCTGCGCTCAGCGTGTACGTGCGAGACGGATCGTGCGGCCCGAGATCGATCCCCGCCACGGCGCTGCCGGGCTCGATGTGTGACAAGGTCTGCTCGAGCGCCAGGTACTGCCGGTCCGAATCGACGAAGGACGGCCACGCCACGAGGAGCGTGGCGATTGGAAAGAGAGCGACCGCCAAGCGAGCCACCCGACCCTCTCGGGTCCATAAATCGCGCGGCGCCGCCGTGACGACGAGCACCGCGAGCCCAGGCGGAAACCACCGCTGGTAGACGAGAGTCGCGCCATGCAGTGTCAGGGGAAAGGCGAGGTACGCGGCGAGACACGCGAGCGCGAAGATTTCCCAGCGATGCGCGACGGCCCACGGGCGGACGCCGTGTGGATCCGTCGCGGACGGCCGGAGCTGAAGAGCGACCGCACGTCGCTCGCGCCAGCGCAGCCAGAAGAAGAGCCCCACGATGAGGACACACAGCCCGAACATGGCCGTGTACACCGCGCCCTCCGTCGCGGGCAAAAGCATATACGGAATGTGCAAGAGCTTGTGGCCGACGCTGTGCCAAACGCTCGGTATCGCGCGAACCGCCGCGGTGTCCAGGTGCTTGACCCTGACGGCTTCGGCGAGCGCGAGCGCCACACCCACCACGAAGGGAAGGAGACGCAACGGCGTCTTCCGTTTCGACCAAGGATGAAGGGCGGCGAGGGCGAGGGCGGCTCCTGCGTAGGCAGCCATCATCGCTCCGTGCGCAAAGTAGAGAAGCCCCGTAGCGAGCACGGCCCCGGCCGACCGCCTGCCCGTCGGCGCCTCGGCCAGTCGGTCGAGCGCCGGAATCAGCGCGAGCAGGAGCGCGAGCCCGAGGAGGTTGGTGACGAGCCCCCACGCAAATAGCCACCCCAGCGCGAGCGGTGATACGAGGAGCGCTGCGAGCGGGCTGGCGCCGACGTGCCGGGCAAAACGCGCGGCGGCGATGGGAAGGGCCATGACGGTCGCTGCAACGACGAGCTTGACGGCCCAGCGGGTCGACACGACGTAAGAGAGCGCCCAGCCGACGACATGAAAGAGCTGGTTGGGGTGGCCGAGGTTCCGCTCGTAAAGACCCGGCGGGAACATCGTGCTGTCGGAGAAGTGCCGAAGCACACCGATCGCGCCCTCGTGAAAGGGCAGATCGGTCATTGGCGGGTAGTACGCGACGAGGACTGGCATCGCGAGGAGCAGTCCGGCGAGCGCGGGTGCGACGGCCTCCACCTTTCGCGCGAGCTTGCCGTTCGTCCTCCGCGCGTCCCGCGACGAAGCGGTTCGTGCGCCTTGAGTTTCCACTCTCATTCTTCCGGACTGATTTCGATGAAGTTCGGCGCGACGTTCAAAACTCCGGACGTCACCAGGCCTGCCAGCGAGAATGTCGAGAGACTCCCGTCTCCGTTCAAGTCGCCGTTCGCGACCGCTGCGAACGACGAGGACGAGGCCGTGTAGCCGTACATGAAGTATTGTGGCGAATCGATCGAAAACTTGAGGCACGCGAAGCCCGCGTTGCTCGCGCTGTCCACCTTCCATTCCGCTGCGGTCGATTGGTATTTTTCCCCGGCTATGGAGCTCTTCGCGCTCGGGACGGTGGCTGTGGCGCTCGCGCACAGAGTGCGTGAGGGCTCGTACTGGGTCGCGGAGTCCTTGACCATCTGCCCTAGTGCGTTGCGCGCCTCGGTAGTCTTGGCGCTCGCCAGGTACTTGCGGACACCGTAAATGGCGAGGACAGCGAGAATACCGACGATAGCGACCACAATCATCAGCTCGATGAGCGTAAAGCCAATCTGTCTACGTCGTGATCGGACCATCAGGGCACCTCGAGCCACGCTGGGCTTTCACAGGAGACTACGTGAGCTCGCGCGTGACCCCCACAAAACGGCAACGCCGAGCCTCGTGACAAGAGGCTCGGCGCGGACGCATCGCGAGAGGCGCGGTTCACTCCTCGGGGCTGGTCTCGATGAGATTCGGCGCGAGATTGAGGACGCCAGAGACGATGGCGCCCGCCATCGAGAACGTTGATGTCGTGCCGTCGCCGTTCAGGTCGCCGTTGGCAGTGGCCAGGAAGCTCGACCCCGACGTCACCGTGTAGTTGTACATGTAGTACTGTGGAGCATCCATCGAGAACTTCAGGCACGCGAAGCCTGCGTTGGACGCGGCATCGACGTTCCACTCCGCCGGCGTCGACTGGTACTTCATCCCTTTGACCGACCCGATCGCCGCCGGAATGGTTTTCGTCGATGATGCACAGAGGTTTCGCGACAAGCCTGCGGTGGCGCCCTGCGTCAGGACAGCACCGGCCATGGACTCCTTTTCATACTGCGTCGCGGCGTCCTTCGAAATCTGTCCAATCGAGTTGCGGGCCTCGGCCGTCTTCGCGTTCGCAAGATACTTGCGGACGCCGTAGATGGCGAGCACCGCAAGGATGCCTACGATCGCGACGACGATCATCAGCTCGATCAACGTAAACCCACGATTCGTCTTCTTCATCATTCGATTCATGATTGCACCTCTCCCACCCCTGTTGATTCGTTTACTGCCCCTCGTTGATTATGAAGATCTGATTGCTCCAGGACGTCCCGTACACAGACGTACCCATCGGCGAGCCCGCCGAATCGATGTCGCAGTACGCGCCGACGATGAACCAGTCGGTGGCAGATGTTGCCGGAATGCCGCCGACGCCCGTGATGCCTGGCGGTGACGAGTTTGCGGGACCAGCCCTGGTGACGTACCCGAAGAGGACCGGCCCGTCGACGTGAAGCGGGAGCGCCGACCAGTCCTGCTTGCAGACGCTGCCCGGGCACGCCGCGCCCCAGCCAGTCAGGACCTTGCCAGTGGGCGTCGCATTTGGATAATACGAGGTAAGAGATACCGAGATATCTGCGTACTGCTGCGTTTCCGCGCGATAGCTCTCCTGGGCCAAGCGGATACTCTGGACCATGTTGGTGGCTTCCGAAACGTGCGACGAGTTGACCAGTTTGCGGTATCCGGCGACGGCAAGCGTCGCCAGTACGCCTACAATGACGACCACAATCATCATCTCGATGAGTGTGAAGCCTCTCGAGCGACGACCCACGGCCAACCTATCTGCAGCCGTTGTGCCAGTCGCCGCGCGATGGCCTAGTCGCTCACACGAGCAAACGAGCGCCAAGCGCGGGGACACGGGGAAAAGCGGCGTCAATTGGCACTTTCCTCGACGTCGGCACGCACTCCACGACGCCCACGCGCTTGATTTGCGTCCCTGCGGTGGCTGCCGCAATGACAATTTTCGTCACTCCCGAGTATCTTCCAAGACAAACTTCGGTTCGTCCGAAGATGGATCGGTGTCGGACGATTCGTCCCCGACATCACCGAGTGAGTGCTTGTGCAATCGGTAGCGCAAGCTGCGGAGTGTCACCCCGAGCAGGCGCGCAGCTTGAGTGCGGACTCCTCCCGACCTTTCGAGAGCCTGGAGGAGCAGCCGCCTTTCCACCTCGCCGAGGACGTCGTCGAGCTTGCAGCCCTCGTCGGGCAGCCCAACGAGCGATGGTGTGGGTTGTGCCGCCGCTCCGGAGATCTCGCGGGGCAGGTCACCTAGGCCGATGACCGGCCCCGTGGCGAGCGCCACGGCGCGCTCGACGACGTTCTCGAGCTCGCGCGCGTTTCCGGGAAACAAATGGCCTTCGAGGGCGCGCACGGCGTCTGGCGAGAGCCCCCGGACCTCTTTGTTCTGTTCGGCCGCACACCGCGTCAGAAAATGCTCTGCGAGCGGACGGATGTCCTCCACGCGGTCGCGAAGCGGCGGCACCTCGACGCGGATGACGTTCAAACGGTAATACAAATCCTGGCGAAATCGCCCGGACTTCACGTCGTCCTCCACACGGCGGTTCGTCGCGGCCAAGACGCGCACGTCGATGGCCACCTCGGCGCTGGCTCCGACGCCGCGGACCTTCCGCTCCTGCAGCACCCGCAGCAGCTTGACTTGCAGGGCGAGTGGCAGGTCGCCGATCTCGTCGAGCAACACGGTGCCGCCATCGGCCTCGCGAAATATCCCGAGCCGGCTGCTGACCGCACCGGTAAACGCGCCGCGCTCGTGGCCGAACAGCTCCGCTTCGATCAGCGCCTCCGGGATGGCGCCGCAGTTGATGACCAGGAAGCGCCTGTCACGCCTGTCGCTGGCGTCATGGATCGCGTGCGCGATCCGTTCTTTGCCCGTACCGCTCTCGCCCGTGATGAGCACCGTCGTCCTCGTGGACGCGATTCGCTGCACCAGCTCGAAGGTGCGGCGCATCGCCTCGGAGTGGCCGAGCACGAACGAGCCGCCGCCGCGCTCCCGCGCGAGCTGGGCACGGAGCCGTTCGTTTTCGGCGACGATGGCGCGCTTTTCGAGCGCCTTTTGGACGAGCGCGCGGAGCTCGTTCGTGGCGAATGGTTTGGTGACGAAGTCGTACGCCCCCCGCTTCATCGCTTCCACGGCGGTCTCTAGGCCGCCGTGCGCAGTCATCACGATTACCTCGCTCCCGGCCGCCCTTTGCTTGACCAGCGACAGGAGGTCCATTCCGTTCCCGTCAGGCATCAGCAGGTCCGTCAGGACGACGGCATACGGCTCCGGCGAATGCATCACCGCGTCGCGGCCCGCAGCAAAGCCGGGAGCCAGCGTCACGTCCAGATTTTCTCGCCGAAGGAGGATGGCGAGCATGTCGCGTAGCCCGGGCTCGTCATCGACGATCAGGATTCGCGGCTTGGGAGCGCTCGCCATCCTCCTGGACGGTACATCGCTTTGGAACGCGAGACGCGGCGCTTCGACGTCAGTTCAACTTCGCTGTCGCAGGTTTGGTTTCCCCCGCACCCACAGTCACCGCGATTGTCTTCGACAGACCCTGATCGGAGTTCACGAATTTGACTGTGTGGGTCCCCGCCTTTACCGAAATGTGGACCTTGGGTGTGCTGCCCAGCGAGCGGCCGTCCAGAAAACACGTGGAAGGGGGGATTGAATTGATATTCAAGAACGCCTCGGCGCCCTCCGCTGCCGGTTGCGCCGCGGCGGCAGGGGGAGCTGCCGGAGCGGGCGCGGGTGCTGGAGCGGGCGCTGGTGCGCGCTCGGTTTGCGGCGGCGGAGTGTAGGCGGCCATCGGCATTGGCGCAGGCTTGGGGTCCAAGGCGACGACGTACGTCTTCTCTGCCTGTCCGTCCTCGAAGCCAATCGGCTGGCTGAGCTCGTTGTACCCTGGCTTGCTCGCCTGGAGGGACCAGGCCTTGGTGGTATCGATGTCTACGGAGATGGGGAGCATTGGCAGCTCACGCCGATCTGCCCCGCTCACGAGGAAGACGCGGGCTCCAGGGGTGTTGGAGCTGATCGTCGCCTTTCCTTTGAGCACTTTGAGGGTGACGGTCCCCACATCGACCAGGCTGTCCTTCTCTATCGTGACATGCTTTTCGAACGGCTGATAACGGTCGGAGGCCACGATCTTGATCACGTGATCACCGGGCGTCAGGTCGTGGACCTCTTGCGGCAGGGGGCCGACCTCCTTGTCGTCGATGTACAGCCTTACCCCTGCCTGCGATGCATTCACCTTGAGGCCAGTGCCTTTCGAGGCGGCTGCGAGAGCGAAGGCAAGCGTCGTGTCCTTGCCCGACTCGATTTTCACGTCCTTGAGCGGCGGCGTATCGTACCCGTCGGCCAAAACCTTTACTTCGTGGGGGCCCGCGCTCACGGGCTCCACGATGCACGGAACGGTGTCGCACTGCTTGCGCCCGTCTACGAAGATATCGACCCGATTGACGGCGGCGCCCTTGCTGTCGTTGACATCGACTATGAGCCGGCCGGTGTGCGGCATCAGAAGAACGACCGCCCCGACGCCGACTACGACCGCCAGGGCAAGGGCCGCCCACAGGCCCCGCGCCTGACGTTGCGGCCGCACGACGGCGGTCAGCTCGCCGATGCGCGCTGATTCGGCGGAGGCGGGCGCCGCTGACGACGCATGGATCGCTGCGGCGCCGACCGGCGGGGGCGTGGCCGTCGTA
>JALYHV010000414.1 GCA_030776205.1 Myxococcota bacterium | reverse complement strand
CTTCGGGCGTGAGCGTGACGTGGCGCTGGCGGGTGTCGCGAATGCCGCGCTCGCGCCGGACCAGGCCTAACTGTTCTAGTGACCGGAGCATCCGGCTGATGGTGGGCGCGGTTACGCCGAGCATTTTTCGCAGCTCGCGTTGTAAGAGGCCGTACGGATGACGCCAGATGGCCGTCAGCATGTCGAAGCGCGCGGCGGTCAAGCCGAGCTGCGCGAGATAGGGTCGCATCAGTCGGAGGCAGGACTGAAAGGCGCGCTTCGTCCCGAAGAAGATGGCATTCACGCCGATGTGGTCTGCAGAAGCCGTACCGGCTTCGACCCGATCGGGGAGCAGCTATTTCGACGGCGACTGGAAGGGCTCGAAAAACCGCCGATCGGTGAGCAAGCTAATGATCTGGAGGCTTCCGCCCATCCTCGCGCCGTGGAGTGAGGCCCCGCCGCGCGTGAAGTCCCGACCCGTCCCGGACGGGCCCGCCGCTGGCGCGGGACACACGGCGCCGCCTCGCCAATTGCCGTGCGACGGCTTGCAACTCGTGGGGGCCGGCCGGCGCTGCCCCCTGGATCGGTCCGCGAGACGACGAGCCCCTGCCAGTCCCGCCCATCGACGGCATTGACCCCTCACGGCGTGAGCACGGCGCGGAAGCGGACCTTGTTCTCGAGAACCTTGGCCAGCGCCTGCTCGGCTTGCGCGAGCTTGAACGCCTCCACTTGTGGGCGCACTCCGGCGAGCGCACTGAAGGCCATGGTCTCTTCCGAATCGATCGCAGTGCCGCTCGGCCACCCGGCGATCGTCTTGCCGGTGAGCAGTCCCATGGCGGAGACCTGCATCGGCTCGAACGGTGCCGCAATCACAAGCAGCCTGCCTCGCGCCTTCAGCCCCTTCAGCGTCCCGGCCATCGCCTCCGCGTTGGGGGCAGTGGCGAGGACGAGATCGGCGCCCCCGAGCCCCTTCAGCCCCTCCTCGGCGGTCATTTTGTTCGTATCGACGTAGGCGTGTGCGCCGAGCTTCCGCGCGAGGGTTTCTTTCCCCGAGCCGCTCGAGACGGCCACGGTGCGGAAGCCCATCTTCGCGGCGTACTGCAGCGCGAGGTGACCGAGACCGCCGATGCCCTGCACCGCCACGGTGTCGCCAGCCCGCGCGCCGCTGTGGCGAAGCGCGTTGTACGTAGTGATCCCGGCACAAAGCAGGGGAGCCGCCTCGACGGCCGAGAGCTCATCGGGAATTCGCGCCACGGCCTCGTGTGGAACGACGACGTATTCCGCGTAGCCGCCGTCATAGCTAATCCCAGTCACCTGACCTTTCTCGCATTGGAGAAAATGCCCTTTCCGACAGGCTTTGCAGACGAAGCAGTGACCGCCATGCCAACCCACTCCGACGCGCTCGCCGGCTGTCCATTCCGTGACCTGCGCGCCGACGGCGTCGATCGTCCCGGCAATCTCGTGCCCCGGAATGCGAGGGAGCACGAGCCCCGGAAAACCACCCGACTTGACGAAGACGTCGCTATGGCAAATGCCGCACGCGTCCACTTTGATCCGAACTTGCCCGGCGCGCGGCTCGGGCACGTCACGCTGCACGAGCTCCAAGGGGGTCCCAGCCTTGGTCACCTGAACGGCATTCATTTTTGCCATGGGCGTCTGTCCTTTACCGGGGCGCCTCGGCGTCCCCTTCGTGGGGTTGTCGGTCGCGGGGGTCTGATGCGCCCTCCGGCTGCAAGGCGTCGCACCAGCCGGCGTTTTTTGGGATTGCGGCGCTCTCCCGTCTTACGGCCGAGTGCGCTTGGGTGCCGCCTCCCCCCGTGTCTGCCATCCATGCGCGGCTCACTGCGTCCCCTACCATAATACGCAAGGTTTCGGCTGTCCCCTGGCGGGCGGCGGGCCGCGCCTTTCGTCTGCGACACCACCTTGGCCCCGGGCCTATACTCACCGGCCATGACGTCACCCTTCCGAGTTCACCTCGTCGCCCCTTCGAACGAAGACTCGACGTACATCAAGCCGCTCTGGGTGGCGACGCTGGCCGCCCACACCCCAGACGACGTGGAGCTCACGTTCCGCGACGATGGTCTCGATCCCATCGATCTGGAGCGTGAAGGCGACGCGCCGGACCTCGTCGGCATCAGCGTCAACTCCAAGACCGCCGCGCGATCGTACGCCATCGCCGACGCGTATCGCGCGCGCGGAAGCCGCGTCGTCCTCGGCGGAATCCATGTCACCGCCTTGCCGGAAGAGGCACTCGGGCACGCCGACGCAGTGGTCAGCGGCGAGGCGGAATGGATATGGCAAGATGTCGTTCGCGACGCGAGGTCGGGCAAGCTCGGACGGACGAAGTCGCTCCTCCACAGAGCGATCTACAAGCATGACGATTACCCGCCGCTCGTCGATTTGCCCCACCCGCGGCGAGACCTCATCAAGTCCGTCCGTTACGTGCCGTTCGACGTGGTCCAGACCACGCGCGGCTGCCCCTTTCCCTGCGAGTTCTGCAGCGTCTCGACATACAACGGCACGAAGTTTCGATTTCGTCCCGTAAAAGAGGTGATCGCGGAGCTCGAAACGTGTGGTCAGCGCATCCTCTTCGGCGACGACAACGTGATGATTCACACCAAGTACAGCCACGAGCTCTTCGAGACGATGGTGCCCCTGCGCAAGCACTGGGTGGGCCAGGCCTCGCTGGCCGCGCTGCATCGGGTGGAGAACGTGGCGGTGATGGCCCGCTCGGGGTGCCGCGCACTCCTCATCGGCTTCGAGTCAGTGACCGACGACGTCGTGCGGCACGCCGGCAAGAAACAGAACAAACCGCACAAATACCGCGAAGTCGTACGCTGTCTCTCGGATCACGGAATTGGCGTCTGGGGGAGCTTCATTTTCGGTCTCGACGACGACTCGCCGGACTCTTTCGAGCGCACGGTGGAGTTCTGCATCGACGCCAAAGTCACGATGGCTGTCTTTGCGTTGCTGACGCCCTACCCTGGCACCGCGCTGTACAAGCGCCTTCAGGCGGAAGGGCGCATGACCAAAGACCGCTGGTGGTTGACGAGCGATCACGACACCGACGCGCCGTTTTATCGACCCGCGACGATGACCCGCGAGGCGCTCCGCTCGGGGTGGGTGCGGGCGTGGCAGTCGATGTACTCCATGTCTTCGATTCGCAGGCGTTACGATTTCGGGATGAAGCACTCGTGGATCCAGAACATCGCGTATTGGCCACTCAACCTGCTGATGCACGAGCTTGCCGAGAAGAAGATTGCGGGCGGCGATCGCGCCTGGCGCAAGCACCGCACGCTCGATTTCCCAATGGGCCTATGACCCGGCCCTTTCAGCGCGCATAGGCATTCCGTCCCGGCGCGTGGGGACGTTCCCACGAGCTCATTGGCTCGACCTGACGCGCCAGAGCGCACCGTCGCGCTGCCCTCCGGCGTAAAGCCCGCCGCGGTAAACTGCGAGCGGCGCCGCGCAGAACGCGTCGCTGACTGCGAACGGTGTCGCCTTCTCGTCGACGCGGGCCAGCTCGGCTGCGGGCGAGACATCGACACGCCATAGCCCTCGCTCGGTGAGGGCGACGATTGCATCGTGAAATCGAGCGACGTCCGACGGCCTGCCCGCGTTCGCCGGAAGATCGATGTCGTGCCAGGCTTCTCCGTCGTCCGAGACGCGCAGTGTCACGGCGCCGTCCTTTTCCAGGGCAACCCACCAGAGCCGCCCCGCGTCGGCGAACCAGCGGAGCGTGAGCGCTCCGCCCGCCGTCGTTACCCGCACGCCGCGCCCATCTTCGCGCGACAACGGCTGGTCGCCCGAGTGCCCCGAAAAGACGACGTAGTCGTTCTTCTCGCGCCCGTCGAAATCTTGAATCCCCGCAAAGAGGCGCCCACGGTAGCGGACCAGGAACGTGAGCCGCCAAACGCCCTCTTGCCAGGGGAAGGGGTATTCCGCGCAGTATGACCAGCGCGACCACGAGGGGTCGGCCACGTGGAGCGCGCCCGGCGAAGCGCCGTGCCACGCCCGCTCAGTCGGCGGGACCGACCCCGTGGACACGTACACATGGCCGCGATACCGGATGACGTCGATATCGTGATAGGCGCGCGGAACGACGCCAGCACCGGCACGCCCGTCTTGCAGCTCCCCTCCGTCGGCCTCGAGCGTGGACGCCGCCTTCTTGGGCGACGGGGGCGGACGGTGGCCCGGGCTCGACGCGGGGGCGAAGCGGCCGCGCCCATCGGAGACGAAGACGTACCCCTCGGTCCCACGGTCGGCGATGCCAAAGCCCGCGTACGGCGGATCGGCGTCGGGGACGAAGAGTCGCCCGTCAATGGCGCGCACACGCAGGAAGCCCTGGCCCGCCCCGCCACCGCGCACCGGCTCGCCGGGCCTGTTCCAGTCGAACGCTACGGAAAAGAGCGGCCGGCCATCGACCCAGCGGAAGCGGCTAATCGTCGCTCCATCGGTGCCGAGCGGTTGGTTCGCGTGCGCCGCGTAAAGGTCGTCGCCGAACGACCTGAGGTCGCAGATCCGCTGTAGCGAAAGCGGCGCCCGCCCGATCTTCTCGAAACGAAACGGCGTGGGGGGCAGAGAGCCAGGCTCGGTCGGCGCTGAATCGTCATTGC
>JALYHV010000413.1 GCA_030776205.1 Myxococcota bacterium | reverse complement strand
ACGCAGGAGAAGGCTTCGCGGACGCCGACTGCCACGGGATATCGTCGATGGCCCCGGTCGACAGGGTCGACGCGCCGGCGCCCGCGTCGACTACGGTCACGCGCGCTCCAGCCCACGCAGCGGCCAGCGCCGCCGCGGTCCCGGCGACGCCTGCCCCGACGACGATGGTCCTCACGTCTCTCCGAGTGAGGAACGGACATGCGCGACGAGGAGCGCTTCCTGCCGCGCCTGAGTTGGCCCAAGTGCGACCAGCCTCGTTCTCGCCTGCCTCGCGATGAAGCCGCGGGCCATTGCGCACGCCTCCTTGGGCGAAAGCCCCCTTTCGTCGGCGATGATCTGCGCGCACCGCGCGGCGCACCGCATTCCGCCGCACGCCCCGAGACCCAGCCGAGTTCGCCGCGCGACGTCATCGATCGTTTGGGCCATCTCCTCCCGAACGACGTGCCGCACTTCCGCCTCGAGGACGGGCTCGCACGGGCAGGTGACGTCACCCTCTGCCGGGTGTCGCGCGCTGCGCTCGAGGACGTGGAGCGCGCGAGTCCCGTGCCGAAAGACAAGACGGCGCGCCGCGACGGGCGTGACGCGATGCTTGGTTGCTACCTCGAGCGCGTCCAGAGCGCCGTCGCCCCCCGGGAGCGGGCGTCGGTGCGTCGCGCAAGGGACCTGGACGCCGAACTCCTTCGGCGCGAGGCGATCGCAAAGCTCTTGTGCGAACCAGCGGTAGCTCGCGAGCTTGCCCCCGACCATCGAGTAGACGCCGGGCACTCCGTCTGCCTCATGATCGATGACTTCGTGGTCGCGGGAGAGCGCGTCCTCGTTCTGACCATAGGCATAGAGGGAGGGCCGGACGCCAGCATAGGTACCAATAGCGCGCGCTTCGCGCACGCTCGGGAACACCCGCGCCACGCCCTGCATCAGGTACCGCACCTCCTCGCTCGTGGCGTGCACGTCGTCGAGGTCGCCATAATAATCGTCATCGGTCGTTCCGAGGACGCTGACGTTCTGCCAGGGGTACAGGAAGATTTGTCGGCCGTCGATCGCCTCTGAAGTGATGCCGTAGTTGGTCAGCCGGCGATCGAGCACGACGTGAATACCCTTGCCCGGACGCACACGCACCCGCGTTTGCGGAAGACCGCCAAGCGCCGCGGTGACCGGGCTCCAGGCCCCCGTGGCGTTGACGACGACGCGGGTCCGGACACGAAGGCGTTCCTCGGAGAAGTGGTCGCGTGCTTCGACGACATACCGCGGACCCAGCTTGCGGGCCCCAGCGCCGCCGCTGGCACCGATGCGCTCGATGGACTCGACCGTTGCGTGAGCGTGGACCCGCGCACCGCGCTCGATGGCGTCCAGTGCGTTATGCACGCAGAGACGCACGCCGTCGACTCCCCATTCGTCGAAGGTGATCCCGCCGACCACGTTGCCGACCAATCCAGGCTCGAGCTGCGCGAGCTCGAACCGGTCCAGACGGCAATGGGGCTTGCCTTTCTTCAGCGGCTGGTAGTCATCGTAAGCGCGAAAGTATGCGTCCGTGAGATCGAGCAGGATTCGACCTTGTGGACCGCTTCGCACCGGCATCAGAAAGGGGATGCGAAAGAGCATGTGCGACGCGATTTGCTGGATGTAACCCGAATCGCGGCACGAGCTCTCCGTGACGTGCGGTGCTCGCGATAAGTACCGGACCCCACCGTGGATCATGCCGCTGGAATTGCCGCTCGCGCCAAAGGCGAGATCGTTTCGCTCGAACAGCGCGACCTTGAGCCCACGTAGCGCGAGGTCACGCGCGACGCCGGTCCCGTTGATGCCGCCCCCCACGACGGCCACGTCGACCTCGTCGCGTGGAAGGGGCTCTTCCGCCGTCCGCATCGTGACGGCTATTGGCGGCACGGAGAGCAAACGTTCTGAGGAGGCGCCGGGCATTCGGCGCGAACCTAACGCGAATTGATCGCCGCCGCATCCCAAGCGCAAAAGGGTCCACGTGCGCCGCTGTTCCGGGTGTGGGGCGATGCACGCGCGCGGTCGCGATCACCCCGTCGCGGCTTTGCCCTTTGCGGCACGCTTTGCCCTTCTCTCGAAGCGGTCCAGCACGCGATCGAGCTGAGCGAACGATTCCCGATTGCCGTCCTGCCTGTGTTTGGCGACGCGCGACGCGTACTTTGGAGCTTCTCGCAGAAACAGTCCGACGAGGTCAGCGCGAATACGCTCCGATGCAAGGCCATACCCGAGCTGCTCGAGGTATCGTGCGTTCAAGGTCTGTTCGTACTGGTTACCGACGGGAACACTGAGCACGGGCTTTCCCAGATAGACGGCCTCGCTGATGAGGGAGAGTCCGCCGTTGGCGATCACCGCGCGCGCAGTGACCAGATCTCCGACGAACCCTTCCTCGCTAAACTCCTTCAGGGTGCAGTTTCCGCGCCGCAGGCTCTTTTGCAGCCCGTATACGACGAATCGTTCCTCCCGGACTGCGTTCAACTCAACCAGCAGCGACAGGTCGCTGCCCGACGTCTGGTAGACGAGCACGTGTTCGCCAGGCCGCGCGCGCGCTTTTGCTTCGACGATTTCGCGTCGAACGATGGGCGGAACGAGCGTCGTGTTCTTCGCGTAGCGCTTGCGTACGGGAGGATAAAAGAAGGTCGTCAGGAGGTAGTGATCGCAGGCCGGAAGCTTCGCGCGAACGAATGCTTTGGTCATCTGGTAATCGACCTTCACACCGTGCTTCGCAAATTTAGGCATTCTGCAGCGGCTGATAATTTGCTGGTTGTCGAGCGACAGGATCGGCACCCGATGGCGCTTGGCGTACAGGTAGGCAAAAGAGTCGAAGTCGCTGATGACCGCGTCGGGACGAAAACCGGCCACTCTTTCGAAGTACGCGCCGACGTTCGCCGTGAGCATGCCCGGCGCAGCCAGGACGTTTCGAGCGAGCGTGCCATCGCGGTCCATTCGATTGTCCACGTACCGGATGGTGAGGCCTCTGATCTCCACCACGTCATCGAATGTGCGGGAGAGGAACGCGTGCGCCCTCCCGCTCACGACGATCTTCACTTCGTGACCGCTGTTGATGAGGTGCTCGCACACGACTTTACTGCGCGTCGCGTGGCCCATTCCCTCTCCGACGACGCCATACAGGATGCGCATGCAGTGTTTGCGCGCTTGCCAGCGCTAATGGGCTCAGCCTCGCACGCGGATCGACCAGGTCAGCTTCACGACGCTCTTGAGCACGTTCGGGACACGCTTGAACAGATTGATGCTCGGAGGCCGCTTCTCAATGATTTGCACGGGAATCTCCTTGATGATGACCCCCCCCCGATCGGCACGGATCACGAACTCGCTCGCAAACACGTCTTTCTCGATTAGACAGGACCGAACGGTATCCAGAAGCGCCGCGCGCCGGAACGCCTTCAGGCCGTGGGTGTCCGTCCCACGGAAGCCGAGCATGACTTTCAGCAGCGTGGAGTAGGCGATGCTTGCGGCGTGACGGATGAGCGGTCGCTCGTCGGCGGAGCCAACGGCGAGCTTGCTCCCGACCACCAGGTCAGCCTCGCCGGTCTCGATGATCTCGACGGCGCGGCGATGAAAATCTGTGTCGCAAAGATCGATCTCGTCACACAACACGATGTTTCCGCGCGCAAGGAGGATTCCCTGCTTCAGCGCCTTGCCGTAGTTCGGCTCGCCCATGCTTATGAGCTTCACTTGACCGTCAGCTGGGTCAGAGTACTTTGCGGCGAGTTCGTGTCCGATCTCGATCGTGCGATCTTTGGAGCCGTTTTCGGCGAGGATGATTTCGTAGCTCCAACCGAGCGGCTTTAGGCGCTCGCGCAGATCGACCACGGCGGCGTGAAGGATCGCCTGCTCGTTGTAGACAGGAATGACGATCGAAATGTGCGGATCCGCGTTAGCGGCGGAGGGGGGACGCTGGACGGCTGCCACGATGAGCCACCTACTACGAAAAGCTGCCGAAGTTGAAGAGGAACATGCGAAACTCTCGCGAGGAGGGCCTTTTGTTTTTTTACCTCGTGATCGCGGCGTGCGACTACTGCCAGCTACTCACGAGCGCTCGAGCCTCGACGATATTGTCTTCGATCGCGCAGTAGGTCCAGCCGCCGTATCGGCCGAGCGACCAAACCCCGTGCTCCTGCAGCGACGCCGTCAGGCGCTTGTGCTCGGCTAGTGACTGCTTGGTGATGTGAACGTACGCGGGGTCCAGCACGACCGAATGTTCTGCCACGAGCTTTTGAGTGGTCAGCACTCCTTCACGCCGCAGATCGGCGAGAACGCGTTCCCGCACTGCCGCCGTATCGACCGGCGCGTCCCGGGCGAAGCCGACCTCGACGTACAGGCTCATCCGATCGTCGTCGAAGATGTTGTCGTACCAGCCGACGCGATAAAAAACCGTGTCACGCGAAGGGTAGTAAACCCAGTGCACGCCCGTGTGGCCCTTGGCATCGAACCCGAGGTTGTAGACGAGTACCTTGTTGTATGCCCATGTCGATGGGTCGTGATCCAGGCCGCAGATCGTCGCAAAACGGTTGAACGGGACGCTCGAGACGAGGCGCTCGAAGCGGATCTCGCGCCTGGGCGTCCGCGCCACGCGCTTGCGGACGTCGACGGAAACGAGAGACTCCCCCAACGCTATCGCGCCTGGACGAACAGAGCTGGCGAGGGCCTTGACGTACTCGAACGCGCCCCCCTGCGGGTATGTGAACGTCGCGTTGTAGCTCGCGTTGTCCGGTTGCTTCATGTTGCGGATGATGTCCGTCAGATCAGCGTGAGGAAAAAACCTCCCCATCGCATCCTTGTCGAGCGTGGCGAGGTCGCACGCGTAAAGCTTCTCGTTGTAAGGCACGAGAAACAGGTCGCATATTGATTGGCCGAAGCGCGCTTGGAGCATCTCCTTGAAATTGTTCTCGGGCAGCGGCGCGCCTCGCTTCACGTCGGACGACCTCGCAAAATAGAGGTCGTGCAGGCAGTCAATTAGCTCCGCCTGCGGCAGCTGGTGAATGTTTTTCTGAAAGGGAAAATCCACCCACCGGCCCCGGTACGCGATAAATGATTTCTTTTGCACTACGCGGATCGATTCGTTGGGCATTCTGTCTCGAAGCCATCGCTCGATGTCCGGATGTTTGAAATGAAAAAAGTGCCCCGAATAGTCCCAGACGAACCCGTCCTTCTTTACTGTCTTGCACCAGCCGCCGATCTCGGCATCCGCTTCGAGGACGAGGTAGTCCGGGTCGCCAGCCGCCGATAGCGCGGCGGCCGTGGCGAGCCCCGTGATGCCGCCGCCGACGATCAATGTTCGAACGTCGTTCATCCGGAGGAATCCGACGTCGTCCCTCGCGCCTTAGGATAACTCCCGAGGTGCTTGAGCAATGGGCAGCGCTCGCGCAAACGATCCATGGCGCGAGCAACTCCTGGGTCCTCCCGGTGCCCTTCGAGGTCGGCCAAAAATACGTAGTCCCACGGTTTCTCTCGGCTTGGACGCGACTCGATGCGTGTCAGATTGATCTCCTCTTCATCGAAGATGGCGAGTGTTCGGAGCAGCGCGCCGCGCGCCTGGCCGGCGCGCACGCTGAAAGCAATAGTCGTTTTGTCGTTTCCGGTTGGCGGCGCGTCTTCGAGCGCAACGAGCACGAACCGCGTGACGTTCTCGGAGTTGTCCTGGATGCGCTCGCGTGCGACGGGCAACCCGTAAAGCTCGGAGGCGAGTCGGCTCGCTATGGCCGCACCTCGCGGATCGGAGAGAGCCTCACGCACCGCGGCAGCCGTAGAAGTTGCCTGCACGAGCTGGGCGCCTCCCATATTCTTGGCGAGCCACACGCGACACTGTCCGAGCGGCTGAGCGTGCGAGTAAACCCGCTCGACGGATGCGAGGCCCGTAACGCGCGTGAGTAGGCACTGCGAAACGTCGAGCTCGAGCTCCGCGCGAATCAAAAGGCCCCCATTGATGAGCGCGTCAATCGCGGTGTTGGAGGAACCCTCGCTCGAGTTCTCTATGGGCACGACACCGTATTGGGCTTCGCGCCGCGCAACGGTGTCGAAAACGGCCTCGAAAGTCGTGGCATCCATATAGGCGGCTGCCAAACCAAAGAATGCGCGTGCGGCGGCGTGAGAAAAGGTCCCCTCGGGCCCGAGATACGCGACCTTCATCGGCTCCTCGAGCGCCAGGCACGCGCTCATCACTTCGCGATAAACGGCGCGGATGGCGTGCGCGGGGAATGGGCCGGCACGCGCGGCGAGGCGGTCGAGCACCTGCCGTTCGCGCTCAGGGTCATAGGTCGGCAGGTTGGCCGCGCGCTTGACGCGAGCGACCTCGCCCACGATCTGAGCGCGTTCGTCGAGGAGCCGAAGGATGCCGTCATCGAGTTCGTCGATGCGCTTGCGCAAATGGTCGAGGGGCATTTGACAGGAGCGTGGCGAGGCGGAAGTGGGCGCAGGCCGTGGAGCGACAGCTGACGGGGCCAATGCCCCGCAGGTCCGCTGACCGTAGCGCGGTGACCGAGCGGGCACTAGCGCCCGCGACCGCCCCAGCGTAAAGGAGGTCGTCCCTCGACGAAGGAGTTTGCGCCATGGCCGAAGGCTTGAACCGCGTGATGCTGCTCGGAAACCTCGGGGCGGACCCGGACTTGAAGGTCACCCCGGGCGGTCAGGCGGTGCTGAAGCTTCGCCTAGCCACGAACGAGAGCTATCTCGACCGCAACAACGTCCGGCAGGAGCGGACCGAATGGCACCGCGTCACGGTGTGGGGTCGGAGGGCCGAGGCGCTGGGAAAGATCCTGCAGAAGGGTGATTCCCTTTTCGTCGAAGGTCGGCTCCAGACGTCCAGCTACGAAAAAAATGGCGAGAAGCGCTACTCGACGGAGGTCGTGGCAAGCAACATCGTGCTCCCGGGTGGTGGGCGCGGTCGGGGTGAGGGGAGTGTTCGCGAGACCGGCGGGGGACGGGCTACGCGGGAGGCCGGTCCCGCTGACGTGCCGTACGACGACTTCGCGGAAGGCGCGGCTGGAGGTTCGACTGCCTCGCGCGGGCGCACGACCGAAATGCCCACGGATGTCGGTGGTAATGACGATGACATACCCTTCTGAGACGATGGGCGTGTCCCACCCCCCCCAGACTTTGCTCGTGGAAACGTGCAGCGCATCCCGCCGGACCTTTCCCACTCGGACATCGAGAGTGTGGCTGGCCGCCCCTGCCGGTTGCAAAGCTCGCGGGACTGATTAGCTTCTGACGTCTGCCATGAAGGAAGCCATCCACCCCAACTACCCTCCGGCGCGTGTCAGCTGCGCGTGCGGCAACAGCTTCGTCACGCACTCGACTCGCGGCGACTTCCAGGTTGACGTTTGCTCCGCGTGTCACCCGTTTTACACCGGCACACAGAAGCTGATCGACACCGCCGGTCGAGTCGATCGCTTCCGAAAGCGTTACGAGAAGAAGGCGCCCTCGAAAGCCGCACCGACTACGACCGAGGCGAAGTGACTGGTCGCGCATCGCGCCGCCGTTTGGCGGCCGCGGTGCCGATTCGTCGGTCCGTTCCGTTCGGTGAGCGGCCCTACATCGGCGGTCAAGCAGTGCTCGAGGGCGTGATGATGCGCGCGCCTTCGTCGTTTGCCGTCGTTGTTCGTCGCGCCGACGGGGCGTTGCACGTTCGCGAGCGCGCGATGGGCGACTCGCCGTCCGGTGCTGCGCGCTGGCCACTGGTCCGCGGCGTGGTATCGCTAATCGAGTCTCTTCGTCTCGGCAGCGAAGCCTTACGCTTCAGCGTCGAATCGGCGCAGAACGATTGGACCTCGTCGAGCGCTCTCCGCCCGGCACCGCCCCCGGGACCCGGCGTCGGAATCCTGTCTGCGCTGGCCCTATTTCTGTTGGCCACGGTCGCACGCGACGATGCGACTGCCACCCGTGCGGCTTCTGCGCGTGAGGGCGGTCGCGGCAGGGGCACCTGGCTCATGGGCTTCATTGCAGTGGCATTCTTGGTTGCGCTGCCGCAGGCTGCCGCTGCAGCTTTGGATCGCTCGCTCGGTCTGAAGCTCGGCGTGCAGAGCGCCGGCTTCCAGGCGCTTACCGGTGTGTTCAAGCTGACGATTGTCGTCGGCTATTTGCTCGCCATCCGGCGCGTCTCCGACATCCGCCGCGTCTTCCAATATCACGGCGCAGAGCACAAGACGATCAGCACGTACGAGGCGGGCGAGCCCCTCACCGTCGAGAGCGCGCGAAAAAAAACGACCTTGCACCCGCGTTGCGGAACGACCTTCCTGGTCATGGTCGCGCTCGTGTCGATTATTGTATTCGCTGCCGTGGGCGCTGGGCTGCCCCGCATCCACACCGGAAGCGTAGTGTTCGATAACCTTGCTTTCTTCATCGAGAAGCTTCCGTTCTTGCCATTGATAGCGGCGCTCGCGTTCGAACTGCAGCGGCTCCTCGCGCGCTTCGGTACGAGGGGCCCCTTGCGCGCTCTCCTCTGGCCTGGATTTCTCGTCCAGAGGATCACGACGGCGGAGCCGGACGACGCCCAGCTCGAAGTCGCCCTGGCAAGCCTACGCGTGACACTCTTCAGACAGCACCAAAGTGAGCTGCCGAGCGGCGTCAGGGACGCGGGTCGCGAAGACGTCGTCTTCCGCAATTACGAAGCGCTTCTCACGGCAGACCGGCTTCGCGCCGGCGCCTGAGCAATTCGCTATGCTAAAGGGAGCTGGTCAATGCTCCCGATCGAAAAGCTCGAGCAGCTCGTTCGTCGATACGGCGATCTCGAAGAGCTCCTGTGCCGGGCAGAGGTCGTCTCTGATCGAGCGAAGCTCACGAAGCTTAACAAGGAGCGAAGCGACCTTCAGCCGGTGGTGGACTCCTTTTCGCGCTACCGCGAATTGCAGAGAAAAATTGAAGACGATGAGGACGCGCTCTCTGATCCCGAGTTGCGCGAGCTGGCCCAGGCCGAGCTCGAGCAGCTTACCGGCGAGCGAGGTCGGCTGGAGCAGGCGATAGAGGTGCTCCTGCTGCCGCCTGATCCCACGGACCGGCGGAACACGATTCTCGAAATTAGGAGCGGGGAAGGCGGGGAAGAGGCGGCACTCTTCGCCGCCGACTTGTTCCGGATGTACGCTCGCTATGCGGAGACCAATCGCTGGAAGATCGAAATCCTCAATCTAAGCGAAAGCGCCGCGGGCGGGCACAAGGAATGCATCGCACTGATCGTTGGCAAGGACGTCTACTCGCATCTGCGATTCGAGGGAGGGGTACACCGCGTGCAGCGGGTTCCTGCCACCGAGCAGCAGGGTCGGATCCACACGTCCACCGCGACTGTCGCGGTGCTCCCCGAGGCAGACGACGTGGAAGTCTATGTCGACGAGAAGGATCTCGAGATAAGCATCGCGGCGAGCGGAGGACCGGGCGGGCAGGGTGTGAACACCACGAACAGTGCTGTTCAGATCTTGCACAAGCCAAGTGGCATTATCGTCAAGTGCCAAGACGAACGATCGCAGTTGAAGAACAAGTCCAAAGCGCTCAAAGTTCTCCGAGCGCGCTTGCTCGAAATCGAGCGCGAGAGGCAGGAAGCGCAGGAGGCCGCGACGCGCAAGAGCATGGTGTCTACGGGCGAACGCAGCCAGAAGATCCGGACGTACAACTTTCCGCAAAATCGCGTGACCGATCACCGTATACGCCTGACGTTGAACAAGCTCGATCGGGTCATGAATGGTGACCTCGACGAGCTCATCACCGCGCTGCGTACCAGCCATCAGGCGCAGAGATTGCAGCTGGCCGGCATAGCTGCGGCTGCGGAGCCCGTGCCGGAGCAGCTCGGCGAGGCAGCCGATGCGTGAAGGGGCGCAGCGCGCAGGGGCCGAGACGTTCAACCGCGAGGAGCTCGTCGTCGCAATGGCTTTGGTCCCCGGCTTGTTGTCCCGGAACAGGAGCTTTGCGCTGTTCGAGGACCCGAATGTTCGGCGCGCTCGGCGCCGCGCTCTCGCGCTCTGCGCCATTGTCCGGCAACTGGCAGACTGCCGGGGAAACGTGCAGGCTTTGCGGATTGCGCGCGGAACAGTGGGCTACGAGCTGAGCTACAATGTGCCGGCAATAAAGGTCCGGCGCCGCGCCCTCCTCAGCGCGCTGGAGGCCGCTTGCGTGCGCTACCTCGCACAGCGGTCGGGCGTGTCGGCGCTCCACGCCAGCGAAGAAGACCGTTCGGCGATCGACGCGGCACTGCGCCGCCTCGCGTCGGGTCCGAGCCTGGATCAGATCGATTCCGAAATGACCTCCTGACCACGCGCCGCGCCGGCGTGCAGTAGAGCGCCCTCAAGCAAAGAGTCCGCGCTGCACGGGGTCGAAGGGCTCGACACATCGGGCATCGTCGTGCGCCGGGTCGTTGACATGCGTGCTCACCGCGTAAACCAGGAGCGGCGGCGTGCGTGGCGAGAGCATCGCAGCGATTGCATCCGTCCCGGTGAGGGCGGGGTCTAGCCACCGTGCCCACCCTTCGCATTCCACAATCAGGGGCATCCGGTCGTGGATCG
>JALYHV010000412.1 GCA_030776205.1 Myxococcota bacterium | reverse complement strand
ACCGCGACCAGCCCCGCGTCCGCCACGGCGCACGCCCCCTCCAAGCAGCTCGCCATGACGGGCCTGCCGAGGACCACCGCGCTGGCGCCAACGTCGAAGAGCCGCCGTTCCACCGCGTAAGCGAGCTCCTGGGGGCGCGCACCTGCTCCGGCGAGAAGCACGATGCATGGAGCGACGCCGAAGCGACGGCGCCGCTCGTCGGCGCTCACCTGCGATCGCGAACGACCCCGCTCGCCCTCGCCCGCGTCACGAAGGGCCGCAACGAGATCCTGGCTGCCACCCGAATCGCTTATTTCGCCGATCACCATTCCGGCACCCACGGTGCCATTGGTGATGGAATCGATGAGAATGAATGAGCCCGTCTCGCGATTCGACGCGTAGGGGTCGAGGTAGAGCACCCGGTGCGCGGTGAGCGTCACGCGGCCGATGTCGTTCAGCGCCAGCGTGAGCGCCGGACGCTCCTCCAGCGTGTCCATGTCCTTTCGCCAATGCACCCGGTCGACGTCCACCCGCACGGTCTGCGTGGTGTGCTTGAGCAAGTACGTCTTGCCAGGATCGAGCGCCGCGTCACTCATCCACACGAGGTGCGCTTCGAACGTCCGCCGGATCTGGGGCACGTCGGCTGGGTGCACGAGCATGTCGCCGCGGCTGACGTCGACTTCGTCTTCGAGGCGGAGCACGACCGACTGCGGCGCCGAGGCGACGGGGAGCTCGCCCTCGAAGAAGTCGATGGCCTTGATCCGACTCGTCCGGCCGGAAGGCAGCACCATCACGGGATCGCCCTTCCGAGCGACGCCGGAGACCACCCGACCCGCGAAGCCGCGGTAGTCGAGGTTCGGCCGCAGGACGTACTGCACGGGGTAGCGGAATGACGCTGGCCCGACGCGATCCTCGGCGACCGGGACCGACTCGAGAAACTCCAGCACGGTCCGCCCCTCGTACCAGGGCGTTTTCTCGCTGCGGTGGACGCAGTTCGCCCCCTCTAGCGCGCTGATCGGAAAAAAGGTCACGCTCGTGAACCCGAACGAAAGCGACCGACTGAACGAGGCAAAGTCGGCCTGGATGCTCGCGAAGGTGGCGCGATCGTACGCGACCAGATCCATCTTGTTGACGCACACCGCGAGGTGAGGAATGCCGAGGAGCGAAGCGATGTACGCGTGACGCCGGCTCTGCTGGAGGACGCCGAGGCGCGCGTCGATCAGAATGATGGCCACACTCGCCGTCGAGGCGCCGGTGACCATGTTGCGCGTGTACTGGATGTGCCCGGGTGTGTCGGCGATGATGAACTTTCGCTTTTCGGTGCTGAAGTAGCGGTACGCAACGTCGATGGTGATCCCCTGCTCGCGCTCCGCGGCAAGACCGTCGGTGAGCAGTGACAGGTCGATGTCCGTCCCCGCCATATGCGACGCCTTTTTGACCGCGGCGAGCTGATCCTCGAACACTGACCCCGTGTCGTAGAGCAGCCGCCCGATGAGCGTCGACTTGCCGTCGTCGACCGAGCCGACCGCGACGAAGCGAAGAAGCTCCTTGCCCTGGTACCGCCGCAGGTACTCCTCGATGTCCGACCGAATAAGCTCCCGTTCCGACGCCATCAAAAGTATCCCTCGCGCTTCTTCTTCTCCATCGAAGCGTCTTCGTCGTGGTCGATGAGGCGGCCCTGTCGTTCGGAAACGGACGTCAGGAGCATCTCTCGAATGACCTCCGGCACGGTCGTCGCGGTAGACTCTATGGCTCCGGAGAGCGGATAACAGCCGAGCGTTCGAAAACGGACGACACGCTCAGACGGCCGCTCACCGGGCTCGAGGCGCATGCGATGGTCGTCGACCATGATCAGGGCACCGCTCCGGGAGACCACCGGTCGGGCCTTGGCCAGATACAGCGGCACGAGCGCGATATCCTCCGCCCACACGTAAAGCCACACGTCGAGCTCAGTCCAGTTGGACAGAGGAAAGACTCGCACGCTCTCGCGGGGATTGATTCGCGCGTTGTAGAGCGACCACAGCTCGGGACGCTGATTTTTGGGGTCCCATTGCTGGAACCGATCGCGAAACGAGTAGACGCGTTCCTTCGCCCGCGAACGCTCCTCGTCGCGCCGCGCGCCGCCGAACGCGCAGTCGAACTGGTGCTTCGAGAGCGCCTGCTTGAGCGCCTCGGTCTTCATGACGGTGGTGTACTTGCTGCTCCCATGGTCGAAGGGGTTGATGTTCTGCGTCAAACCCTCCGGGTTCGTGTGGACGATGAGCTCAGCGCCGACCTCGCGCGCGGTCCGGTCCCGGTGAGCGATCATTTCCCGAAACTTCCAAGTCGTGTCGATGTGGAGCAGGGGAAACGGCAGCGCCGCCGGCGCGAACGCCTTCTGCGCCAGGCGCAGCATCACCGAGCTGTCTTTGCCGATGGAATACATCATCACCGGGTTTTCGAATTCGGCGACGGCCTCGCGGAGGATGTGAATGCTCTCGGCCTCCAGGGTCTGGAGATGGGTGAGGGTGCGCTTGTCGATGTCCACCGTTGAGCGTGTCTCCGTCGATGTGTCGGCCGTCGCCCATTCGATGCGCCGAGCCCGGCACCAGCCCGCGCCGGCGGGAAAGTAAGCCAGCGTAGCCGCCTCTAGCAAGCGCGCATGCCGGCGAGCGGCATCCCCCCGGTTCGCAACGGTTTTGTCGTCGTCGCATAGCGTCAACGGCGCGCCACCGCGAGGCGAGCCGGCCTCCGTGTCACAGCGTGGCAAGAGCGCGCGCGGGGTGAGGCATTTTTCACCGCCGGCGTCACGAGTTGCGCTACGAACCTGCCTTGCGTGGCCAACTTGGCCGAGGACGGCTGCCAACCGTGCGTCGCATCTCTCGGTACACCTCATGCTAAGCCCGCCTCCGGGCCGCACCGAGTTGGCGTCGCTCGCCACGCGACGGGCAACGGCCATTCCTTCGTGAGAGGACGCGCGATGAGCAAACACGTCTTGGTCGTCGACGACGACCCGAATTTCTGCCTGGTCCTCGGAGCCGAGCTCTGTTCTCGGAAGTACCAGGTCAGCGTGGTCCAATCACCGGAGGAGGCGCTTCGGCGGCTCGAGGCCGGCGGCATCGACGTCGTTCTGACGGACGTCAACATGCAATCCCTCTCGGGGGTGGAGCTCTGCGCCCGCGTTGGAGCCTCCGGACGAGACATTCCCGTCATCGTGATGACCGCGTTCGGAAGCATGGACTCCGCTCTCGCCGCGATTCATGCCGGCGCGTTCGATTACGTCACGAAGCCCCTCGACATGGGCGCGCTCGCCACCGCCTTGGACCGCGGCGTCAGGGCCCGCTCGCTGCGTATCGAGGCGCGACGCTTGCGCGAGGGCGGCCCTGGGGATCCGTTCGAGGAGCTGGTCGGCTCCAGCCCGCCGATGACGAAAGTGTACGGCCTCATCGAGCGAGTTGCCACGACCGACGTGACAGTGCTCGTCACTGGCGAGAGCGGCAGTGGCAAGGAGCTCGTCGCCAAGGCGATCCATTCTCGCGGCCCACGCGCGAACGGACCTTTCGTCGCCGTCAATTGCGCGGCGCTGCCGGAGCAGCTCCTCGAGAGCGAGCTTTTCGGGCACACACGAGGCGCGTTCACCGACGCCCACCAAGCGAGGAAAGGGCTCTTTGTCAAAGCTTCTGGGGGCACTCTGTTCCTCGACGAAATCGGCGAAATGCCAGCGGGGGTGCAGGCCAAGCTTCTGCGCGCGCTCCAGGAACGACGCGTTCGTCCGGTCGGGGGCGACACAGAGACGGCGTTCGACGCGCGAGTCGTGGCAGCGACGCACAGGAACCTCGAGGCCGAAATCGCGGCAAAGAGGTTCCGCGAGGACCTCTTTTATCGCATCAACGTCGTGCGCGTCGATTTGCCGCCGCTCCGCGCGCGCGGCCGAGACATCCTGCTCCTTGCACAACACATTCTGCAGAGGTCGCAGCCAGCCGGTCGGCGCATTGTCGGCTTCACGCCAGCGGCGCTCGACGCGCTTCTTTCGTATCCGTGGCCGGGGAACGTGCGCGAGCTCCAGAACTGCATTCACCGTGGCGTCGCGCTGGCCGAGTTCGACCACATCGGCCTGGACGACCTCCCCGACACGGTGCGCCACTGCAAGGTCGCTGATGCCGTGGGCGTAGGCGCTTCCGAGCTCATTCCCGCCGAGGAGCTGGAGCGCCGCTACATTGCGCAAGTGCTCGCGGCAGTCGGGGGGAACAAAGCGGCGGCCGCGCGGATTCTCGGCTTCGACCGCCGTACGCTCTCCCGAAAGGCCGACCTCCGCGCGGGCGCCGAGGTTCCCCGCGCCTCGGAAGGGGCGAGTGCGGGGCCGCGCGCCACTCCGACGCAAGTCGACGAGACCGTAGCACCTTCGTAGTACGGTCGGCTCTCGCGGATGGCATGCGACTCGCAACGCAGCGGCGGCATGTGGCTCGAGGCAATCCTCACCAAGGACGATCTCCACGCGATTGCCGCGCAGTTTGCACCCATGCGCTTCCGGCTCGGCGACAATGGCCAGCTGGACCTCGACGAGCCGACGGAAGTGTCGATGGTACCGGGCCGGGGAATCCGCATCGTCTGCGCAGCCACGCTTCATTGGCCCGTGCTCGGCATGGATGTCCCAGTCTCGATTCGCTCCGCCGCCGTAGTCGTGAGTCTCGAAGTCGAAGCCCGTGGTGACGGGGCTGCGCTGGTATTCAAGCCGGAGATCGAGCACGCCAACGTGGCGCTCCTACCAGCAATGGTCGACGGTCGGGTGACCAGCCTCGTAAACCAGGAGCTCGCCAAGAAGCACGTCGAGCTCGCGTGGAATTTCGAACGAACGCTGAGCCACGTGTTTCCGCTGCCCGAAGCGCTGGAGACCACCGCGTCATTGGGCCTTCGAGTCAAGGCGGGCGCCGTAAAGATCAACGTCGATGCGCTCGGCTTCGCGGTCTCGTTCGACACGGAGGTGCAGCGGCGGGTCAACGGTGTCGACCAGGCGCCGATCGATTCGGAGCGCCCAAGGACCGAGGCGAGCAGCCCACCCCTCTTCGCGCCGCGCGTGCCGGTTCGGTCCTTGGTGCCGCCGGGCCTGCCGTCCCTGCAAGGGCTCGAGGCGTTGGCGTACAGGGGTGCGGTGGCTGCGCTTGCGCTTGCAGCCGCATTCGCCTTTGGACGCAAATCCGCGCCCAGGCGGCGGTGGGGCTAGTCGCTCGGCGCGCCGGCGTCGGAGGGGAGCGGCAGCGGGCTGGGCATGGG
>JALYHV010000411.1 GCA_030776205.1 Myxococcota bacterium | reverse complement strand
CAGGGCATGGTGCTCGCGCTGCCCGCCGCGTGCGCGGCAGGCAACTACGCGATTGGGTTCGCCGCCGATCTCATTCGCGGCGGCGCCGCGGACGTGGTCATTACCGGTGCCGCCGAAATGGTCCAGGAGCTGCAATTCAGCGGGTTCGTACGACTGGCTGCCATGGCGCCCGAGAGGTGCCAGCCATTCGATCTGAACCGCCAAGGGCTGGTCCTGGGTGAAGGCGCGGGGCTGCTCGTGCTCGAGAGCGAAGACCATGCGCTCCGTCGCGACGCGCGCCTGCAAGCCGAGGTCGGCGGCTACGGCCTCTCGTGCGACGCCTATCACATCACCCGGCCACATCCGGAGGCCACCGGCAGCGTCGTTGCGATGCGCTCTGCGATCGCCCGCTCGGGGCTGTCTCCCGCGTCGGTGGACTTCGTCAACGCGCATGGCACGGGGACGAGGCACAACGATCTGGCGGAATCTAGGGTGCTGCGCGATGTCTTTGGGCGCCAGCAAATCCCCGTTTCGAGCATGAAGAGCATGCTCGGCCACTGCATGGGCGCAGCGAGCGCGCTGGAGGCCATTGGCTGCGTGTTCACTCTGGAGACTGGAATCTACCCGCCGACGATCGGATATGAGACCGCCGATCCAGAGTGCGACGTGGACGTGGTCGCCAACACGGCTCGGCGCGGCAAGGCCGACGTCGTGGTCAACAACTCGCTGGCGTTCGGCGGCTACAATGCGGTGGCGGTTTTTGCGCGCCCCGGCATCCTTCCTCCGCCGGACGAGCGTGCCGCGAGCGAGCCCCCCCTTGACACGCGCTTGGACGAGCGCCTCTTGAGCGTGCCCGCGTGAAGCCTCGCGCAGTGACCGGCATCGGCATCGTCTCTGCGCTCGGCATTGGCCGAGCGGCTTTTTTCGAAGGCATGCGCGCCGGCGCCCTTTCCGCTGGAGACAAGCCCGCATCGCCAGCGTGGAGGGGCCCTGCCCGCGCCAGCACGGCGCAGGCGGCGGTCCCCGGATTCGACGCCACCAAGTACCTGGGAGACAAGGGGCTTCGCTCGCTGGATCGTCTCACGAAGCTCCTCATCGTGGCGGCGCGGCTTGGATTGCAAGACGCTGGCTTGAAGCTGGATGGTGCGTGGACAGCCGGGCATCCCGATCGCGCCGGTATCGTCACCTCGAACGCCTACGGCTCGCTCGAGGTGATAACGGAGCTCGATCGCGTCGCCATTCTGGAGGACGCGCGTTATATCAATCCGTCCCGATTCCCGCTCACGGTCTCGAACAGCGCGGCCGGGTACGCGAGCATCTGGGAAGAGCTACGTGCCCTGAACGTGAGCGTCAGTGACGGAAACTGCGGCGGGCTTGACGCGTTTGCTTGTGCCGACATTTTCCTCGACCAAGCGAGGGCCGACGTCCTGCTGGTCGGCGGCGCAGAGGCGTTGAGCGAGGCGCTGGTCGTTGCCTTCGATAGGCTTGCCGCGGCAAACCATCGCGAGGCGCCGGTGCTCCTCGGCGAAGGAGCGGCGCTCGTCGCCCTGGAAACGCCCAGCACGGCGCGCGCCCGCTGCGCGAACGTCATCTGCGAAGTGACGGGCTATGGCACCGCATTCTCGCCCCCCTCCCGCGAGGTCTCTTTGGTGTACGCGTCGGCCCACGCGCTCGAGCGCGCGATTGCCGCGGCGCTCGCGGACGCCGGCATCGCACAGGGCGTCCGGCCGGAGGTCGACATCGTCGTGTCCGGCCTCGCAGGACTGCGCGAGTTCGACGACGCCGAGCTGCGCGCCATCGAGCGGTCGCTAGGAGAGCAAGCATGTGTCTTGGCCCCGAAACGCGTTCTAGGGGAAACGCTGGGCGCGGGTGGCGCGCTGGGCGTCGTGGCAGCGATCGCGTACCTTCGCGAAGGGGCGCGGTCCCACGTAGTGCGTGGAACCCTTCGCGCCCAGCCGCGTAGCGCGCTAATCACGTCGATGGGCTATTACGGGAACGCCTCTGCGTTGGTCGTCGAGGCCCGTTGAGCTGTCTGACCTGAAACTCGCATGGCACTTGCAGGGCCGGCGCGCATGGCGACCGCGGCCCGATGGAGCACATCATTGAGTTGGATTCAAAAGAAGGCCCACGCGGAGCTCGCTCGCGTACGCGACGCGCGTGAGAAGCAAGTCTACCCATACTTTCGTGAGTTCGAGAGAGGGGGGTTGCACACCCAAATTGCCGGTAAGCCGGTCGTCAACTTCAGCTCCAATGACTATTTGGGTCTGACCAACCATCCGCGCGTCAAGGAAGCAGCGAGGCGCGCCGTCGATCAATATGCCTGCGGGCTCTCGAGCTCGCGTCCTCAAGCCACCACGGGCGACCACGTTGCGCTCGAAAAGCGGATGGCTCAATGGATGGGCTTCGATTCGTGCCTGCTGTTCACGACGGGCTACCAGGCGATGCTGGGGACGATCGCGGCGCTCGCCGACAAGGACACGACGCTAATCCTCGATGCTTACAGCCACGCGTGCATCCTCGACGGCTCCTTTCTCGCTGCAGGTGTCCCCAAGAACGGGCCGGAGATCCGGTTTTTCAATCACAACTCCGCAAAGAGCCTCGAGCGGATTCTCAGCACGCGGGAACGTAAGAACGCGCTCGTGATAGCCGAGGGAGTGTATTCACTCGACGGCGACACGGCGAACCTGAAAGATTTCGTGACGCTCTGCGATCGCTACGACGCGCCCCTCGTGATCGACGATGCGCACGGAACCGGAACCATGGGCCCGCACGGCCGCGGCACCCTCGAGAGTCTCGGGCTCGAGGGCCGAGCGCCGATCCTCGTCTCCACGCTGAGCAAAACGTTTGGCGGCATAGGCGGGCTTTTGCTGGGACCCGGCGAGGTCATCGAGCACGTGAAACACGCTGCGAGGAGCTTTCTCTTCAGCGCGGCGTTGCCGGTGCCGATCGTAGCCGCCGCGTCGACCATCCTCGATATGCTCGAGAGCGATGGCGAGCAGCTGGTGGCGGAGCTCCACCAGAAGTCGCGCTACCTTCGCAGTAACCTTGTCGCCGCCGGCTTCGACCTTGGCGCGAGCAACACGCACATCATGCCGGTCATGTGCCGCGAGGAGCGCAAGACTCTCTTCATGCACATCGCCCTCCTCGAATGCGGCGTATTGATGGTGCCACTCACCTACCCGTCCGTAAAATACGGTGAGGAGCGTCTGCGCGTAAATGTCACGCGGGGCCATACGCAGGAAGATCTGGATCTCGCGCGCGATCTCCTCAAGCAGTATGGGGAAGCCTTCTTCGTCTTGTCCGGTGAGGAGATCGGGCCGCTCGAGGCGTGACCCTCCTCGCCCGGCTCGCCCTCATGACCGGGCGCTACTAGCGGTGGCGCGCGACGATTGAAGCGCGAAAACCATTTTCGCCACGTCCCCGACCGTGCCGATCTGCTCGAACATCTCCGATGTGATGCTGACGCCAAAGCGGGTTTCGACGTCGGACAGGAGCTCCATCACAGCGAGGCTGTCGAGACCCAGGTCGTTCTGTATGTGATCCGAGGGCAGGATCGGCCGCGCACCGTCGACGTGCCGCCTCAGGAGCTCGCACGTGATTTGCAGCGACTCATCGTAGCTCGCCATGGCGGAAGGCTAGCAGCGAGCGGACAAGGCGTCATGCAGCGCACGGGCGAGGACGCCGGGATCGTCGCTTGCGAGCAGAGCCCTCAGAACGGCAACGCCGTCCGCACCCGCCTCTCGGCAAACGCGGGCGTTGCCGGCGTTGACCCCGCCAAGGGCATACACGAGGATTCGGTCTTCCGCGAGGCTGCGGGCGGAGCGGAGCGCACCCACTCCTCGCGGTGTTTTCTCCGGAAGCTCTCGCGACGACGGAGAGCGCGTGGGGAACACGGCACTGACGAGGACGGCATCGGCCGCCCCGGCGATGGCGAGACGCACGGCCTCGTCGGAGTGAGCGGCGACGGACACCCAAGCGTGAGCACCGCATACGCTCCGGACTTCGCGAGGCGTTCCCGCGCCGCGCCCAAGGTGCACGCCATCCGCCTCCGCGTCGCATGCCATGGCTACATCGCCGTTGACGACCAGCGCTGCTCCGCAGTCGCGCGTGACCTGGCGCAGCCGGGTGGCGAGCGCTTGCACGGTCGCGCGCTGGCGCTGCTTGTCGCGCAGCTGAACGCAGAGCTCGCCAGGCGGAAGAGCGCGGCCCGCACGCTCGACGCAGCGGACGATGCGATCGTCATCGAAAGCGGGATCCGTCACGACGATGATCCGCGGACGCCTCATCGCGAAACGCGGCCGCGACCGAAGAGGCCGCCGTCACTCGAGAACATTGCTTGCGGCGAGTGCCTCGGCAGCGACCGGCGAAGCGCCTGCGCCGACCATGCCGCTCGTAGGGCTCGACGCGCTGGCGTAGCGCTTCTTCGGCATGCGCCCGGCGCGAAAGGCTTTGCGGCCGGCTCGAACGGACTCGCGCATGGCTTCGGCCATGAGCACGGGATCGCGTGCGTGGGCGATCGCCGTGTTCATGAGCACGCCGTCGCAGCCGAGCTCCATGGCCACCGCCGCGTCGCTCGCGGTGCCCACCCCCGCATCGACGATGACAGGGATGCGTGCGTTCTCCAAAATGATTTCCAGGTTGTGCGGGTTCCGAATACCGAGCCCGCTGCCAATGGGGGCCGCAAGCGGCATGACCGCAGCGCAGCCCGCGTCCTCGAGCTTCTTACAAAGGATCGGGTCGTCGATGCAGTACGGAAGGACCACGAAACCCTCCTTGACCAGCCGCCGCGCCGCCTCCAGCGTCTGTTCGTTGTCGGGATAGAGCGTTTTCGGATCGCCGATGACTTCGAGCTTCACCATCTCCGCGATCCCGAGCTCGCGGGCCAGTCGGAGCGTGCGCACCGCCTCGTCGGCGGTGTAGCAGCCCGCCGTGTTCGGGAGGACGAGCCAGCGCCGGCGCGCAAGCAGGGCCATCAGCGAGCCGGCAGACCCGTCGCCGAGGTCTACGCGCCGAAGCGCGACGGTGACTATTTCGGCGCCAGAAGCGTCGATCGCGCGCTCCGTTTCGGCGACGTCCCTGTACTTACCCGTGCCGACGATCAATCGGCTGTCGAAGACGCGCCCGGCGATGACGAGCGGGTCGCTGGCGACGGCGCGCGGGAGAGCTCCTGAGGACATGTGGCCAAGCATTGTAGCCTCACATGCCCGCAGGTCGAGGGCGCTTCCAGCGGCGATGCAGCCATAGCCACTGACTCGGGTGCGAGCGGACGAAAGTCTCTAGCGCATGGGTCGCCGCGACCGTTGCGGTGTCTACCCATGCCACGCGACCGCGCGCCGACGGCGACGGTGGCTGAAGCACATCGAGCACCTCGATGAGGTGATCAACCGAGCCGCCCGGCCTGCCACGGCGACTCGCCGCGACCACCAGCGGTGCGCGGCAGGCGACGGCGAGCAGAGCTGGCCCGCGGTCAATAACGGCCCTTTCACCCAGGAACACCGCCTCGACCGCGCGAGCGTTCGGCGGAGGGACCTGATCGATCATCATGGCGACCACGCCGCCTCGGGCAAGAGTGGCGCGGGCCTGCGCGAGCGCTCCCGACCCATCCGCCAGCCGAACGCCGTGGGCCGCCCGCCTGGATTGCCAAAAGGAGTCCAGCCAGCGCACGCGGAGGCGCTTCGTGATGACGAGCAGCTCGACGTGCCGGGCGATCGCGCACGCGACGAGATCCCAGTTTCCCGTGTGGGAGGCGGCGACGACAACTCCGCGCCCTTGGCCAAGCGCGCGAGCCCAGCGCACGGCGGAGCCAGCTTGGAACCCAACGCCACGGATCATCTCCGAGCGGCGACCGCAGAGCCGCAGAAACTCCCAAACGGACGCCCCGAGCGATCGGTACATCGCGGCGGCTTCCCTCGGCGGGCACGCGATCCCGGCCCGGCGCATTGCGGCCTCGACCTGGGCGCGGCGAACGCGAAGGATGCTGCCGACGAACCATCCGAGGATGGCACCCAGGAATCTGATCGTTGGCCGCGGGAGCACTGCGGCGAGCCAGGCAAGCGCACGCAAGCTCCTTTCCTCCGCACGCTTCGCCTTCGCTCGGACGGGACGCTCGCGCTCAGCCGAATCCGGCGCGACGTATCACTTTGCCAGGGTTCGCCTCACCTTCGATGGCTACCGCGAAAACATCAGTGCGCACCACGACGAAGAGCTCTCGTCGCGCGCTGCGCGCGTACACCAGCTCCCCCTCGTGCTTCATCGCTTCGATTCGAGGTACAGTCATGCTGGCGCCGTCATGGGCAACGTAAAGTGTCAGCGCGCTTCCTTCCGGGAAAGACAGCCAGCCGTCCTTTTCGCCCCTGGAGCCGGCCAGCTTGAGTATCGCGTCGAGATGGTCGCCGGTCATGCCGATCTCCTACTCGGAAGCACGCCGCGCGTCGATGGCGTATGCTGCTAAGGTCGGAGCATGCCGAGCGGCGCAAACCGGCTCGAAGGACCGGCCAACTTCCGTCGAAATGAAAACCGGGCGGAGCGGTCGGAGGAGACACCCTCCACTTCGCGCGGCTCAGGTGACGCGAACGACATCGTCGTTCTCAAAGGCGTTCGCAAGAAGTTCCGCGAGCAGGAGGTGCTCAAAGGCATCGACATGGTGTGTCGACGCAACGAGACGACGTGCATCGTCGGCGGCTCTGGCGCGGGAAAGACCACTCTCCTGCGCCTGGTAGTGGCGCTGGATAAACCGACTGCCGGCAACATCTATGTCGACGGCGAGGACATCGTTCCACTCGGGGAACGCGAGCTCAATCGCGTGCGCAAAAAATTCGGGATGGTCTACCAGTACGCGGCGTTACTCGACTCGATCAACGTCCTCGACAATGTCGCGTTTCCGCTTGTCGAGCACACAAAAATACCCGCGAAAGAAGCCAGAAAGCGCGTCGCCGAAAAGCTCGGGCTTCTCGGCTTGGACCAGAGCATCCTCGAGAAGTACCCGTCCGAGCTTTCGGGCGGCATGCGCAAGCGCGTCGGCCTGGCGCGCGCCCTCATGCTCGACCCCCCCATCATCGTCTACGACGAGCCTACGAGCGGGCTCGACCCCTTTACCAGCAGGGCGGTCGACGATCTCATCGAGGACACGCGGAACCGGTTCGGCGTGACCAGCATCGTCATCACGCACGACATCGCGAGTTGTTTCCGCATCGCCGAACAGGCCATCTTGCTCGTGGAAGGTCAAGTCGTTGCCCGCGGCTCACCGTTCGATCTCGCCCACGGAGAAAACGAGCTAGCGCGAGAGTTCATCGCCAAATCCGGCGTGGACGTCGATGCGATCTGGAATCAGCGCCAGAAATGACGGGGCAGGTCAGCGCGCGAACGTGCGCGCCGCCTCCTCAAGCGTCACGAACGAGTATCGTGCCTGCCGGAGCTCTTGGATCACCGCCGCGAGCGCATCTAGCTTGCGGGCGCGAGGAACACGCACATCGACTTGATGCGCGCGCAACGCCTGCAGCCCGTCGTCGGCAGCGAGTACGTCGATCCCATGAAGCTCCAGATTGACCAGCTGCTCGCCTACGCACATGCGACAGAGAAGTCGCGCCCTCCTCGGCCCTGCCATGGTCACTGCGGTGCCAAAGAAGGGAAGGCGCGCGCCGCGTGTGACCTGGATGGGTAGCTCGATGAGGCCCGAGCCACGGCGCCAGTATGGCCGCCCAACGCGGTATGGGCCGGTCGGCGCAAGGAGGACGGCCGGCGAGTCTATGATCGACCGGCTGGCGCGGCCGCTCGCCGCGATGAGCCCAATTTTCGCAGCCTTTGCAGTCCAATATATTGGGCACGGAAAAACCGACGAATCGTAAGCCATCGCGAGCTCGCGAAGCACGTCGAGCACTTCGTCGCTCGTCGTGTAGCCCGGCGCGCGAAAGCCGGCCGGCGAAGCCCCTGTCGCGCGCTTGATCGCGCTCGCGCCCTCGTGGATTTGGCGACGGATCTCGCTGCGTCCGAGGCGCACGAGATCGTAGCGATGATCCAGCGAATGGTTCGCTATCTCGAACCCCGCCTCGCGCGCCGCCCGTAGCTTCGCCGCTGCCTCGGGACGAACGAGATCCGACCCGATCGCAAACAACGTGAGCGGGATCGAAAGGTCACGGGCGAACGCGGCGAGACGATCGAGCGCGACGTCGTATACCAACGAGCGCTCCGGCCCAGACGGCTCGGGCAAGCCGTGTATCGCGAAGTAGTTCGGTATCTCGTCGAGGTCGACGCTTACGGCGCAGAGGCGCACGGCATTGGGCCAGGTTCAGCCGCCTGCCATCTTCGCGACCTCGGCCGCGAGATCTTCTTGCTTGCGCTCGATCCCTTCGCCCAGCGAATAACGCAAGAATGCCCGTATGTTCACTTCGCCGCCGAGCTTTTTGCTTAACTCGAGGCGAATCTTGTCGATGGTTCCCGCGGGGGGATCCCACACGTTGTCTTGGCCGAGCAGCGTGACCTCGCTGACCCACTTGCTCATCTTGCCGTCCAGGATCTTGGGCCAAGCCTGCTCGGGTTTGCCCTCTTCCTTGAGCTGCGCGCCGAAGATCTCGTTCTGCTTGTCGAGCTGCGCCTTCGTGATCTCCTCGCGGCGAACCACCGTCGGATTCATGGCCGCCACCTGCATTGCGACATTGTCGATGAAGTGGCTGAGATCGGGGCTCTTCGCGTCGGGACCATCGGCGTGCAAGAGCACCGCGAGCTTGCCGCCGGCGTGCACATACGCGTGGACGACTCCATGAGGATTTGCCGCCTGCAGCGCGCCCCACCGCCTGACGACGCAGTTCTCGCCCGTCTTGGCAACGAGCTCTGCGCGCACCTGCTCCACGGTCTTCGGTCCGGCGGCATAGGGGAGCGAGCCGAGGTCCGCGCCCGCGGGCGCTTTCGCAGCCACTTCGAGCACTCCCTTGACGAATGACTTGAAGTCCTCGCCGCGAGAGACGAAATCGGTCTGGCAATTGACCTCGACCATGACGCCACGCTTCGCGTTGGGCGCGACCCAGGTCGCGACTTCGCCCTCGGCGGCAACGCGCCCGGCCCGCGCCGCCGCTTTCACGATGCCTTTCTTGAGGATGACGTCGACCGCCTTCTCCATGTCGCCACCGGTTTCCACCAGCGCGTTCTTGCAGTCGTTCATCCCAGCCTGCGTGCGCTCACGCAGCTCTTTCACCATCGAAGCCGTAACGTCGGGCATGACTCGTTCCTGGGCAATTTCTCAACAATGGGTAGAAATACGGCTAACCTTCAGCTCGGACGGTCAGCGGCGTCGTCCCTTCGTGGACGACCGCCACGGATGATTTCCGCTTGCGGTCCGTGGCCACCGTCTCGGCGGCCTCCCGAAGACGAGTGCTCGTCGCGGCCGACCGTCTCCTTGCGTCGTTGCGCGCCTTCCATGGCAGCGTCCGCGATGCGGGACGTGATCAGCTTGATGGACCGAATCGCGTCGTCGTTTCCGGGAATGACGAAGTCGATCTTGTCCGGATCGCAATTGGTGTCGGTGATGGCGATCACGGGAACGCCGATCTTGTTCGCCTCCTGCACCGCGATGACCTCTTTTGCGGGATCGATGACGAACATCGCGCCCGGCAGGGAGGTCATGCTCTTCAGACCGCCGAGATATTTCTCGAAGCGCTCACGCTCCTTCTCGACGCGCGACACTTCCTTCTTCGTGATCGACAGGTACGTCCCGTCTTCCTTCATCCGCTCGAGCTGCCGCATACGTTCGAGGCCCGTCTTGATGGTGCGGAAATTCGTCAGCGTGCCACCGAGCCAGCGATTGACGACGTAGAAGCTCGACGAACGCTGTGCCTCTTCCTGAACGATTTCTTGCGCCTGCCGCTTCGTGCCCACCATTAAAATGTGCGAGCCCCGGCCGACCGTATCGACGACGAAGTTGTATGCGCGCGCGAAGAGGCGCGCGGTCTGATCGAGGTCGATGATGTGTATGCCGTTGCGCGCGCCATAGATGAATGGTCGCATCTTCGGGTTCCAGCGCTTCGTCTGGTGTCCGAAATGCACACCCGCATCGAGCAGCGAGCGGAGTGGCAGAGGCGTGTCGCGTAGCTGCGGCAGACCTTGGGCACTAACTGTCGTCGTCGTAGTCATTTCAGGCGCTTCCTTTCGGTTGGGCCGCCGCTCTCCGTCCTTTGCCAACACCGTCGAAGCGGCGCACCGGGCAAAGGCTTGCGCAGAAGAGCGTGTGGAATGGTTGAGGCGGGCGACGAATGTCACCTCGCCGGGGTCGGGGCGAAACTTACGCGCGAACGAGCAAAAAGCAAGCTATGACCGCCGGAGGATGAAACCCCGCGGGGAGCTCGCGAGGCTGGCACCTCGCGCGGTCCAGTGTCTCGTGCCTAGCCCTGTGGCGCGCGTTCTTTTGCGCATACAACTCGTCGCGCTTGCGACGTTTGCGCTATCGGCAGGGGCCTGCGGATCTCACGAGCGACGGCCAAGCCTACCCCCTGTGGAGTACGAGGAGCCGCCGGCGACCGCGATCGTCCTGCATTCTACCTCGAGCGACGGCGGCACCACCGAACCCGCTTCCCCGCCCTTCACCACCCCCTGAATCGCTGGCCGCGCCAACATCGCCAGCCTCGCCACCTGGTCGCGATACGGAGCCTCCTTGGGCCCCGTCGGAGGAACTTCGATGACGGCCGGGGTCTTTTCGAAACGCGGATCGTTCGCGAGCCGCTGGAAAACCGGCATCCCAAGGAAGCCCTCGCCAACCTGTGCATGCCGATCGACCCGCGATCCGAGCTCGCGTTTGGAGTCGTTGACATGCACCGCAAAGACGCGCCGGAGCCCGATGGTGTCCTCGAGATCGGCCAGAGTCCGTTCGTACGCAGATTCTCCGATGAGGTCATAACCGGCGGCGAACGCGTGCTGGGTGTCGAAGCACACGCCTACGCGCCGATCCGGGAGAGCCTCGAGTATCTCCGCGATCTCGTCGAAACGTGAGCCGAGGCAAGTCCCCTGCCCGGCTGTGTTCTCGAGTAGCAAGCGGCAGCGCGCCCGCCGTGTCCCTTCAAGCACCTCACGGAGCGAATCGATGACGCGCCGAATGCCGAGCCGTTGGCCCAATCCGAGATGAGCGCCGGGGTGCAGGACGCACGAACCAACACCGAGCGCGCTGCAACGTCGCAGCTCGGCGGCGAGAGCAGCCTTGGACCTGGCAAGGACGGTCGAATCGTCGGCCGCGAGGTTGATCAGGTAGCTCGTGTGGGCCATCACAGCCACATCGCGCCCCAGCGCGCCATGCGCTTCGCGGAAGAGGCTCGTCTGCTCGGCACTGTGTTCTGGTTCGGCCCAAGCGCTCTTGTTTTTGGTGAAAATCTGTACGGCGCCGCACTGGTCGGCGCGCGCCCGCTCGAGGGCTAGGTGCAATCCCCCTGCGACGGATTCGTGTGCGCCGAACAGCATCGCCGACGGACACGGTAGCGCGGTCGTCCGATGGCCGCCGGCCGCACGCGAAGATCCGCTCGGCGTGCGCCGTGGCGCGCTGCTTCTGGCCAGCTCCTCGGTGCTACGTTACCTTGCGCCGATGCCTGCCCCCAAGGTTGACCGACAGCTCGTAATGCGTGTGGCCAACCTCGCGTCCCTCTCGCTCTCCGAACAGGAGATTGACCGCTTCGCCTCCGAGCTGGCGCGCATCGTCGAACACGTCGAGAAGCTCGACGAGCTGGATACACG
>JALYHV010000410.1 GCA_030776205.1 Myxococcota bacterium | reverse complement strand
GTCCTCGGCTTGCGAGCACGCGTAGCAGAGTGTGCGCACCCCGGTCGGCGTCGTCTGCTGCCCGCACCGTGAGCAGGAGACAAACGATGCCCCCCCAGAGAACACGCGCTCGACCGTCGATGCCAGTGTCTCGGTCATCATCGCTCCTCCCATTTCCAGTTCCGTCCTCCAGCCGCTTCCGGCTGAAGTGACGATGATCCGGCGCGTCGCACGCCGTTGGCCCTGCCCTGCTCGGCGTCCGTCCGCTGCCAGTTGCGAATTTGGGGAAGCGCAGCCCGCCACTCGGCCTGCCAGTCGCACGAGCGGGATCCCTTGCTCTGGCACTTGGCCTTCCACGCCTCCCACCGCACGTCGACGTCCGTGACGCCGAGCATCTCGGCAGCCGCTCGGCTCTCCGAGTTGATGAGCAGCTTCGGGTCGATGAGCCGGGGCGTGGGCGAGAGCGAGGAGGTGGGCTCGGAGGCCACCTCGTGAGCCTTGATCCGGCTGGCGCTCTCGAACGCGAGCTCCGTTGCGGGGTCCGTGTCGTTGCGCGTGTCGTTGCGTTCCGTTGCGTTCCGTTGCGCAACGCCGTTGCGGTCCGTTGCGGTCCGTTGCGCAACGGGCTCGCGCGCGTCTCTCTCTCTCTCTTCTTCTCTAAGATCATGATTTAAGAGAGAGAGATCTGAGATCGCGGGCGCGCGCGCGAGGCCCGTTGCGCAACGCCGTTGCGGTTCCGTTGCGGTCCGTTGCGCAACGCCTTTGCGGTCCGTTGCGGTCCGTTGCGTTGCGTTGCGTTGCGCCGTTGCGTTGCGTTGCGTTGCGGTCCCCGCAACGAAATCCGCAACGGGCTCCGCAACGGTCGTCACGTACCGGGCGGCCTCAGCCAGCACGGCCTGGGCTTCGAGGGCCAGGGACCGGGCCATCCGGAGACCGTCCTGCCCGCCCATGTCGAGGGACCTCACGATGGTGGTGAGCGACAGGCGCGCGATGTCGAGTTGCCGATAAAGGCTGCCTTGTCCGGTGGCGACGGGGGCGCAGTCCGCGCCGTCCCTATCGACGGGTCGGACCCTCTTGCGCGCCCGCCACTCCCGGCTCCGCTCGGCCTGCGTTTTCATGTCGACCCCACGGCCAGCAAGGGCAAGCGACGCTTGCCGAACGGCCCTCCGTTTGTGAAGTCCCGCAAGGAGGCCGAACGATTGGCGAGGACCTTCGCCAGGGCTCCGGCCTCGAGCTGCTGAATGCGCGCGCGGGTGAGGTTCATGAGCGCTCCCACCTCCTCGATGTTCGCGCCACCTCGATCGGCCACGTCGAGCACGCAGGAGTCGGCCATCTCCTCCACTTCCAGATCCGGAAAGTTCAACTTGAGGGAGCCGTTGGTCGGGCGGACGTCGAGGTACAGGTGGTGTTTGCACGAGACAAAGGGGCACGGCCGCTCGGCCGCCTCGCAGTCCGCACGCCTCGTCGGGCGGGGGGGATGCTCCGCCGCGGGGTAATGAAGGCGCCCCAGCGCGAGCTCCTTCTTGAGCATGCGGCTAACTTGGATCGACCGGCCGCGGACCCGGCGCCGTCGGCGGTCGCGACGCTGATAGCGAGTCGAGACTCTCGACGCAGGTAGGACCGTCACTTGCTGATCCCCCGCGTAGAGACGAGCCCAGGAAACAACGCGGCTTGCGGCGGAATGGTGGCGGGCAGCTGCGCGATGACGGCGCGCACGGCGCGCATCCAGGCTTGCTCCTCGAGCATCTTCGCGTGTGACATGCGCCCCTGCTCGACGAAGCGGGGGTAAGCTCGGTCGCGCATCTTGATTTCGCGGTCGACGCACGCGAGGAGCAGCTCGCGGCTCCAGCCATCGGGAATCGTGATCTCGCTCATGGCAGGGGCTCCACGCGGCAACCGGGACGCTCTTCGGGGGGCAGGCGGTCGAGGTACGTCTGCGCCTCGGCAACTGTCGCAAACCTGATCGGGTGAGGGGCACGAGCGGCCCAGCGGTAGATGGTCGAGCCGTCCGGCGGGAACCGGATCCCGACCAGGGTTCGCGGCTTCCGCGCCCGCGCGGAGTCGCGCACGATGACGAACCAAGGGCGCGCTTTCATCGCGTCTCCACGCGCGCCAGGAGGGCGTCAATGCGGGCAAGAACGAGCGCCCACATGCGCACGTACGTCCGGGCCGTGGACAGCATCGCGCGAAGCTGGTCGCGCTCACGTTGCGTCTCCCGCAGGGCGACCGCGCACTGGCGGAGCTGCTCGCGCAGGCGGAGCGCGTCCGCACCGGCCGGCCCCTCCGGAGGGAGGTTGCTGCGATCAGACATGGCTTCCCCGGGCCATACCGAGCGCCGTCGAGCTACAGACCGAGCACACCGCTCCGAAGGGCATCCCCTTGGGGGTCAGCTCGCACGGCACGCCGAGCGCCGCCCTGTTCTTCCCGTAGCCGCAGAGCCACTCGCCACGCACGAACGCGTGCGCGTACTTGCTCCCTGCGATTCGCCGGCGCCACTGCACGCCGGAGCGCTCCTCGGCTCGTCGGTCGAGCACGCGCTTCCAGAGGGGGGTGAGCGCGAGGCTCACGACGCACCGCCGTCGCAAGCTGCTCTGACCGACGCGTCGCTACCCGCGGCCGACGACGACCAGAGACAGCGAGTCGCCGTCGCGGCGACGAGCTCCAGTTGCTCGGGGTTCATGCGCCGACCCGGGTGAGCCCCGCAGGGTCGGGAGGCACTGCTCGCGCGCTCTGATCCCCCAGGCCCGCGGCGGCCGAGAGGACTAGCTCGGCAAGCTCCACCGCGGCCGCGAGCGCGTGCTCGCCGCCGGCCAGCACTTGACCGGCCAGCACGACCGGCTTGGAGGACAGAACCTCCCGGGCCAGCTGGACGGCGAGGCCGTGCGCGGCCTCCCCATCTTGGCGAGCCACCGCTTCGAGGAGCTCTGTTCCACGATTTGTTCCATTTTGTAGATAAACGTTCGTAAGTGCTTCACTTCGCTTAGTATTCCCAAGCCGAAGGTCACGGGTTCGAACCCCGTGTCCCGCTCC
>JALYHV010000409.1 GCA_030776205.1 Myxococcota bacterium | reverse complement strand
GGAGAACGGCGGACGACGTGGGACGTGCACCGGGCCCGGGGGCGACTGCGGGGCTGGAGCTCTCGCCGCCGCGCGGCGCCTCCCCGGACGCGTTCGCGAGCGACTCGGCGCGGGCGCGCATGGCTCGCTCGAAGACCGCGGTCGCTCCCGCGCGAAGGGCGCTGGAGTCCACGCCCTGCCGGGCAAGCTCGCGGTCCAACTCCGGGCCGCTCAGCGCCAACACGCGCTCGGCCTCGTCCGCGAGGCGCTCGTCTTCGAGCTCGTCCAGGATGTCTTCGGGGGACCGCTTGCGGGTCGTCATCAGGGTGCCTCGTCGTCTTCGATGGCCGCGCGAAGGGCGTACTTGATGCGCTCGCGCGCGCGGCGAATTTCCTCGATGGGGAGTCCGAGTCGGATGGTCTGGTCGGCCGGCTTGTCGATGCTTTCGCGCCAGAGGTCGAGCATGACGCGGTCCAACTCCGAGAGTCGCTCGCGCGCTGCTCGGAAGACGCGATCATCGCGCTCCTGCCGCTCGGCGTCCTCGAGCTGCTGCGCAGGGTCGAGCACGCCGGGGCCTAGCGCAGCGACGGCGGCGACGTTCTTCGGGTCCGCGCGGACGCGTTGCTTCTTTCGCGCGGCCGAGAGGCGGCGGCGCATCAAGCCCACCGCGTGCCGAAGCACGTCCGGCTGTTCGCTGAGGTCCCACGGCGCAGCCAGCGGATCGCAGGCGTCGACGATGGCCGCGTCCGCGAGCTCCTCGGCGTCTTCGCACGGCCCAGTCCACGAGCGCGCGATCCGGACGAGCCGCGCGCGGATGTCGCCCCAATCCTGGGCGCGGAGCAGCCTGTCCAGGTCCGCTTGGGTCGGACGCGATCGGGGCGCGAATTCTTTGCTCATCGCCAGTCGCTCGAGGGACAGGGCCAAACCGAGCCCATCGTGTGAGACTCCGAAGCAAGCGTAGCGGGACGGGGAGCGCCCCCCTCGCGAGGAGGCGCTCCCCATTCCCTGGTTGCCACCACCGCCGGCGGGTCCGGCTAGGTGATGTGCGGCGTCGCCGGCGTCGCCGGGGTGCCCGCGCTCGGCGCGGGGGCACTAGGGCTGGTCGGTGACGCCGGGGTGGGCTGCGGCGTGGTGATGGGCGTCAACACGATGCCTGTGACGGCACCTTTGACGGCCCTCTTCTGCACGGTTCCCATCGTGTGCCGCGCCGCGCGGGTGGCCTTGCTCTTGGCCGCCGCGCTGGCCCTCGCCTGCACCGTTGGCGGCGTTCGCGGCTTCGGTGCATGCAACCCGAAGTCCGCGAGCGCGTCGGGCGTGCTGCCGTAGGCGGCCTTCACGAACGTCACGAACGCACGCAGAAACGTGCGCAGCGCCGGCATGTCGGTCTTCTCGGCAGCAAGCTTCGCCTTGGTGATGGCCTTGGACGCGTCCACGTCGCGCCGCAGGCTCACGAGCGCTTCAAGCTGCGCCGTGATCTGAACGGGCGTGAACGTTTTCCCGGCGACCAGGACTTGCGTCGTGGTCGACAGGTGTTTGTTCGTCCCCGCGATCAACTGCTCGGCGAGGGCGACGTCGCTAGCCTTTGTTCTTTTGCTGGACATGGGACACGGTCTCTCGGTTCCGAAGGCACGCCGCCGCGGGCGCCCACGCCTCGGTGCGTGGGTGGCGCTCGCATCGGCGTCCTTCTTAAGCGAATAGGCCTGAGGGGCCCGTTTTTCGGAAAACGCGATGTCGATTTTTTGCAGGGGTCGAGAAGCCGTGTCGTTGCGCGGTCCTACGGCGCGCACTCGCCGGTCGGGAAGGACGCGCGCCGCGCTCGTGCCGCACGCTCGTGCACACATCGCAACTGATCCCGAGCTCGCCCGCAGCAGGTGGGAGCGCGTCTTGCCGCCCGCAGCGCGACCGTGCGTTGACCTGTCGTCGATCGAACCGCATACATAGAGCGCCAGTGACTACGAGGCTGCCACGCGGGTCTTTTTTGCATCGCGGCCGCGCGGGTGAGCCGATTGGCGGGTACATGGGGGCGCGATGGTCGAAGCGGTCGTAGTCGGAGCCGGACCGAACGGCATAGCCGCAGCCATCGCGATCGCGCGGGCCGGGCACTCGGTTCTCGTCGTAGAGGCGAAGGAGAAGATCGGGGGCGGCGCAACAACGGAGCAGCTCACGCTGCCCGGGTTTCACCACGACGTGTGCTCCGCCATCCACCCGCTCGGTATTCTTTCCCCGTTCTTGGCGAGCATTCGTCTGGAAGAGCACGGCGTCGAATGGATCCACCCGCCCCTCGCCCTCGCCCACCCATTCGACGACGGCACTGCGGCCGTCCTCGAGACGGGGCTCGAAGCGACCGCGCGGCGGCTCGCGCCGGATTCGGCCGAGTGGACGGCGCTGTTCGGGCCGTTCGCGGACGTGCAGACGCTCTACTCCGAGATCCTGAGACCGCTCCGTGTGCCGAAGCATCCTGTGATGCTCGCGCGCTTCGGCTTTTCTGCGCTGCAGTCGGCCGAACGCGTCGTCCAACGCTTTCGCGCAGAGCCCGCAAAGGCAATCTTCGCCGGATGCGCCGCGCACGCGATGATGCCGCTCGAAGCGGCCGCGACGTCATCCTTTGGGTTGGTGCTCGCGGCGGCGGCGCACGCGGTAGGATGGCCGCTGCCGCGTCGCGGCTCTGCCGCGATCATCGAGGCCCTCGCGAAGGAGCTTCACGCGCTCGGCGGCGCCATCGAGACGGGACGCCACATCACCTCGCTCCGCGAGCTTCCTGCCGAAGCGAAGGCCGTCCTCTTCGACGTGATGCCGCGCACCCTCGCGGAGATCGCCGGCGACGATCTGCCCGCTTCGTACTCGAGCGCCCTCCGCCGCTACCGTCAGGGGCCGGGCGTGTTCAAGATCGACTGGGCGCTCTCGGGTCCTATCCCGTGGAAAGCGACCGAGTGCCGGCAAGCGGGCACGGTGCACGTCGGCGGTCCGTTCGCCGAGATCGCGGCGAGCGAGCGCGCCCCCCACGAAGGTCGCGTACCCGATCGCCCGTTCGTTCTCGTCGCGCAACAGAGCTTGTTCGATGCGACCCGGGCGCCGGACGGCAAGCACACGGGCTGGGCGTACTGCCACGTGCCGAACGCCTCGACCGTGGACATGACGGACGCAATCGAGGCGCAGGTGGAGCGGTTTGCGCCGGGCTTCCGCGACCTTGTCCTGGCTCGTCACACGAGAAACGCCGCCCAGCTGGAGAGCCACAATCCGACTTTCCTCGGCGGCGACATCGGCGGCGGCAAGAACGACCTCCTTCAGACGCTCGCGCGACCTTTCCCACGATGGGACCCGTACGCGACGCCCAATCCGCGGCTCTATCTTGCGTCCAGCGCGACGCCGCCGGGTGGGGGCGTTCATGGCATGTGCGGCTACTGGGCAGCCCGC
>JALYHV010000408.1 GCA_030776205.1 Myxococcota bacterium | reverse complement strand
GGCGCCGGCCGCTCCGCTCGAGGTTGCCCCACTGCCGGCCGTCCCACTGCTTGTCCCGCCCCCGCCGGACGAAGCGCCGGTGCCGGGCAGGCTGCCCGACCCGCCCGTCGAGCCGGTGCTGCTCGCCGCCTCGTCACCAGGCGAGCCGGAGGACGCCGCGCCCCCATCGGCACTGATCCCGACAGGGTTGGACGAAGTGCACGCCGCGCTGCAGGCGGCAAATGTTGCAACGAGTACGCCCTGCGCCCAGCCATAATGACCCATCGCGGCACCCTCAGACCCCTTCCAGGCAAAGGTCCTGGAAGGAGACATCATGCTCCGGGAAGCCCGTACGATCTCGCCAGTGCAAGGGCAAAACGAACGATGTCTCGTGCGGTTGGATGATTCCGCGGTACGCTTCTGTACGCTTCACCGGCAACGCAATGAGCAGCGGAGGCAGCCATGACCGAGCGTGAGACCGCAGGCGCTCGGGCAAAACGAGGCTCGGCTGGCGCACGTCTCCGCGTTCTCTACGCCGCCGGCCCGCTCGTCGGGCTCATGCTTTTCCTTCCCAGGGTAGCGCGCGCCACAACCTATTACGTCGCGCCGAGCGGCAGCGACTCCGCCGCCGGAGGACAGGCGACGCCCTGGTCGTCGATCGCTTACGCCCAGACCGTCGTCGTGCCAGGCGATACGGTTTACTTCCGCGCCGGCAAGTACGCCTACACATCGGGGACGAGGGCGTGCGCCAGCGGAACCGACAACATCAGTGCAATCGCGCTCACGAAGAGCGGCGCCGCGGGGCGACCCATTCAGTATTCTGCGTTCCCGGGAGAGGTCCCGGTCTTCGATTTCTCCGGAATCAAGGACTCCTGCCGCGTGAAGGGCTTCATGGTCTCGGCGAGCTGGATTCGCCTCAAGGGCCTCCAGATCACGGGGGTGCCCCAGAACAACAACTTGAACCATGAATCGTGGGGCGTTTGGGTCACGGGGAGCAACGACGTCTTCGAGCTCCTCGACATTCACCACATCATGGGGACCGGTCTGTTCGTGCAAGACGGCGCGAACAACCTCGTTCTCAATTGCGATTCGCATCACAATTACGACCCACTGACGTCCAACGGCGCCGGGCAGAGCGGAGACGGGTTCGGTTGCCACATCGCCGCCGGAAACCAGGGAAATGTCTTCCGCGGGTGCCGAGCGTGGATGAACAGCGACGACGGTTACGATCTCATCAACGCCTTCGAGTCGGTCACGATCGAGGGCTCCTGGGCATGGCAGATGGGCTACTTGCCCGGGACGTTCACGCCGTTACCGGCCGGCAACGGCAACGGCTTCAAGTCGGGAGGGTATGGCGCGGACCCCACCCGCTTCCCGCCCAATCCGCCCCGTCATGTCATCAGGAACGATGTCGCCTTTCTATGCAAGGCAGCTGGCTTTTATGCCAATCACCACCCGGTTTCGAGCTTCTTCTACGGCAACACCAGCTTCGACAACGGCAGTGACTTCAACATGCTGGGCATGAGCCCCACCGGCGCGTCGATAACCGTCGGGGTGTACCGGAACAACGTCGCGTTTTCGCATGCGGGAAAGACGCTGCTCTCGAACAACACATTTTCACCCGCGGACGACGCGAACAATTCGTGGACACTGCCCCTGACCCTCGGGGACAGCGACTTCCAAAGTGTCTCTCCCGTCGGAATGGACGGTCCACGCCAGCCCGATGGCAGCTTGCCATGCCTCGGTTTCCTGCACCCGCAACCGGCGAGCGGCCTTGTTGGCAAGGGCAAAGACGTTGCCGTGCCGCCTAGTCCGGCGCCCCTGGACCTCGGCGCGTTCCAGCACGGCGCGTGCGGTGCGGTCGATGCCGGAACGCCTGACGATGCCGCAGGCACCGGTTCGTCGTCCGGGTCGGGGTCCGGCAGTCCCGTCGTCGCGGCAAGCGGCTCTTCCTCCGGAGTCGCCGCGGGCGACTCGTCGTCGGGCACTTCGGGCTCATCCGGCACGGACAATGCTGTCGATGCATCGGTGGTCGACGCGTCGCTCGCCGACGCGGGGGGGCGCGCACCGCCCTCCGCACCGGCGGCCGGAAACAACGGTGGCTGCGGGTGCAGTGCCGTCGGCGGCGAGGGGACGTTTGGGCTCGGAGCGTATGCGACCGGCGGTATCCTCGCTGTGCTCGTCGCCGGCCGCGCGCGTCGCCGCGGTGCACGCTCGCACAGGCGCGGGGCGTAGTCAGTACGTTACGGTGACGTGATCGGTTTTGGGACTCATGTCCCATTGAAGGCCCCGCGCCGCACGTTCGATGCAGGACGCCACGACCGGATTCGGCGGGTCCGTCTTGACGGCAACGGCGACTGCGCGGCCCATCTTCACGGTGACATCGACGACGACTTTCATGTTGTCGGGCGCGCCGCATGCGCTGACGAATGGGCCGTGGAGCAGCGGCGCACCGAGCTGCGCGCTCGAGAGGGGGCCGGCTTGTCGGTGCGCCGGTGCTCCCGCTTCGCTGTGCGGCGCGCCCGCTTCGATGGCGACGGACGTCGACGGAACGGCCGATGGCGACAGCGAGGTGGAGACCCGCGAGGCCAAAGTCCCCCAGGCGTCGAGGAGAACCCGGCCCTTGCCGAGGAGCAACAACGGCGTGACCGCCATGGCGACCAGCAGCGCAAATGCGACCGCGACAACGCCGCTGCTTCGTTTGCGCATCGCGCGACCCGAGCCGCAGCCTACATGCCTCATGCGGGCGCAGCCAAGCCGCACCCGAAGACCTGGCGCTTTGAACGGCGCGATCTTAAGTTCACGATGACATGACGCTGCCCCTCCGTTTTCGGTTCTTGCTCGTGACCGCGGCCCTGTGCTTCGTCTCTGTGGCGGCACCCCCGCTCGCGCGTTCGGCGTACGCCGGCACGCTCCAGGTCAGCGACCGTGACCACGTGCTCTCCGCCGAGGACTCGGCGCGATTGCGCTCCATTCTCGCGGCGGCGCCGTACGATGGCCGTTTCGTCGTGACGAGCAGTTACGCCGACGCCCAGGAGCTCTCCCGGTACGTCGGTTCACTCGTGAACGCGCCGAACGTGGTGGTCGTCGGGCTCGACCCGCAGCATCGGCACGTGCAGGTTCACTTCGGAACCGGAACCCGCATCCCGCGCGCAGAATGGCCGGCAATCGAGCGTGCTGGCACCGACTCGTTTCGTCGGGGCGCGTGGGCGGACGGCGCCGCTGCCATTTTCGACGCGGCGTCTCACGCCACTGTAGCTGGATCGGCCGGACAGGGCGTCCCCGCCCCTGCCCCACTCGCGTCAGCGCGGCCTTCTCTCGTTGGGCCAGCGTTGTTGCTTCTTCTCTTGGCGGGCGGCATCGGCCTGGCGGTGTACTTCGCCCGCAGGCGGTCCGGCTACGGCGGCCCCGGGTACGGGCGCGGCCCCGGCTACGCTCCCGCACCTTATCAGGGATCTCCCGGCGGCTACCCAGGACAAGGGTACCCCCCCCCGCAGGGCGGGATGGGGCCGCTAGGCGGAGGCCTGCTGGGCGCGGGGCTTGGTGGACTGGCGGGGTACGAGCTAGGGAAGATGGAGGGCGAGCGGGAGAACCGCATTTACCGTGAGCCCGCGCCAGAGCGCGCTGTGCCCGATGATTCGGCTGGCAACTACGACGCCGGTGGCGGCGGTTCGAGCTGGGATGACAGCGGCGGCGGCGGTGACGGAGGCGGGTTCGACGGCGGGGGTGGCGGCGACGGAGGCGGCTCCGATTTTTAGCGAAGTCGCGCCCGCCCGGGTCACACTTGCGGCACATACCCAGCACACCGCAGGATGGGCAGGCGCGGGTACTTGGCAAAACGGGGATCGCGCTCGTGCAATAGGCAAAGCAGGAACGCCGAGCCTCGCGCCGAGACGACTTGTTTGCCGTAGCGGCAGCGCTGGCAAAGGCCGGCCGGCGGCGGGCTCATTGCCGACACTGTGATCTCAGCGTTGGTGGCACGCGGCCATGAGCACGCCAAATCCCAGCGAGGCGCCGTTCGCCAATGCGGACACCCCCGCGGCGCGAATGGGCGCGAACCCGGGCAAGCAGAGCGCGTAAAGACCTGCCTCGACGAGCCATGCCCAGAGCTCGGTGCACCACAGCGTTGGGATGGCCCAGAGCGAAGAACAATGCCCAGAGACAAACCACACCAGCGGATGCGTCAGCCACTGCGCCACGAAGGCCAACGCGATCCGCCTGCGCAATCCCCCGCCCGAGTGGCGTGTCCCCGCAACGACAATGGGTATCTCGACGACAACGGTCGCCAAAAAGGCGGCGCGCCACGTCGTCAGCCACATTGGAGCTCTCGTGGCGCACTCGCTGGCTCAACCGCTGCATGAACCGCGCAAACCCGTCTCCGCGCCTGCAGGAGCGGCGCTGCGCAGACCTTCGAGGATCGCACGGAGGCGCTTCCTCGGTCGATTGCAGCTTTCACGGTTCACGCGGGGGTTTCACGAGGAAGACGAAGAGGCCGAAGAGGCCCATCAGGAACGCAAGGAATAGCAGGCATAGCAACAAGGAGACCGCCGGAGGCCACGGAGGAAGCGGGGCCACGTCCGCGCCGGCCGCGGAGCCCAGTGTGCAAGTGAGCAACACAGATCGGAGGGAGGTCGCAGGGCGCGGAGCGCGCCGTTTCGGGTGCGGCTGGCACGGCTCGGGAGCTCGCTGCGCCCGCGTCTCGAGAGACGGATGATGCGGGCTCATGGTGTCTGCGCTCCCTTTACCGAGCCCACCGTAACGGCGCCGAACCAGCGCCGGATCGCGTCGATGGGAACCGGCGACGGGTGCCTCCTGTCCCACGGGTTGTGTAGCATCAAACGCGGCTGCCCGCCTTCCTCTTGCATCGCGCGCACGTAGTACGCGTGGTCCTCGACGAGACCGGCGGCCTTCGCATCGTCCGGCAGCTCGTTCGAAGTCTGAAGGAGAACGATCTTTTGAGACTGGAGGTCGCGACGAATCTCTGCAGCCGTGTACGTCATCCACCCTAGCTGGATCACGTGGACGTGGTCGCCGGTCACCATGGACAGGGCGCGCGCGACCCATTCCCCGTTCAGCGCGTTGTACCCGCCGGCGAGCTGCGCGACCGCCTTCTCGATCACGACCGGCCAGACGACGCACTGGTTCTCGTCACATGCCGCGGCGGCATGTCCCGTCGCGTAATCGGGAGTGACCTCGACGGTCGTCTTGAAGCTCACCCCGAAGAGCGGAAAGGAGG
>JALYHV010000407.1 GCA_030776205.1 Myxococcota bacterium | reverse complement strand
CGTCGAGATCGGCGTCGATCGCGCCGGCCGAGACGCGTAGCTCGTCGAGATCGGCGTCGATCGCGCCGGCCGAGACGCGTAGCTCGTCGAGATCGGCGTCGATCGCGCCGGCCGAGACGCGTGGCCGAGCGACCGTCGCTCAGACGTTGAATCGAAAGTGCATCACGTCCCCGTCGCGCACCACGTACTCCTTGCCCTCGATGGCCAGCTTGCCGGCTTCACGCGCCTTCGCTTCGCCCGCGAACCGCACGAAGTCCTCCCACCAGATGACCTCGGCCTTAATGAAGCCCTTCTCGAAGTCCGTGTGGATGACGCCCGCGGCCTGAGGGGCTCGCGACCCGTTCTTCGTCGTCCACGCACGCACCTCTTCTTTGCCGGCGGTGAAAAACGTGATCAGGCCGAGCAGGGCGAAGCCAGCACGCACGACGGCGTGTAGCCCCGGCTCGCTCAACCCGGCGCTGGCGAGGAACTCCGGGCGATCGGCCGGGTCGAGCTCCGCGATCTGCGATTCGAGCGCGGCGCAGATGGGGACCACGCGCGAGCCAAGCCTCTCCGCGTACGCCTGGAGCGCGCGGTAGTGCGCGTTTCCGTTCAGGTTTGAGAGCGACGCCTCGTCGACGTTCGCGATGAAGAACGTCGGCTTGGCGGTCAACAAGTGCATTTCGCGCACAATCGCGGCGGCCTCGACGTGGTCCGGCAGGGAGTAGGTACGCGCGGGCTTGCCTTGGTCGAGGTGGCTCGCGAGCGCCTCGCACATCTCGAGCGCCAGCTTGTCGAGCGGGACGTTCGCCTTGAGCATCTTCCGTGCGCGATCGGCGCGCTTGTTCACCGTCTCGAGGTCCTTCAAGCAAAGCTCGGTCGTGACCGTCTCGACGTCGGCGACGGGGTCGATGCGGTTCTCGACGTGCACGATGTTCGTGTCCTCGAAGCAGCGCGCGACCTGAACGATGGCGTCGACCTCCCGGATGTGCGCGAGAAATTGATTGCCGAGCCCCTCGCCTTTGTGGGCCCCTCGAACCAGGCCGGCGATGTCCACGAAGTCGATCGTCGCCGGCACGATCCGGGCAGCGTGCACCACTCCGTCGAGGGACTGGAGCCGTGGATCGGGCACGAAGACGACGCCGACGTTCGGATTGATGGTGCAGAACGGGTAGTTCGCTGCCTCGGCCTTGGCCGACGAGAGCGCGTTGAAGAGGGTCGACTTGCCGACGTTGGGCAGGCCCACGATTCCTACGGAGAGGCCCATGGCGAAGGAGCGCGAGCTAACATGTGCGATCGTTCGTCGCAAGGCGACGGCTGGAATCGACGCGACCGGGGCAGGCCCGTACTACTGTGCTCGTGGTGAACGGCGCCGACGACGAGAATTCCTCGGACCGGAGCGACGCGAGCGCGCAGGGCGCCGGAGCGCTCGCCGGGCGTACGGTAGCCCTCGCCGTCACGGGCAGCATCGCGGCGTACAAGGCGGTCGAGGTCGCGCGGCTGCTGCTCAAGGCGGGGGCCGATGTCTTGCCGGTCATGACGGCGTCCGCCGCGCGCTTCCTCGGTCCCGTTACGCTGGCGGGCATCACCGGCCACCCGGTCGAGGCGGACATGTGGGACGCCTCTGGCGGTGAGCGCCACGTCCGCCTGGCCGATCGGGCGGATCTCGTGGCGATCGTTCCCGCGACCGCCGACGTGATCGCGCGGCTCGCGCATGGCCGCGGCGATGATCTCGTGACGGCCCTGGCCCTCTGTGCCAGGGGGCCTGTCCTCGTCGCTCCCGCCATGCACCCGCGCATGTGGGGGCATCCGGCGACGCAGCAGAACGTGGCCGCGCTCGTCGCGATGCGCCGCGCGGCGCTCGTCGGGCCGGTGCTCGGCGACGTCGCTTCCGGTGACATCGGTGTCGGACGAATGGCGGATCCAGCGGCCATTGCGGCTGCGATCGAACTCGCGCTGGCCCCCAAGGACCTCGCCGGGCGGCGGTTCGTCGTGACGGCGGGGCCCACCCTGGAAGATATCGATCCGGTGCGCTTCATCGGGAACCGCTCGAGCGGTCGCATGGGGTTTGCTGTCGCGGAGCGCGCGGCGATGCGCGGCGCCGAGGTCATTCTCGTCGCGGGGCCGGTGACGCTCCCGACGCCTGCCGGCGTCCGGCGCGTCGACGTGAGGAGCGCGCTGTCGATGCGCGAGGCGCTCTGGCAAGAGCTCGGGCCTGATCTCTCTCTCGCCGACGCGCTCGTCATGTGCGCCGCCGTCGCCGATCACCGGCCCGTCGCGCCCAGCGCGATCAAGAGCAAGAAGGGCCACGGCGACGGAACGGCCTCGATCGATCTCGTTGCAAACCCGGATGTCCTCGCCGAAATCGGCGCGGCGCGCTCGGCCGGCGCCTCCTCCTCGCGGCCCGTTCTCGTCGGCTTTGCCTTGGAGACGGCACGCGGCGGCGCGCTGCTCGACTACGCGCGCGCGAAGCTCGTAGGCAAACAGGTCGATCTCATCGTGGCCAACGAGGCGCGGGACGCGTTCGGCGGAGAGAACAACCGCGCCACGCTCGTTTCGCGCGAGGCCGCCGACGAGCTGCCAAAGCTCCCCAAGTCAGCGCTGGCCGATCGCATCCTCGACCGAGTGCGCGCGCGGTTCGGCGCCTGAGCCGTTCATTTTCCGGACAGCCACGCGGCGAGGTCCGCAGAGGGGTCGAGCGCGACGAGGATGGCGTCGACCGCGATGGCCGTGACGTGCGTTCCGCGAGGCGCCACGTGGACGCCATCGGCCGCGCGCCAGACGACGACGCGCAACGCCTGCGCCGGTTGCAGGGCGGGCTCGTCGGCGCGCGGCACGTCAACGATGGCGCCCGTCTGCGTCCTCGCGCCGACGCCGTACGCAGGCACGCCGACCCGTGTCTTCTCGCTTGCGACGTCTGAAAGATCGTCGTCGTCGATCGCGTCCACCAGCCATGGTTCGGAACGCACGCCGGGAAGGAGCGCGCGCGGGGGAGCGGGGTGCAGGAAGGTTGCCCGCTCCGCAGCCAAAGGAGACAAGGGAGACGAGTCGAGGGGTACGCCCACTACGGGCACGGCCGGGGTGGCGCTGCCCGGCGGCGCGGGCACGGCTGGGGCAGGGGGTGCAACGGCCGGGGCAGACGCGGTCGCCGCAGTGCTCACATTTGGGCCCGACGGTGGATTCGGCACGGGGCCGGACCGCGCGCCTGACGAGCCAACCAAACGTTTCGAGGACGGCCGCGACGGAGGCGGCGCTGCGATGGCCGGCGCGCTGAGGGGCG
>JALYHV010000406.1 GCA_030776205.1 Myxococcota bacterium | reverse complement strand
GATCGTGGCGGTGCGTGGACGGGGGGCCCCGGGCGCCTAGACGCCGCGCTTTGCGAGCCGTCCTCGCCGGCGTTTGGCTGCCGCGTCCCGCGCGGCGCGTTCTTCGCTCGATTTTACGAGCAACGGCGGCACGGGTGTGGGCCTGCCCGACTCGTCCATCGCAACGAACGTGATGAAGCACGCGACCGTCGGCCACTCCTCGGCCGTGAGCGTGTTCTCGCCGACGACCGTCACCTCGATTTCCATCGAAGTGCGGAAGGTCGCGGTGACCTCCGCCTGAAGACGTATGACCTGGCCGACGAGGACCGGCCGCTCGAAGAGCATCTCGTCCACGAACGCCGTCACGCAGGGGCGGCTCGCATGCCGCTGCGCACAGACCGCGCCGCAGAGGTCGATCCAGGCCATGATCTGCCCGCCGAACACCGTTCCGTGCACGTTCGCGTGCTGCGGAAGGACATACTCGGTCATCTCGGTGACCGAGGCGGAGCGGGGCTTTGCCCTTCGTCGGCGTGTCATGTCGAGCGCTCTTCGGTCGTCGCGGGATGCGGAGCACCGAGCCACGCTGCGAAGGCCTGGCGCGCGGCCAAGGGCGCGTCACGACTTGGGACGAGGCGGTAACGCTCCGCGCGCGCAGCTTCGACCACAGCGTGCCTCGTCAGAACCGCGCCCGCGCGGGAGACGACGACCTCCACCGGGTCGCCGGGAGCGTACCGCCTCAGGACGCCGTCGAGGTGTGCGCCCTCCAGCCGCGCCCCGCCAATCGCCAAAATCTCGTCACCGGGGTCGATGCCCGCTCGCGACGCAGCCCCCTGCCGCTCCACAGAGGCTACGACGGCCTTTGCCCCGTCGGCCCGGACCCGAAGCGCGAGCGAGCAGGGCGGCGCATCGGGGCGCACGGCCCGCTCGATCGCGAGCCCGACGCGCTCGAGCGTCGGGCCGTAGTCGATCTCTCGCGGGCTGCCGACCCACGCGTCGAAGAGGTCCCCGAGAGGCACTCCCGCCACCCGCTCGAAGACGCCCTGCAGGCCGTCTTCGGGCACAGGATGTTCGTTCACGCCGAATTCCTTCCAAAGGTGAGCGAGCACGTGATCGAGGGTGGCCCGCCCATAAGTCCTCCCGCGCAGCTCGAGATCGAGGAGCGCGCAGACGACCTCGCCCTTTCGATAGTAGCTGACCGTGCTGTTCGATGAGTTCTCGTTCGGCCGATACAGCTTTATCCAGGCATCGAAGCTGGCCTCTTCCAGAGACTGAACGAGGCGGCCAGGCGTCTCGTCGACATAGGCCATCTCTGCGCCGACATGCGCCAGGTACTCGTCGATCGTGCACAGCCCTGCGAGCCTCAAAACGCGCCAGTCGTAGTAGCTCGTCGCTCCTTCGAACCACCAGAGCTGGCGGGTGTAACACTCTTCTTCGTAGCGATAGGGAGTCAGCCCGGCGGGCCGGATGCGTTTGACGTTCCAGGCGTGGAACATCTCGTGCGCGACGAGCGACAGCAGGTCGAGGTAAGCCTCACGAGTGGCAAAGCTCGTCGGCGGCGCGACGAGGCTCGCGCTCGCGCGGTGCTCCAGCCCGCCCCGGGGGCGCGAGCTCAGGTGCAGGATAAGATCGTACGACGCGTAAGGGAGCGCGCCGCCGAAGAGCTTCGCCTCGCATTCGGCGATGGTCCTCGTGTCTTCGACGAGCCGCCGGGCATCGGCGTCCCCAACGGCCGTTGCTGGCCAGAAGGCGTAACGGTGCGGCGTCCCAACGGCGTCGAACCGCTCCTCGCGCAGGACGCCGAGAGCGATCGGCGAGTCGACGAGCGTGTCGAAATCGGGCGCCTCGAACCGGGCGACTCCGGGCCAACTCTCTCGCGATGACACGCGCGACGACACGCGCGACGAAACGCGCGACGACACGAGGGGCGTCACGACGCGCCAACCGCTCGGTACGGCGATTTCGACCGCGGCACCGCGAGCCTCGGCCCCTTCGACACCGAGGAAGAGCGCCGCACCCACGAGAAAGGCATGCGTCTCATCGACGTGGTTGGTGCGGACGGTCAGCTCGTTCGCGTAGACTCGGTAGCCGACGACGACGACCTCGGCCGCGCGCGTCTCCAACCGCCAGGCATTCTTTCGGATCTTCGCCGCGAGCACCGGTGGCTCGGCCTTGAAGCCTTCGACGTGGCGGGAGTACTCGCGAACGAGATAGGAACCCGGCGTCCAGACGGGCATGTAAACGACGAGGCTCTCCGGCAGCGCGGAGTGCCGCGCGTCGCCATGCGGCTCCGCTTGCGCGATGGTCATCTCGACATGGACGAGGTGCGTCGCCGGGTCCGGGATCGAAACGCGATGGACGATGTCGAGCGGCATCGACCGCCCTTGTATCACCTCAAGGCGGGAGGACACGCACGTCCATCGCCCAGGCACCCTTGGCTTGCGTGTACCCGTCGACCAAGACCCAATACTGGCCCGCGGCCAGCTGGAGATCGAGAAAGCTCCGTTCCGTCGGGAGCAAGCCTACGTAGCAGGCTCCCGTGACGGGCGTCCCGGGGCACGCCGGACCTTGGCGCACGTCGAGCAGCGTCGCGTAGGCGGAGCCTTCCATGTCCAGGACGACCCGCCGCGCGCTGGTCAGGTTCAATGACAGCACTTGGTCGGGCGCCCCTTTGGGCGGCGACGTCGGCGCGTCGCACGGGTTGTCGTAGTGCGCTGTCGCCGCCGAGGTGTCGCCGATGAAATACCCACCATTCGAAACGTCGACGGCGTGCGCACACGTATCCGCGCCGCCGGGGGGGATGACCGTCGGCGAAACGGTGGAACGCACGAGCGCATCGACCGTGCCCTGAAGACCGAGCTGATCGCCGACCACCACGCGGTAGCTGCCCGGAGCCACGTTGCGCTTGGCAAGGCGCCGGGGCGTCCCACCGGAATCGCAACCGAGCGTCGTCCGCGTGTCGCACGACGGCGTGTCAAAGGAGAGCGCCCCGGTCTCCGATTGCGCAAAGCGTCCCAAGAGAAGGACGTCCGAGGGAACCGTGAGCGTGAGTGCGTACGCCGCGTCCGCTGCGCCAAGGAAGCACCCGTCCGCGATGGCGTACTCATGGTTGCTGAGATCGAAGGCCACTCGCCCGTTCGGCGCGATGGCTGGGGCAGTGGCGCAGGTCTGGTCCGGCGGCGCGACGGTCGGCGCCGAGACGCGCGCCAGGATGCTCGCGTCGATCGGGGCGGTCCCCGCGACCGTGATGACGTAAGCGCCCGCGGGCAAGTTGCGGGCATAGAGCGACGCCGAGCCCGCCTGACTGCACCGTAGCTCGTCGGTCGCGTCCACACAGTGAGGCGCCCGCAATCCGATCACGGGGAAGCCGCTGCCTCGCACGGTCGATGCGTCTACACGAACGTCTTGCGCTTGCGCCAATGTCAGCTGGTACGTGAGAGCGCCCGTCCCTGCGGTGCACGCGCTCGCAAGCGCGCTCGGCGCGTCGATGAGGGAAACCGACGTGGCGGTGTTCGCCTGGATGGGCAGCGCGCTCGCGCATGCGGTGTTGTACGGCGTTGCGGACGCGGGAAGGAAATCCACCGCGAGCTCGAGGTTTGCTTCCGTTTGCGTCGTTGCGATCACGTAGTATGTGCCGGGCGCAACGCTTCTCGCGCGCGCGCGTACACTCGTCGCCGACGCGCCGGAGCCGCACGCGAGCTCCGACGTCGGAGCGCCGCACGCCCGTTGGATGGCCACCGACACTTCGCCGTTGGCGCTCGTCGCCCAGACTTCCAGGTCGACGTTCGGTCCCGGAGGGACGGTCACCGCCGCGACGACGTCTCGCCCGGCCTGCGGCATGCTGACAGTGCACGAGGTAGCGAACGTCTTGTCGTGACCCACTGTCGACAGCGCAAACGTGCCAGAGCCTCCGACGGAGACGGCGGTCGCACACGTGGCGCCGCTCGGCGAAACACAGGGCTGCTCGTCGACCAGCCCGTTGCAGTTGTCGTCCTTGTGGTTCGCGCAGACCTCCGAGTGAAGGCTCGAGACAGTCGGGTCCAGATCATCGCAGTCGTGTCCACCGGGGCAGTGGCCGTCCGCGTCGCCGTCCTGATCGAGGTCGCGCGCAGCATGTGAGCACGACCTCGTCGACTCGACGCATCTGTCCGTCGTGCAAGGGTCGCCGTCGTCGCACGTGACGACGGGCCCTGGCTCGCAGCCGTGCCCGACGACGCAGCGCTCGCGGCCATCGCAGTAAACACCGTTGTCGCATTGCGCGTCGTCGGGGACGTAATGGCAACGGTTCGCCGTGAGGTCGCAGGATTCGTACGTGCACGCGATGTGATCGTCGCACTGCGCGTCGTCGACGCAGGGCCCCCCCAGCGCGCCGCCACCGTCGATGCCGTGGCTGTCCGCGCCGGATTCGGCGTCGTAGCCGGCATCGCCGGCGCCACTGTCCGTGTGCGACGCAAAAAGAACGTCGCGCGGGTGCGACCCACAGGCGACGAGAAGAAGCGCGGCGGCAAGACACGGCGCGACCCAGCGCACGGCAAACAGCGTAGCTCGCGCCGCGCAAGATCCAAGTCCGGCGCACGCCTACCCGGGCCGCTGGACACGCCTGGCTCATGGGCCCGTAAGAAAGACAGCGTACGCACAATCGGCATCGCGTTCGCGCCGGGTCGCCTGGTTGCTGGGGTCCAATTGCAACGCGCGCTCCTCCGCGTCGCACGCTTCGACGAAACGGCTTTCGCGGCGGAGCACGACGCCCAGGTTGTAGTGGGCACGGCCGTAACGCGGATTGATCGAGAGCTCCTGGCGCAGCTCGCTCTCGGCCTCAGTCCAGCGGGCATTGGCCATGTCGATGACCGCGATGTTGTTGTGCGCGACCTGCGCCGGTCCGAGGGCGAGGGCGGTGCGGTATTCGACGACGGCGCGGTCTTCGTCCCCGCCGAGCTGGTATGCCCTGCCGAGGCAGAGGTGCGCGAGAGAGGAGTGGGGGGACGCGGCGACCACGTCGCGCGCGAAGGGCAACGGGCCCCGGAAGACGTCTTCGTAGGCGACGGTGACGGCGGCGAGCACGGTCAAGCCCGCGCTCGCGAACGCCCCGAAGAGGCGTGGCTCGAGGAGCAGGGCGCGCGCGAGCTCCGCGCACGCGAGAAGCGCGCCGCACGCCGGCAAGTAGAGCCGATGGTCGAGCGTGAGAGTGCCGGGAATGGCCAGGGACGGCGCACTGAATAGTACGAACGCGGCCGCACCCATAGCGACCACAGGCTTGCGAACGCCGGTAACGAGGAGGCACGCGGTCGCGAGCACGCCTGTGGCGACGAGCCCCGGCCACAGCGGCCGGTCGCTCGCATCGGCGAACGCGGAGACGTTCCATGGCAGGAGGATCGTGCCAAGTCCTTTGGGAACGAGACTCAAGTTGGTGAAAACATCCCGCGCGCTCGTGCGTAGCCCCGCTGGCTGCAGGGCGAGCCGCGCGGCGAGGAGAGCCCCCCAGCCAGCAGCGACGAGCCTCATTCTCCACGGTTTCGACGGTCTCGAAGGCCGATACGCGTCCCGCGAACGCTCGACCAAGACTACGTGCACGACGCAGACGAGCGGCAACAACACCGCGCTCTCTTTGGTCAGCAGCGCCAGGGCGAAGCAGAGCCAGTGGCCACCGAGGTTGGTCCATGAAGGGCGCGAACGCTGACGGAGAAAGAGCAGCCACGCGGCGAGGACGAAGACCGCGAGAAGAGAATCGTTGCGGCCTGGGATCCACGCGACCGCGGGAACGAGCGCTGGGTGCACCGCGAAGAGAAGCGCTGCTCCGAACGAGATGCCCGGCGCGAGCTGAAATCGACGCAATAGCGTGAAAAAAAGCGCGCTCGCGACGCCATGCAAAAACACGTTCGTGAGGTGGTAGACGAGCGGGGTCGAGCCGCCCCATTGCGCGTCGAGGACGTAGGACGCCGTGACGAGCGGCCGATAATAAGCGTGGCTCGGTTCAACGACGTGAAGGTAGGAGCGCGCGAAAACACGCCACAAGCTGCTCGGTTGCGCCAGAAACGCATGATCGTCGACGAGGAGGTCTACGTCGTCGAGGTACGTGAAGCCGAAGCCGACGGAACGGCCGTGGACGGTGCACGCCGCGAGAGCCACGAGCGCCGCGAGAGGGATTGTACCTTTCCGACGGCAGGGACGCAGCCATCCACGTCCGCGCGCTCGGCTCAAATCACCGCCGTCTCCGCGTGCTCTCCCCAGACTTCTCGAAGCGTGTTCGCGATCTCGCCCACCGTAGCTTGCGCCTTGACTGCTTCGAGGATGTGCGGAAGGAGATTGTCCGCGCCGCGGGCCGCGCGGTCCACGCGTTCGAGCGCCGCAGCGTGGGCCGATGCGCCACGCCGAGCCCGCATGGCGCGCAGCCTCTCGACCTGATCAGCCTCGGCACGCGGGTCTATGCGAGTGACCGCGACCTTCGCCGCGAGGTGCTCGCTCTGCTCGAAGGCGTTCACCCCGACGACCACTCGCTCCTTGCCCTCGACTTGCAGCTGGTACTCGTAAGCGGTGCGCTGAATTTCTCGTTGGGGGTACGAACGCTCGATAGCAGTAACCATGCCGCCCATTTCATCGATGCGATCGAGGTGCGTGCGCGCGAGCTGTTCGAGGCGCATCGTCATCGTTTCGACAGCGTAGCTGCCGGCCATCGCATCCACGAAGTCCGCGACGCCGCTCTCATGCGCCACCACCTGCTGCGTCCGCAGGGCGATCGTCGCCGCCTCCGCCGTGGGCAGCCCGAGCGCCTCATCGAACGAGTTCGTGTGCAGCGACTGGCATCCCCCGAGCGCCGCAGCCAGCGTCTGGATAGTCACGCGTGCAATGTTGACCAGCGGCTGTTGCGCGGTGAGCGTCATACCCGCCGTCTGGGCATGAAACCGAAGCGCCCGCGCCTCGTCACTCCGGGCGCCGAAGCGCTCGAGCATGATGGTGCTCCACATGCGTCGCGCCGCACGGAATTTCGCGATCTCCTCTACGAAGTTGTTGTGCACATTGAAGAAGAACGAGAGCCGCGCGGCGAAGCGGTCGACCTCCAGCCCCGCGCTGATCGCAGCGCCCACGTACGCGATCCCGTCCGCGAGGGTGAAGGCCAGCTCCTGGGCGGCGTCGGCCCCCGCCTCCCGCATGTGATAGCCGCTGATCGAGATGGGATTCCAGCGCGGCAGCTCGCGCGCGCACCAGCCGAAGGTGTCAGTTATCAAGCGCATGGAAGGGCCGGGCGGATACACATAGGTTCCACGCGCGATGTACTCCTTGAGGATATCGTTCTGAACCGTTCCTCGTAGCGCGGCGCGCGGCACCCCCTGCTCATCGGCCACGGCCACGTACAGGCAGAGCAAGATTGCTGCGGTGGCGTTGATGGTCATGGAGGTCGAGACGCGATCCAGCGGCAATTCGCGGAGCAGAACGCGCATGTCGTCCAGCGAATCGATGGCGACCCCGACGCGTCCCACCTCGCCGCGCGCCTGGGGATCGTCCGAATCGCGCCCCATCTGCGTGGGGAGGTCGAACGCCACGCTCAGACCGGTCTGTCCTTGCGCCAGGAGATAGCGGTATCTTTCGTTGGAGGACTCCGCCGTCCCGAAGCCAGCGTACTGACGCATCGTCCACAGCCGGCCGCGGTACATGTTGGGGTGAACGCCGCGCGTGAAGGGCGGCTTGCCCGGCACACCCAGATCGCGCTCTGCGTCGAAGCCGCCGGATTCGAGGTCGTCCGGTCCATAGAGCGGGGCAGGGTCACCGTTCGCGGCGAGCTCGGGTGCGTGGCGGCGAGGCGCTTCCGCGCGCTCGTGTGGCGTCAGCACGCCCTCGAGCCAGTCACGACGGAGCTTCGCGTAATCGCCCATGCTGCTAGCTGACTAGCACGCGCCGCGCCGCTATTTGCGCCTCTCGCGGACGAGTCTCCGCAGTGCCTGCGCGGCGACGCCCGCGATGTCCTCGATGCGCCGCAACGCCACCTGGGTGTCACGAAGGTCGTCAGCGAGGATGATCGCGATGGCCTTGCCTTGGACGCGCAGCGCGGCGACCGCCACCTCCGCGGACGGTGGGGATTTCATGAGGGCGAGGAGCGGGGCGTGAGCCGCGTCTCGCGGAATTCGCACCAGCCGCGCGTCAGGATGCGTCATCGCCTCGGAAAGCACCGTGGTCGACCCGGCCGGCACCGGCCCCGCCGAGATCGAGAGCGCGCGCAGGGACGCGCGGTCCGCGAAGTCCGGAGTGCACGTCCAGCCGACGATCCCCTCGCGCTTGTTCGCGAACACCGCCACGCCGCGCGCGACCGTCCGGATCCCCTCCACGACGAGCTCGAGCACCGCGTCTCGGTCGTGCGCATCGAGGATCCGGTCCATGATCTGCCGCGCATCTGGGACGGCGGGGGGCGAGCTCGACGGCGTCGGTCCGAACGGCCCGCGCTCGGTCACGCGGGCGGGTTCGAACGCCTTTGCGTCCTCCGCGGGCGATGTGGGCTTCTTCTTTCGCGTCAGCGCAAACACGGCCTCCGCCGCCGGGTCGACCGTTTGCGCGTGCCCGCCCGACGAGGCCGCGGCAGCATCGAAGACCTCCTCGTTTGCCGAGCTTGCTTCCACTCGCCTGGCCGACATGGGCGGCGCCAGGGCACGCATCGATGTTCGGGTGCTCGTTTCCTCGCGACCCATTGCCGCTTCGAATGCCGCCAGCGACGTCCGCACCATCCTCACCGGCGCATCGAGCCAATAGGCCACCTCCCGCAAAGGGTGGAGGTCGTCCGGGTCGACGACGGCAACGTCAATCACGCCCGTCGTCGGGTCGCGCTGCACCGGAACGGCGAGGAGCCGCTCGCAGAGTCCGCGTGGCAAGCGGCTGCGGAGCGCAGACGGCGCGACTACCTGCGGCTGAAACGGCACCTCGCCGTGAGCCAGCTGGCGCGCGAGCCCGCGCTCGTCGACGGCCCTCGTGGCGAGGAGAGCGCGCACGAACGACGTATCCGTCTCCATCGAGACGAGCAGCGCCCGCGCCACCGCGTCCCGGCTCACTACGCCGGACGAGAGCAGGGAACGGGCAAGCGCGAGCGTCATCGCGGAGAAGAGCGTAGCGGAGAACTAGCCAGCAGGGCGACACCCGTGGGATCCTGGTCGCCGCCGTGTCACGGTCCGCAGACTATCTGCAGCGCACGCTCCCGATCGCCACGCTCGCGGTCGCGCTCATCGCCGTTCCGTTGCTCTTGGTCCAGCCTGCGGGTCTTCCGCGCCTGCACGCGTTGCAAAAGGAGCTCGAGGTGGTCCACGCGGAAAACGAGGAGCTGCGGCGCGACGTGGTGCGACTCCGCGCGGAGGTCCAGGCCCTTCGCGATGACCCGGCGGCAATAGAGCGCATTGCGCGCGGCGAGCTCGGGATGGTGCGAAGGAGCGAGGTCGTGTTCCAATTCGGGAAGTAGGCTGGACCACGCTCCGTGCTACACCGATGTGCCGATGAACTACGAGGCTGTCATCGGGCTCGAAGTGCACGCGCAGTTGCTGACGCGAACCAAGGCGTTCTGTTCTTGCGCGACGACTTACGGCGCACCGCCCAACACCCAGGTGTGCCCGGTTTGCCTTGGGTTACCCGGAGCGCTTCCCGTGCTCAACGCGGAAGCCGTCTCGCTCGCGGTCCGAACGGCGCTTGCGCTCTCCTGCGCGATCCACGAGCGCAGCCGGTTCGCGAGGAAGAACTACTTCTATCCGGACCTTCCGAAGGGCTATCAGATCAGCCAGTTCGACGAGCCTTTCAGCGGGCGTGGCTACCTCGACATCGAAATCGACGGGGCAGTGAAACGCGCGGGTATCACGCGCGTGCACATGGAGGAGGATGCTGGAAAAAACCAACACACCGCGCATTCGTCGGTGGTGGACCTCAACAGGTCGGGCGTCGCTCTCGTCGAAATCGTCGGCGAGCCGGACTTGCGGAGCGCCGCCGAGGCGGCCGAATACCTGCGCACGTTGCGCGATGTGCTCGTCTTCATAGGCGTGAACGACGGCAACCTCGAAGAGGGCAGCTTCCGCTGCGATGCGAACGTCAGCATCAGGCCCGTTGGGGAGAACAAGCTCGGCACTCGCGTCGAATTGAAAAACATCAATTCCTTCCGTTTCGTCGAGAGGGCCATCCTCTACGAGGTGGCGCGGCAGGCCGCCGTGCTCGACGGCCGCGGGCGAGTGGTTCAGGAGACGCGTGGTTGGAACGAGGACGCCGGGACGACGTTCACGCTCCGCAGCAAGGAGGAGGCGCAGGACTACCGGTATTTTCCGGACCCCGATCTTCCGCCCCTCGTCATCGACGGGACGTTCGTGGACCGGGTTCGGGCGAGCATGCCCGAGCTCCCCCGCGCCAAACGAGAGCGGTTCGTGCGCGAAATGCACATCGGCATCGCCGCCGCCAAGGTGCTGACCAGCCACCCTCGGATCGCCGCGTTCTTCGAGGAGGCTGCGACCCTGCACGGGAATGCGACACGAGTTGCCAATTTCGTGCAGAGCGAGGTGCTCCGTGATGTCGAGACGCACGGTCTTCGTGCCGAGATTCCCGTATCGCCCAAGCAAGTCGCGAGGCTGCTGAAGCTCGTCGATGGGGGAACGATAAGCGGCAAGCAGGCCAAGGACGTGTACGCGGCCATCGCCGGGACCGACCGCACCCCGGACGACGTGATCGCCGAGCTCGGGATGGAGCAGGTGAGCGACGTAGGCGCGATCGAAACGATCTGCGCACGGCTCGTTCGCGAGCACCCCAAGCAGGCCGAGCAGCTTCGCGGTGGAAAGGGGGCGCTTATGGGCTTCTTCGTTGGGCAGGCGATGAAGGAGACGCGCGGCGCTGCGAACCCGCAGCTAGTGAACCGGGTCATGAACCGACTCCTCGGTCTCCCGGAATAGGTGAGGGTCCCGCGGTGACGACGGCCCCGAGCGCGGCGCGGCTGGCGGTTCAGGCACCGCGGGGGCGTGTGCTCATCATCGACGACAACGTCGAGCTGGTGGGGACGCTTCACGCGGTGCTCATGACAGCCGAGCTGTCTGACGGCTCGGCGGCCTGGGACAGCATCGAGGTCGTCACGGCATCGCGCGGCGACGAGGGGCTCGACGTCGCGCGAGCGCGTGGCTTCGACGTCGCCATCGTCGACGTGAAACTACCGGATGCGAGCGGCGTGGACTTGATCCCGAAGCTGCGCCAGGCATCGCCTTTCAGCGAAGTGGTGCTGATCACAGGGTTTGCTTCCATGGACGCGGCAATCGGAGCACTGCGGTCCGGAGCGTTCGCGTTCATTCCGAAGTCGTTCCGGCCGGAAGAGCTCATCTCCACGGTCGCGCAGGCGTTGACCAAAGTGCGCCTGTCGCGCGATCGGCAAGAGCTGGAGCGCCGATACCGGGCGCTCGTCGAGCTGACCGACGTGCTCGTCGTCGGGCTCGACGCGGGTGACCATGTGGCTCTCTTCAATCGAAAGGCATCCCTCTTTGCCGGCGTCGAGCCGAGCGGCGCGATCGGCCGGTCGTTCGTCGAGAGCTGGATCCCTGAGGAGGACCGCGCGCGGCTGCGGGAGGCGATCGCTTTGGCGAGGCTTGGCAAGACGCAGGAGGTGGAAACCGGATTCATCGATCTGGCGGCAGCCGAGGCAGGAGGTCCCCTGCTCGTCTCGTCTCGTCGCTCGCGGGAGACGCCGTCACGACGGCGCGTGCGCTGGCACCTGTCGATGGCGCACGACGCCGGCGATGGCGCCGACGCGCTCGTTTACGGGATCGGGATCGATGTGAGCGAGCGCCGCGCGCTCGAGAAGCGGGCCGCCGATGCGGAAGCTCTGTCGGCCATGGGCAACCTCGCACTGAACCTCGCCCACGAAATTCGAAATCCGCTCAATGCCGCAGTCCTGCAGCTGCACCTGCTCGACCGGCACGTCGACAAGCTGCCCGTGGAGGACGCGATTCGTCGCGCGTTGCACCACAAGGCCAAGATCGTCGGTGGTGAGATCGGGCGGCTCAGCCGGTTGCTGACAGAGTTCCTGGAGCTGGCCCGCCCGCGCGCTCCCGCTCGGGTGCTGGTGAATTTCCGGGAGCTCGTCGACGAGGTGCTCGACTTGGAGCAGGGTTCGGCGACCGCGCGTAGCGTGACGATGGAACGCGAGCTGGGCGGCGAGTGCGTCGTGTGGGGCGACCCCGAACAGTTGAAACAGGTCCTCCTGAACCTCGTCATGAACGCGCTGGAGGCGATGAAAGACGGCGGCTGCCTGAGCGTCCGCCTCGGGTACGAAGCGGAACACGTGCGGCTCGTCGTGGAGGACACGGGCACGGGCATCGAACCGGTAGCGCTTGCGCAGGTTTTCGACCCGTTCTTCACGACCAAGGAGGCTGGAACGGGCCTGGGCCTGTCCATCGTTCGCAAGATCGTCGAGCAGCACCAGGGCGAGGTTCAGATCGCCAGCGCGCGCGGCGCAGGCACTCGGGCAACCGTGGTGTTGCCGCGCGCTCGCTGATTAGCGGCCGGGCGGGCGCAACGGCAACGCAGACGACGACGTCGGAGGCGGCGGAATGCGAGCCTGCTCGGGTTCCCCTGCCGTATCGATGGCTGCAATCGCGGCGAACGACCGGTCCATTCCGATTTCGAGAGCGCCCTCCTTTGCAAACAGGGCGGCGACTCGGACGAGGCGAAGCGCGGTTGTCTTCCCTAGGTCGATCTCGCGCTCGACGAACGCCTCGAAGGACGGAAAGCGCTTGGCCTCATAGAGGCGCCGGGCCTGGATGTCTTTCAGCACGACGCCGACGTCGAAGAAGGACTTCGGTAAGTTCTTCCGGAAGGTCTTTATTTGCGACAGTGCCGCGTGGAGGTCGCGCACCTTCTGCTTGATGTCCTCGGCGTTCTCCGGCGTTCGGA
>JALYHV010000405.1 GCA_030776205.1 Myxococcota bacterium | reverse complement strand
GGTGCGGGTTCCCTGGCAGCCGAAGACCACGTTGGGGTGCCGCGTAAAAAACGGTTCGCTCTGCCGGGGGCTTTTCTTTCCCAATCGTTGAATCCTTCGTCCCCCGGGTGGACGAAAACGCAAAGCTCCGAGCGCGCGCACCGGGATTCGCTGCGTTGACGCACACGTCCGCCCGAGTGCCCGATTTGGCTAACCCTCCGTGGCCGCCGAGACCGCTCCCCGGCACGATACCCGGGGCCGTGAAACTTCGTCCCACACGGCATCGCGCCATCCCGGCGGTCAGCGCCCTCCACGGGCCTGTCCAGAGGAGGGGCGCGTGGACCAGAGCCTCACGTTGCGATCCTCCCGAGCCCCGGGTCCACAGCACGACCCGCCTGTGGTGAAATCGAGGACACTCAGGCGCCTCGCCGCGGCGGCGGCGCCGTTCCCCTCCGTGACGTAGTCGACGAGCGCCGAACGGAGCGTCAGAAGACCATTGTCCTCGTCCCAAATGTCGATCACCCGAAACTGGCCCGGGTAGTCAGCGAGGGCCGAAGTCTCGACCTCCCAGAACGCGCGGGGCTCGCGACCCACCCGGCGCACCCTGTTTCTGTGGCCGTGACCGACCACCGAGGCTACGACAACGCCGCTGGACCCGAGGACGTCTTCCCAGTCCGCGCCCGGAACCGCCCCTTCGACCGGGTGGCCGTTGAAGCCCGTGCCATCGTCGAAGGTGTCCGACGGATGATGCGTCACGACGAGCACCCACTTGCCGTCGATGGCCGCGCGGCGGAGCTCAGGCACGACGAAGTCGTCGAGGTCTTCGCGCAACACCAGTGCCGCCGCGCCGCCGCTGGCAGCCACCGTGTCGACGACGAGCAAGCGCACTGGAGAGCCGGCGATGTCCACCGTGTACGAGCCGTGGGCAAGGTCTCGAGCGGGAGCGTGTTCGCCGAGGCGTCCGAGAAGCGATTCACGCGTGACGTGCACGCGTCGTCGATCCGGCGTGGTCTCATGCACCACCGTCGCCGCCCCACCCGTCCACGCGATTGTCCCGCCGCTCGCGCGCGCGCCAATCGCGCGAACGTTCGCAGCGGCGTCGCAAGGAAAGTTGCCCTGCGCGAGCACGTCGTGGTTGCCCATGACCCAGTACCATCGGTGGCTCAAGTGGGCATTCAGCCCCTCGGGCACGAACGGATCCTTGGGATCGTTACCGGGGCCCGAGACGGGATCGTCCGGAGTCCCCGAGTCGCAAGCGACGGTCCCCTGCCCTTCGAGGATCTGCAAGAACCAATCGAGCTCGTTGGACTGTGCGTCGTCGATGGCATCACCTCCGAAGACGAGGGCATCGAAGGGGTCATCGCCGTCCACGCGGTTGAGCGTGCGCACGGCCGCGTCGAGCACGCGGCAGGAATAGGCTTCTTGCGGCCTGTAGGCTCCCGAAAAGGACGCCCCGTCATCGAGATCCACAATACGCGCCGGCGACTCGTCGTCCACGACGTGCAAATCGGTCATGTGGGCCAAACGCGCGACCCGATGTCGCCTTTGCCCCGGAGGACGCGTCCGCAGACCGGGCGGGTAGCGATCGAGCACCGGTTCGTCGGACGCGCGCTCCACCTCGCCATGGCCGGAAGCGATGAGGGCCTCCCGCACCGCCGCTTCGCGGAGCGTCTGACGTTCTTCCATCGAGGCGCGACCGTGCGTCGGACGAAGCGCCGTCTCTTCCGTAGTCTTGACGGATACGGAGAGGGGCGCGATCCGCTCAGGAGCGCGCGGGGCTTGCGACGTGTCCGGCCTCGCCTTCGTTTGCTTGCAAGCCGCCGTCGCGCTGACGGCGACGCCCAAGCAGAAGACACGCAGGAAGCTCATTTGAGCTCCTCTAGCGCGTAGCGCGCGACCACGGCAACGGACAGCGCGGACCTTGGCTCGTTCGCGCCGCGCAACGAGGAACGCGCCGGTTGATCGATTCACCTGCAGACGGTATCGGAGCTCGTATGGCAAGAGCCTCGCACGAGACGTGGACGGTCCTCCAGCACGGCCCCATCGAGCAGCTCGAAGACAACCTGTGGCGCGTCGAGGGGAGCCTGCCGAACATGCCGCTGAAGCGCGTGATGACCGTCGCGCGCCTCGCGTCCGGTGACCTCTTGATCCATAACCCCATCGCTCTCGACGAGCGCGCGATGGCCGCGGTCGATGCATTGGGTCGCGCGGCGTTCCTCCTCGTCCCGAACGGCTGGCATCGCCTCGATCTTTACCCGTTTCGGACGCGGTATCCGGCAGCGGTAGTCCTTGCTCCTCCTGGCGCGCGCGAGAAGGTCGCCGCCGTGGATCCAAGCGTCCGCGACCTCACGGCGCTACCGTCCGATTCGGGCGTCTCGCTCGACGTTCTCGACGGGACGAACGGCCTGGAAGCGGTGATGACCGTTAGGGCAAACGGGGGCGTCTCCGTCGTACTGGCCGACGCGGTCTTCAACATGCCGCACCTGCCCGGCTTCAAAGGCTTCGTGCTCCGCGCGATAACGGGTTCGAGCGGGGGTCCGCGCACCTCTCGCGTGGCGCGGTTGCTCTTGATCAAGGACAAAGCCGCGTTCGCCGCTCACCTCGAGCGCCTCGCCACGTCGGACCTTCGGCGCGTCATCGTCTCGCACCACGAGACCATCACCCATGACCCGGCGGGCACCCTGCGCCGAATCGCCGCCTCGCTGCGTTGAGACAGCCGCTTGCAGTTGCTTTCCGCGGAATGGCGTGAAGCGAGGACGCTCGCCTTGCCTCAACGCACCGTATAGGGGCGGCCGTCCCGCGGCGGACCGGTGCCGACCCGCATGGCGTCTGGGCAACATCAATCTTCTTCATGAACGGCGAGCGTAGCCGAGAATCTTAACACCAACTTAAGCGCCCCTCGCGCTACACGGTCGACGCGCGCCGCCCGACCCTCGGGTTCGTGAGCCGATGGTCTCCCCGTTGAAAGCAGCGCCCGGACAGACGCTCGAAGGCCGATTCCTTTTGCTCGAAGAGATCGGGCGAGGGGGCATGTCCACCGTCTTCAAGGCCAGTGACCTCGCGAACGAGCGCCAGCCCGTCGCCGTCAAGGTGCCGCTGCCGCTCTACGCGAGCGGCATTGGAAGCTGGTCCTTGTTCCAGCGAGAGGCAGAGATAGGGGCCACCCTGGCGCACCCGTACGTTTTGCGCTTCATCCCCCTCGCGCCGAGCAAGCATCGCGGCCACGTGGTGACGGAGTACCTCGCGGGCATGACGCTTTCTGCCCACATCGCCGACGGCAAGCCGCTCCCGGAACCCGAGGCGCTGCGGGTCATGAGCCGCCTGTGCGAGGCGGTGGCCTACCTGCACGGCCGGCGGATCGTGCATTACGATTTGAAGCCGGCCAACGTCATGCTTTGCGACGACGGCTCGATTCGACTGATTGATTTCGGAATGGCGCATCGCATCGAGCGGAGTCGCCTCGCCTTCGCTGGACCGGGACCGCCCATGGCTAGCGCCGCCTACGTCGCTCCGGAGCAGATCCGCCGCAAACGGGGTCAGCCGAGCGTCGACATCTATGCACTCGGCGCCATGCTCTACGAGTTGCTGACCGGGCATCCCCCATTCGAAGGCGACGATCCATTCGTCGTGGCGAGCGCCCGCCAGATTGGCGACCCCAAGGCGCCGAGGGCGCTGAATCCCGCTGTCTCCGAGCAGGCTGAGGAGATCGTCCTGCGCGCCATGCGCCGCGACCCGACCGACCGCTATGCGAGCGCCGCCGAGCTGAAGGCCGATCTCGACCGTCCGGCGCAGGTGCGTGTTTCCGGTCTGGCGGACCATCTGGTAGCCGTCACGCGCTGGCGCAAGCACGCGCGCTGGATTCGTTTCGTTGCCCTCGTCGCCGTTGGACCCCTCGCCTTCCTGGTCGTCTCGTTTCGGCTGCTCTGGTGGTACCTCGAGCAAAAGCGCTAGGGACGCGTCAGCGGACGAGGCCACGCGAGGAATGAGCCGCGAACCGGCCGGCTTGTCGCGCATCGCGGCAGCGCCCATGATCCGGCGATGCGAAACCAACGTCGCCTCGCTTGCCGCCAGATCGAAGGCAGATCGCCCCGACCCCCACGCCCCGTGGATGGCGAGACCGCGCGTTCATGGGGTGACCCGTGAAGGCTCTCGTCACGGGGGCGACGGGGCTGATTGGCTCGAGACTCCTCGGGTCTCTCGAGCAGCCACGCGTGCTGGTTCGCGACGTAGAAAGAGCGCGACGCCACCATGCCGGGATAGACGCGCTGGCATGGGACGCAGCGAGGCCGCTCCCGTCCGGAGCCCTCGACGGCATCGACGTCGTCTTCCACCTCGCCGGAGCGCCCGTCGCGGAGGGGCGCCTGACGGCGGCGCGCAAACGCGCGGTACGTGAGAGCCGCGTCTTCGGAACGCGACGCATGGTGCAGGCGCTCGCCGAATCGGCGGGGCGGGGCGGGCGTCCACCCGTGCTCGTCAACGCATCGGCCGTCGGTTTCTACGGATCGCGCGGAGACGAGGTGCTCACCGAGAGAAGCGACAAGGGCGATGGTTTTCTGGCCGACGTCTGCGCGGAGTGGGAAGGGGAGGCCGTCGCCGCCAGGCGGGTTGGCGTCCGGGTCGCCTGTGCCCGAATCGGCATCGTGCTCGCGGCCGAAGGGGGAGCGCTCGCGGCAATGCGCCCGGCGTACCTCGCCGGCGTCTCCATTGGGAAGAGCACCCAATGGATGCCGTGGATCCACGTCGACGACGTCGTCGGGCTCCTGCTGCACGCCGCCACCCATGCCGCCGTCGACGGTCCCATCAACCTGTGCGCGCCGATCCCCGCCACGAACGAGACGTTCACCAAGGTCTTCTCCCGCGCGCTTCACCGTCCCGCGCTCCTTCGGCTTCCGCCGGCCGCGCTGCGCCTCGTAATGGGCGAGCTCGCGGACGTCGCGACGGCGTCGCAGCGCGTGCTTCCAAACGTCGCGGAGGCGACGGGATACGCGTTCCGCTTCGCAAGCCTCGAGGCCGCGCTCGCTGACGTGACCAGCGGAGGCATGGCGCCCGTTGCAGCGGAGGCGCGGCCCTAGGCCAGTGGAGCGCGCCCCCCGCCCTCTTTCGCGTCGGCCAGGCGGACGATGTCTTGGACCTCGAGAATGCGTTTCGGGTAGCCCTTCAGGACCACGTTGATCATCGCCTGCCCCATTTGCTTCAACGTGCAGAAACCTGCCGGGTAAAGCGCGCGTCCGAGCGGATAGACCCAGGTGATGAACCGGTAATAGCTCTTCGCACGCTTCTGGCCGGGTATGGGCTTCAGGAAGCCGGGGCGGAACATGTACGCCTTCTCGAACAAGCGCATCAACGCGTTCTCGGTGGCTCCCTTGACGCGCGCCCACCGCACCGGTCCTCGTTCGCTGCTGTCGGTGCCCGCCCCGGTCACGTAGCAGAAGGTCATCTCCGGATTGAGCTTGGCCAAGACACGCGCGACGGCCAGCGTGAGCTCGCCCGTGACATGGGCGTAGTCCTCCTTGCTGATGCCGACGGACGACACGCCCAGGCAGAAAAAGCACGCGTTATATCCTACCAATTGCGACTCGATCGGCGTCATATCGAAGAAATCAGGATGGATGATTTCGCTCAGCTTCGGGTGTGCCACTCCGCCCGATCTTCGATTGATCACGAGAACCCGTTCGACATCCGGATGGTTCAGGCACTCGAGCAAGACGCCCTCGCCTACCATGCCCGTGGCGCCAGTTAAGATCGCGGAGACCTTCATAACGGACGCCACCCCCTGCGACGACGCCAGCCCAGCGCGAGCAGGGCGCACGCGGCGAAGCCCGAGCCAGGGCCACTCCGTCCCCCTGCGCGGCACGAGCAGCCGCCGTGGCCTGCGTCGACCGCAGGCGCGATGCCACCGCCCTCGGCCAGAACGGACGCGTCCGGGGCCTGCGTAACGTCCAGTGACGGACCCGGGCTCCGGCCGTCCACAGCGGCGCCGGCGTCCGCGCCGGTCACGACGTTAGACCCGTCGTCGCCCGCCTCGTCCGCGCCCCCCGCAGCATCGCGCGCCGCGTCGTCACCCGCAGCGTCGAGGGGTCCCGCGTCCCCTCCGCCGTCAGCGCTCGTCCCGCCGTCGGTCGGTGCCGGCGTGCCGCCGGGCGAGTCTCGGACGACGGTCCCGTGGCGAAGGCCCCCCCATCCGGGCAGGACGATCGGTTGCGACCACGTGGTCAGATCGGGGCTCGTCGCCGTAAGGAAGCGCGCCGTGATCGGACGGGTCTGGGAATCCACGTAGATTCGCCAGGTCCCGTCGTCGAGCGGAACGACGCAAGGGCCCTCCATCCCCGGGCCGAATCCTGACCAGTTGCCTCTCCCGACAAACGTCCACGGGCCGGTCAAGCTCGGAGCAGTCGCGTGTTCCAGGTATCTGGTCGTCTCGTTCTTCGTGAATGCATGATAGACGCCGCGTGCCTTCAGCACGAACGTGTCGATGTAGTTTGGCCCGAAGCCGAGCGGAGTTGGACCGCTCCACGCAGTCAATGTGCTGTCGAGCGCGGTGAACACATAAGGCTTGAAATCGGTGTCGTTGTTCAGAGTATCGATGTTGGCGATCAGGTACACGGCGCCACCGTCGACGAACCACTCCGGAGCCCACGCATGGGCCACGCCAGGAACCCCAGCCATCACGGCGGTCACGTTCGTCCAGTGAACCAGATCCGCGCTCGACGCGACGCTGAAGTGATCCACCTTGCCGCAACACGTCGGGGTCAGCGGATCCGTGTAGGCGACGTAATACTTGCCGTCGACGTGCTTGATGATGCTCGGATCACGAAGGTAACCGCTCGGTCCGGCGAAGCCCGTGTCCGAGACGAGCGTGAACTGGAGAGCATCCGCCGACCGGAACGTGGACAGCTTTTCGCCGGCCGCGGTGTCGTTGTGAAACGTCGAAAAGACGTAACCAGCCGCGCGCGCAACGCGAGCCGCGACGACCGTCGCAACGCACGAGAGAACGAATACGGCAACGCGCGCGCCCCGCGCCCTTCCGATGTTCAACGCCATGGACGTCAATTTCTTCCGTCCGCTTTCCGTTGCGCGCAACCCCAGCACAGCTGGCAAATCTAGCATGTCATGCGCCAGCGGGCGCCCTTCAGCTGCCTCCAGCCCGTTTCGAGCGCCGAAGCAAGCCGAGTCGCACGAGGCTCTCGGCCGTCGCGAGAATCGCCTCCTCGTTCGACCGCGGTGCCCAGCCGAGCACGCGGCGCGCCTTTTCGCTGGTCGCGTTCCTTATCGCCCCTAGCTCCGGAACAATCTGCGCGATCGAGGAGTCGACGAGGGCCGCAAGCCGCAGTAGCCAGTCCGGCAGCATCCTCGTGGGCACGCGCCGCGCGGCGTCCCCCATCCGTGCTTTCAGCAGCTCGGCAACCTGTCGCACGGTCATGCTGTCGCCGGCAACCGCTAAGAAGCGCTCGCCTTTCGCGCGGGGATGAACCATGGCGCGCAGATGCAGGTCCGCGACATCGCGCGCGTCCACGATTCCGAACGCGACACGCGGCAGGCCGGGCACGGTCCCATCCAACAGACGCTGCACGATCTGGATGGACGTCGAATAGTCGCGGCCGAACACCGGCCCGAACACAGCGACGGGATTGACGACGGCGAGCTCCAGCGCGCCCCCGTCGCTCGCCACGAAATCCCACGCGGCGCGCTCGGCCAGGGTCTTCGATTTGGAATAGGCGCTGACGCCCGGGCCGCCGGGATCCGTCCAGCTCTCTTCGGAGAAGGGCCGCTCCTGGACGCCGTGCCCGTAGCCTATCGCAGCGAACGAAGACGTCAGCACGACGCGTCGAACGCCCGCGCTTTGCGCCGCGCGGAGCACCCGGAGCGTGCCTTCGCGCGCTGGGAGGATCAGCTCGTCCTCGTGTCTTGGCGGCCTCAGAGGAAAGGGCGATGCGACGTGAAGGACGAAGTCGCAGCCTGCGACTGCCTCGGGCCAGCCTGCATTGGACAAGAGATCGGCTCGAGCAAACGACAGAGCCTCGCGCGGTTGTGGGCCGGCCGGGTGCAGCGCCACGTCGAGCATCGAGCGCACGTCGGCTTCGCGCGCGGCCGACCGCACGGTCGTCCGAACGCGGTAGCCGGCCTCCAGCAGCTGCAAGATGCAATGCGCGCCAATGAAGCCCGATCCGCCGGTGACGAGCACCCGCTCACCGCTCCCGCCGCCCATGCCCCCCGTGCTCTCGGCCACCATCTGGTCCTCTTTCCTTGCTGCAGCGAAGCTGCGCGAACATAGGCGCGACATCCAACCGCCACAACCGCTCGCAGCGTGCGCTCCGAGCTCGCGCGGGGCGCGGCGCGCGGTCACCAGGTTTGGCAGGCTGGTGAAGAAGACGACAGCGCGGCTCGGCAATGGGACGCACGCGGTGAGCCGTTTCACCAGGGCACCGCGTCTGCGTAATCGTGCGACCGTCAATTCGGAGCTGCATGGAGCTCTCCCCGCGAGTCGTGTGGCCACTGGTTTTGGTGGGCGCTGTCTGGGCATGTTCCTCCTCAAACGCTCCCGCTGTCCCTGCCGTGGCAAGCAGCGGCTCCGCCACTTCGGGGGCGGGTACATCGGGGAGCTCTTCGGGCGGCAGCTCGGGTAACAGCGCGACCACCGGCGCCCCGTCTGGTGGGAGTGGCACCTCGCCTGGAAGCGCGGCGTCGGGAGCCTTGCCGGACGTCGATTCCGGAAGCACGCCCTCGACGAGCAGCGCTTCGGGTGCTTCCTCCGGCGGCGTCATTGCAATGGACGGGGGACCGGATGCGACGCCGCCGAGCGATGACGGTGCGGCGTTCGAAGCGGCCACTGGCGTAGGCGGAGAGGCCTCCGCTTCCCTTTCGCAGTGGTACGAGGCCGAGGCCGTTCCGCCCAATCTGCTGACGGGCGGAGTCAATGTCGCGACGTGCGCAGGGACTGCGCAGTACGGGAGAGGCGCCAACTGCGCTGTCGATGCGCTCAAAGAGGGTGCTCTTTGCTGCTCTGCAGGCAAGGTGGCGGTAAACCTCCTCGGCAGGCTTCCGGCGCGGCTCGAGTTCCACAGCGTCACCGTGCCGAACGACGGCTCGTACGACGTGACCTGGTGGTACCACTGCGGAGCGAACGACTATTTCGGGGACCGGAACTGCGGCGGTCTTCACTATCCGGTCGGAGCGACCACCTCGACCGGCGGCTCGTCATGCCGACCTCATGTCATCGAGGTCAACGGCGTCGCGATGACGACCCAGATCGCCGGCGCGACGGCGCAGTATTACCAGTTCCCCTGCTACCAGGGCGACTGGTCCATCATCCACGCCGCGCACACGACCCTGCCGCTCAAGACCGGGAGCAACACGATTGCAATCCATCCGCCGCAAGATCCCGTTCTCGACGGGGCGGACATCGATGCCATTCACGTCACCGGCGTCGGGCAAGGAATCGGCCTCGGCATCACTCCCGTCGTGTCGCCACGCTGAGGCCTGGCCGCTTTTCGAAGCGAGCGGTTTGGAGACGCTGCGCCGACCGCGGCCGTAAGGCATGTGACCGACCGCGGAGAGCGTGGCGATCGACAATTCCGGCGTAGATTGGGATTGTGACGCCGCGTCGAAGGTACCTTGCTCGGGTCGGACGGGCCCTCCGCGGGGCGGTTCACGCGACCGCGCGAAAGCTCCACCTCGAAGCAAAGGACGGGACGCGCGTCAATCCTGCGCTCGACGACGTGAACGACCATTTCCACGCGGCCTACGACGACGCGCGTGCTCACGCGGAGCGCGACGAGCCCGTGCTGATCGTCCTCGCGGACGAGCTGATTGTTTTCCGTGGGCGTGCCCGAACCGACGTCACCTTCACGCCGCCCGTCTTCCACCTGCTGAAGTCGGTTGCGCACGCACCGGTCGGGATCTTCGCGGTTCTCCACCCTCGCCCCACCAGCGCGATCGACGACGTCGTGAGAGAGCGTCTCCTGTCGGTGCGCCGCGGCTTGTTGGCGTCAAGCGACTCGATCGCGCAGGCGGACGTCGAGCCGGACGCGAGCGCGACTCTGTCGAAGATCATCGCCGCATCGCTGGAGATGGTGGGCCGCGTCCTCGAGAGGGGACACTGCGATAGCAACGAGCTGCGCGTCTTTGCCCGAGGCGTGGGACCCGATTTGCTGCGAATCACCGAGGACGCCACACGCGTGCAGCTGAGCGCCCTCGACGCCCACGTCGCCTCGCAGGTCACCCGCATGACGGAGCACGAGCGAAGGACGTTTCAAGTCGTGGTCACCGGAGACCATCAGGCGCGGGCGCGGAGTCTCGGGATGCAATATTTCGAGAGGCTCCTCGGCGAGAGGCCCGGTCTCGAGCACCGCGTGACCTACGGAGAAGGGATCACGGACGCGGCGGAGGCGGCAAAGCTCGTCGGGACACGCCGCCTCGACCGCGCGATCGCCGCGTCATTCTTCGCCGATCCGAAGCGCTTGCAGCGTGACGTCCTGGGTGACGCCGTCGAAAAGATTCTGCGCACGTTCGCATCGGAGCTCGATGCCCTCGAAGGCTGGCGCGGATAGGCAGCGCTCGCCCGGGTGCGTCATGGGCCGTACTTTCACGGCGACGATCGGACTTTCGAATGGTCGCCGATGCGCCGCTCGCTAGACTGCGCGCGATGCTTGCTGACAACGGGTGGAGCGGGAGCTGCGTTCGGGCGCTTCGGTTGGCCATGGCGTTCGCGATCTCGCCCGCGGCGGTCGGGTGCTCGGCGAGCGACACACCCGCCGAT
>JALYHV010000404.1 GCA_030776205.1 Myxococcota bacterium | reverse complement strand
CCAAGCTCGCGGACGACCTCGTAGCGCAGCGCCAACACGGCGCCGATCTCGCTCGGCACCGCCGCCCCACCTCTCTGCCCTGCCGTCGTCATTGCGCCCGAACGGAATCCAAGTCTAGCGTGCTTCGTAGAGCGATGCGGTGTCGATCGCTCCATCGAGCGCTACCACCTCGACCGCAGCGTGGACGCTCCCGGAGACGGTGAGCCTCGCGCGCGCCCGTCCGCTTCGCCAGAATGGTTGTGCGCTAGGCGCGCAGCGTGGTCTTTCGGCGCGGGCTACGCTTTGATTGCATGCCGCTCGCCGGGCCGCGCTTCGCAGGCAGCGTCTGAAACACCACGTCCCAGAGCGGTGTCGAAACGCCGAACCCACCATCATGATCGGCGTGATGATGCGTCAGGTGATGCCTGCGCAGCAGCTTCCCCCAACGCGTCGAGGGGACGAAGTGATGAACGTAGTAGTGCGTGCCGTCATAAAAGAGGTAACCAACCACGAATCCGGCGAAAAAGGGCTCGCCCGTTGCAGAGCCCATCAGCAACGTAAACACCGCAAAAAAGAACACGGCGAGCGGGACGCTCGTAGGAAGCGGCATGACGAGACGATCTTTGTCGCTCGGGAAATCGTGATGGACGCCATGGAGCAAGAAATGGAGACGTTTTCCCCAGGCCGTCTCGTTGGTCCAGTGAAAGACGTACCGGTGCAGCACATATTCAGCGAGCGTCCACGTGAGCATGCCGCCTAAAAACAGGCCGCCCAACGCGGGCAGCCGAACGTGCTGCACGACGGCGCTGCGTACGAGCACGAACGCGGCGACTGGTAGCCAGACCACGAATGGCGTGGCCGGGTGGATTCGCGAAAACCGCTCGAGGAAATCGCTCTCGAACATCCGGCATGTCTCGGCATCCGAGCGCGTAGACCGGGGTCGCAAACTGGGCTCGAGGACGGTGTCCGGCATGAGGCGTGTCACCTAAGTTTCGACGACCACGCTAGAGCGCGGGAGGGGGTTCGCGCAATAGCCTCGCCGCGTCGCGGCGCGGTGCTCCGACGCGAAGCCGACTTCGCGGCCAAACCAGACCAGGCGTTGCCGCGGCGCTTGACGCCGGCTGCTACCTTGACGATGCGTCCGGATCCGCCATGGCCGATCCAAAGACCGCTCGGGCTCTTCAGGTGCTGGCAAGGGCTCTGGGCCGTCTCGGGCGCCAGCGCGCGCGCGGCGGCGACGTGACCCCTCAGCAAGCCGAAGCGTTGCAGCTCATCGCGGAGCAGGGCGCGGTTTCAACGTCTTCAATGGCGCTGATGCTTGGGATCGACCCCTCGACCGCCAGCCGAAACCTCGCCGGCCTCGAACGCGCCGGCTATATCGTTCGCCGCCGCGGTGCCGACGATGGCCGCCAGACGGACGTCCGGCTCACCCCCCGCGGCAAGAGAGTGGCCGACAACGCCTCCAACGAGTGGAGCGCAATCCACGGCGCCCTACTCGACAAGGTTCCGCGTGGTGAGCGGCAGCGCGTCTCGGACGCGCTCGATGTGGTTGCGCGCCTGCTCGAAGCAAGCTGAAACCCTAACCCCCCCCAGGCGTGCGCCCGGACGGGTCGGGTTGCCACGCCTTTTCCGCAACCCTACTCCGCAGGTTTATCGGACTCTGGCTTCGCGTCTTGGTCTTCGCTGCCACCCCGCCGCTTCGCGTGAGTTGCCCTGCCGCCTTTTCGGCCTGCTACCCGGGCCTCTTCACTCGTGAACTCGTGGGCCGTTCCCGCCGAATGCGCAGCCTTGCCGCCCTTGCGGGCAATCTCGCTAACCAGCTTGCGATCCATTGCGGCGAAGCCACGAGGCCGTTTCGATTTTTCTTCCGAGGCTGTCCCGCTCGACAGGGGTGTTTGCGGCGGGCGATCCGGCGTGAGCTCCTGCAGGGCCTCCTCGGGTTCTTCGCGCCGGGCGGCCGGCGGACGTTCATCATTGTTTGTGCTGGGAGTATGGCTCCCCGTATTTACCGTACTCATGACGGTTCACCTCTTCGTTTCATCGGTTGATAGATGCTCGACAAGGCTGTTTGATTCCAGGTGCCGTATCTCTTTGTCGAAGTGGCGTTTGGTGTCTCACCGGTGATGCAAACCCTCGTTGCACACGCCGTGCTCACCCGCCTGCGCGGCCGGCGCGTTTGGCGGCTGCTGCCGTGCAGAAGCTCGCTCATGTGGGATACTGCCGGCTCCGCGGTGCCCGCGGTCATCGGGCAGTCCGCCGGCACGGTGCGACGCACCAGACACCCGTCAGTTCAAGAACTTACGTGCAATGTGGCGCGCCGCGTCGGCGGACGCTCGCTCGATGGTGGCGCGCTGCACGCCGTCCGACGCGTCGCTATCGACCAAAATGCCGAACTTGTCCGTTGCTTCCGCGAAGAATCCCGCGACGAGCTTGCTTCCCTCGTGCGCCAGCGGCGCCGATTCGACCGGCAAAGAATAGACACGGGACGCTACCTTCACCTGGACATACCCAAGAAAGCGACCTTCAGGGTGCGCTATGACTCGCATGACTTGCCTCTGGTCGATCAAACTAAACACTGCATGAACGTTCGCAAGGTCTGGGCCAGCTGCAGTCTTTGCGCGTTTTCGCCGCGTGGATTAAGTGGCACCCCGCGCACCGCACGCGCGTGTGACACGCCACAGCGTGGCGGCGCCGCGCGGACTGCTTTTGCGCCATGGGTCCCTCCCCTCCCGTGCGGCACGCTAACCCCGCACGGGACCGCTCGCTTAGAAAGCGAGTCGCCTTTGCATTCCGTCGCGCGGGTGGATACGGGCCCACGAAGGCGCTCTCGGCAGGACGCCGCTTGCTTTCCCTTTTCAGTTAAGGACGGCCGCAGACGATCCGCCGTTGTCGGTCCGCCAGCTGAACGCTAACGTCCGCTCCCACCGTGACCACGAAAGTCGTTCCCGGGCAGCTCGTTGCCGCGTCCGAAATCTCGGAGGTCGCCCGGGAGTCTGCGCGGCGCATCGCTCGCGCCATTCGGGATGGCCAGGCGGGGCGCGCCCCGGCGTGCCTAGCGTTATCGGGGGGTAACACCCCACGCCCCGCCTACTCTCTTCTGGCGCGAGAGCCGGGAATCGACTGGACGCGCGTGGAAGTCTTCTGGGTCGATGAGCGCGCCGTCCCGCCTACTGACGACCGAAGCAACTTCCGGTGGGCCAGTACGACACTGCTCGAGCCGGCGGGGGTGCCGGCGCACCGGGTTCACCGGATGCGCGCCGACGCTCCGGACGCGGAGGGGGTTGCCCGCGAGTACGAGCAACTCCTGCGCGACAGGGTCCAGCCGGACGCGGATGGCATCCCGGCGTTCGACGCGATGGTGCTTGGTATCGGCGATGACGGCCACACCGCCTCACTCTTTCCGCACGATCCAAGCGTCGAGGTCATCGATCGCCTCGTCGTACCCGTGCCGGCACGCGGCGCTCGCGAGGCGCGCCTTACCCTAACGACTCCAGTGATCGAGCACGCACGGCACGTATTCCTCATCGCCGTGGGCGCGAATAAGCTCGCAGCGCTGGAGAGCGTTTGGGCGGCTCAAGGAGAGGTGGCCCGAACACCGGCGCGTATCGTGCGCGGCTGCCGCGGCTCGCTCACGTGGATCATCGACAAATCCGCGGGCGGACTTGCTTGACGTGCTGATCGCGGTCCCCCCGCTCGGCGCGATAGAGAAACCAGACTAGGAAAACGTGACCATGACCACGCTACCCAAAGTGATCCTGCAGAAGGCCGCCACAGTCGCGCGCGGGCTCGCCATCGACGCGGTCCACGCGAGCCAAAGTGGCCATTTGGGGCTTCCCCTCGGGTGCGCCGAAATCGGCGCAGTGCTGTTCGGACATGCGCTTCGCTATGACCCCGCACATCCGGAATGGCTGAATCGCGATCGGTTCGTACTCTCCGCGGGTCACGGCTCGATGTTTCTGTACGCCTGGCTCCACCTGGCCGGCTTTCAAGACATGACGCTCGACGAGATCAAGCGGTTTCGCCAGCTGCGGTCGAAGACGCCCGGCCATCCTGAGCTAACGCACGCGCCGAGCGGCGTCGAAACGACGACAGGACCGCTGGGGCAAGGTCTTGCCAATTCGGTCGGAATGGCCCTCGCGGCGAAGATGGCAGAGGCGCGCTTCAATACCGCAGAGCACATCATCTTCGACCACCGCGTCGTGTGCCTGGTCGGTGACGGGTGCATGCAAGAGGGTGTCGCCATGGAAGCCGTGGAGTTTGCCGGCCACCAGAAGCTCGACAACCTGATCGTCATCTACGACTCCAACGCGGTGACGCTCGACGCGATGGCGAAGGAGACCCAGAGCGAGGACGCAGCCAAGCGGTTCGAGGCCATCGGATTCGACGTGCAGACGGTCGATGGGCACGAGCTGGAAGCCTTCCTCGCGGCTTACGAGCGCGCGCGACATGCCGGAAGCGGCAAGCCCCAGCTCATCATCGCGAAGACGCTGATCGGGAAAGGCATTCCGGAGGTCGAGGGCACACAAAAGGCGCACGGCGAAGGCGGCGCCAAGTTCGCAGAAACGGCGCGGCGCGGCCTCGGGCTACCCGCGGAGCCGTACTACGTCGCACCAGAGGTGCGGGAGTTCTTCGCCGAGCACGCCAAGTCGCTCGAGTCGGCGTACCGCCGCTGGCTGGAGACGTTCGAAGCGTGGAAAGCGAAGAATCCGCAGCTCGCGGATTGTCTTGGGTCGTCACATGCGTACGCGCAGACCCTTGCCGCCGACACCGCGAAACGGACGGTGGATACGGCCATGCTCCTCGATTCTATCCCCCTGTTCCCGCCGGACACCAAGGTGGCGACGCGAAAAGCCGGGCAAGACGTGCTGCAGCCGCTCGCCGCAAAGGTTCCGCTGCTCATCGGCGGAAGCGCGGACCTCTACGGGTCGACGCTCAATTACATCGGCGATCTCAAGACGGGAAACGACGACTTCAAACCGGGGCACCGCAGCGGCAGGAACATTCGCTTTGGCATCCGCGAACATGGCATGTGCTCGATTCTGAACGGCGTGGCGGCACACGGGGTCTTCCGCCCGAGCGGCGCGACGTTTCTCGTGTTTGCCGATTATTGCCGGGCCGCGATTCGCCTCGCTGCTCTCAGCCATCTACCGGTCATCTATGTTTTCACCCACGACAGCGTCGGCGTTGGCGAAGACGGGCCGACGCACCAGCCCGTCGAGACCATCCCCGGTTTGCGTGTGATTCCGAACCTGGACGTCATTCGGCCGGCCGATCCGGAGGAGACGGCGGGCGCATTCGTTGCGGCCCTCGAGCGGACCGACGGTCCCACCATGTTGGCTTTGACTCGGCAGACGGTGCCGCTGTTGAAGGAGATTCCCGCGAAAACCAGGCGCGAAGGCGTTTTCAAAGGGGGTTACATCGCTAAGAAGGAGACGTCGGCTCTCGACCTGATTCTCCTTTCTGCAGGAAGCGAGCTTCAGCATGCGTTGAAGGCTTCGGAGGCCCTCGGACCGGGTACGCGGGTGGTCAGCATGCCGTGTTTCAGCAGGTTCGATCGCCAGACGGCGGAATATCGCGACGAGATCCTCCCCCTCGCCTGTCGTCGCCGGGTCGGCATCGAAGCGAGCGTCTCCTCGACATGGGCGCGCTACGTCGGCCTTGACGGGGCAACTGTCGGCATCGATCGCTTCGGCCTCTCCGCGCCCGGCGGGGAGGTCATGAAGGAGCTCGGAATCACCCCTGATCACATCGTAGAGGTGGCGCAGAAGCTTGCGAAAACGCGCTGAGAGCGCGACCACGGGATCGTTCAGCCTCGCTTTGCCGCGGTTCGTGTCATGTCCATCGCGACCTTCGTTGCGCCCGCGAGTCCGACGTCGGTGTCGAGCACCACGGCGACGGGGATCTTCTCCATCAACGGCGTCAAGCGGCCCTTGTCGAGAAACGCGCGATGGAACCCGCCGCGTTCGAGCACGGACAGCAGGTGCACGGCGATGTTTCCGCATACGTAGACCCCCCCGACCGCCAGCGACTTGAGCGCGAGGTTCCCTGCTTCGCCGCCGTAGATCGCAGCGAAGAGATCGAGCGCGCGGGCCGCGGCCTGGCTCGTCGCGCTCATTCCAAGCTGCGCGATCGCTTCGTTCCGATCGGCTGCGGCCTCTATGAGGCGCGTGTTGCGAGCCGTCTCGGCGATCCGCTTGGCCGTCCGAAAGAAATCGTACACCGCGCCCAGACCGTCCCCGGAGAGAACACGCTCGCAACTGACGTGACCGTGCCTCGCCCGAAGGAACTGCAAGAGCTCGATTTCGAGGTCATCGCGCGGCGCGAAGTCCGAGTGCCCGCCTTCCGTCGCCGTGGGGACCAAGCGCGAGCCATCCCAGACGAGTACCGCTTCGCCGAGCCCGGTTCCGGCTGCGATGACGGCGACGTTTCCTTGTTGGTGTTTGGGCACCCCTGCCCCGCCGAGCACATGCAACTTGCTGCGACGGACGAGCAGCGCACCAAGGGCGAGGGCCACGAGGTCGTTCAATAGGGTGACGTGCCGGATGCGCAGCTTCCGCGAGAGAACTCGGGCGTCGATCACCCAGGGAAGGTTCGTCGCCGTGCAGCGCCCGTTTACGACCGGGCCCGCCACACCGAACGCCGCAGCGACGACACGGGGCGGCGTCACGCCGAGAAACGAACCGGCGACCGCCTCGAGCGATGTGTACTTGCGACTGTCGAACACTTCGTGTCGCAGCGCTCGTCCCCGAAGCGTCACGAGCGAGAGGCGCGCGTGCGTGCCACCAATGTCGCCGACCAAAAGCACCGGGCGGCTCGTACCAGATTGGGACGAAGATCAGAAGATCGGACTCGGGCAGCGGCGGGGACCGCCTGTTTCCCCCTCCGGCAGTGGCGCGCCAATGGCACGCGGCATTTCGCGACGGCAGCCCTCGACCCCGCTCAGCGCCGTGCGCCACGCACCGCCGCCAGGTGAGACTCGTACGTTTCGGAAAACGTGTGACGGCCAGAGCCGCGCGCGAAAAAAAAGAAGTAACGCGTGACGGCGGGGTTCATCGCCGCGTCGAGCGACTTGACGCCGGGGTTCGCGATCGGGCCTGGCGGCAGCCCTTCGTGCGTGTACGTAGAATACGGGTTGTTGGGATCGTGTTGGATTGCAGCGGTTGCCTTGCCCGAGAAAGTGGCACAGGACGCCGCTCGTTCTGGAGCCACGAGGCAGCCGTAGCTGGCCGTGGGATCGCATTCGAGATGTTTCGGGCGGAAGGCGGGGTCGCGCAAGCGATTGAGAAAGACACTCGCGATCGTCGCCCGCTCGTCGTCGACCGCGGCTTCCTTCTCGACCATCGAAGCCAAAGTCACGACGTCGCGAACGGTTAAACCGGCGGAGGTCATGACATCGGTCAATGTCGCGGAGTGCGCCTGCGATGCGCTCTCCCATCGGCGGTCGAACTCGCGCTTCATCCGTCGGACCACGTCCGCGGGGTCGCCGTCGAGCGTGAGGTCGTACGTCGCCGGGAAGAGAAAGCCTTCGGCGCTTTCGCCCTCGATTCCAAGCTCCCGCATCAATTCGGCATCCGTGGTGGCATCGAGAAACTCCCGGAGGGCAACCACGTGCTTCTCCTGTAGGCGGCGGGCCATGTCGAAGCGCGTCCAGCCCTCGGGGAACGTGACCTTGGCGCTGCCGCCGCCCGAGCGGCGTTCGAG
>JALYHV010000403.1 GCA_030776205.1 Myxococcota bacterium | reverse complement strand
GAACCGACGAGGGCAGGACGGCCACCGCGACCAGAAACGCGACCGCTTGCGCGGCATAGGCGGTCGCGCCGCTGTCGCCCTTCAGGCGCGCTTTGCGGAGCCGCCGAGCGGTGGGCTGCTCCGTCTTGTCGCCGCTCACGGGGCGACGCTGCGCGCTTGCGAGAGCACGCCCCAGAGCGCGATGAGCACCTCGCGAACGCCCGCTCCCGTCGCCGCCGACACCAGCTTGAGCTCGATGCCTCGTTGCGAAAATTGTTTCGTGATCCGCGCGGCGGCCTCACGCACCTCGGTGACGTCGGCCTTGCTGAGGACGACGACCTGCGGCCGACGCGCGAGATCGCCGTCGAACTTTGCCAGCTCGGCGTTGATCGCGTCGAAATCCGAAAGTGGGTCGCGCCCGTCCCCGGGGTCGACCGTCACGAGGTGCAGCAAGACGCGCGTGCGCTCGACGTGCTTCAGAAAACGCGTCCCCAGGCCGGCGCCGTCGGCCGCGCCCGGAATGAGGCCGGGAATGTCCGCCATCACCAAGCTCGAACCCTCCCCCACGGTGGCGACGCCCAGGTGCGGCGTCAGGGTAGTGAAGGGATAGTCCGCGACCTTGGGGCGCGCCCGCGAGACCGCACGAATGAATGTGCTCTTGCCGACGTTCGGAAATCCAAGCAACCCGACGTCTGCCATGATCTTGAGCTCGAGCCGCAGCAACCTCTCCTCGCCCGGTTCGCCGGGCTCGGCACGGCGCGGCGCGCGATCGAACGGCGTGGCAAAATGGATGTTGCCCCGTCCGCCGCGTCCTCCGTGGGCAACGATCACGCGCTTCCCGTGGGCGTCCACATCGAAGACCAGCGCGTTCGTCTCGACGGCAAAGCCCTGCGTCCCGACGGGTACGTGAACGACGAGGTCCGCGCCCGACCGGCCGTATTGATCCTTGCCACGCCCGTGCTCTCCACGCTTGGCCTTCAAGGTCCTCGAGAGCGCCACGTCGAGCAGGGTCGTCTTGCCCTCGTCTCCGACGAACACCACGTCCCCCCCTTTCGCGCCGTCACCGCCGGAAGGCCCGCCGTGCGGAATGTACTTCTCACGCCGAAAGGCGACGCATCCATTCCCGCCAGCACCGGCGATGACGTTGACCTCGCACGAATCGACGAACTTCACGGATGCCGCGCGTTCTAGCACGCCAGCGCGCTATTCCACGGGCGCGATGCAAGCCCGCCACGCCGAGGTCGTATGCGCCGAAATGGCGCAGCGGTATGCCGCGTCGGTGACGTCCAGCGTGCAGCGAGTATTCACGAGAGAGAGATCGGGCCGGCGAGAGACGTCGACCGCGAGCACTGCGCGCAAGCGCGCCCGCTGCTCCGTGCTCATAGCGGGCGCGCTCGGATCTTCCGATAGCTCGAGATCGACATAACGCTGGACGAGCTTTTCGCATTGCGCAGCAGAGGCCATGGGACCGCGTGGACACGCGGTGGTTGCGGCGACTGCGCAGAGAGCGATGCCATGTAGACTGGACCAGACGCTCGACGACACCCCCATTTGGCCCGAGCTCACGAGCGCGGCCTACCACGTGGCAGGGGTCTCCGCTTCTGCAAGGCACGCCGAGGGAGGCCCCCCCGAGCGCCACTCCGTGGTCGTCAGCTACATCTCGAGCGCGCCCGTTCGTAGCAGATAGGCGAGTTTCGTGCGCTGCTCTGGCCTGAGGAGCCCGTGAATGCGCCCAACCGCGCGGGTCACGGCGGCTTGCACGCGCTCGTGGCTCTTTGCCCGCGCGCCAGTCGCCTCGTTGGCTTTCGACTCGTCGAACGATTCGGACGCCATGACATCCGCGAGCGTCGAAAGTGTCCGCCGGTGGTCCACGGCAGCCTGCGCACGCTCGGTCTTGAGCTCACTCAAAATCGACGCCAGCTCGCTCACTTGCCCTTCATCCAGGTCGAGCTTGAACGCGAGAAATCGGAGGGGCCGGCGCACGCCAAAACCGCTCCCCGCCTCGTCCTCGCCCGCACCGCCTCCGCCCGCGGAAAATGGCCCGGCGTGCCAGCCGTGACCCCCGCCTTGCCACTGGCCCCGCGAGCCGCAACCCCCTTGCTCACCGCACGCGCCATGCGCGCGCTTCCAGAAAACTCCGTGATGCATGATGATGACCTCACTACTCGCCGAGGCGACTTCGCTCCCGGCGGCAATTGCGGACTTGGCGAAAGTGCCCTGCCCGACGCGGGCTATCGCCTCGCGCAAGACCAGTCTTGTGTCGCAAACCACGCCTGTCAATGAGGCGCGAAGCCGGCGGCGACGACGACGGCTAGCACTCCGACGTCGATTGTGGACGTAGGAGGGGTCCTGCTGCCGGAGGATTCGCAACAATCCACCCGCACGAGACTTCCCCCTCCAGCCAATCGGGACCCGTTTGGATGAGCCGATTTCGAGCTGTAGGCTTCTGTCCGGTATGTTTGGAACCCAACGAGCTCGACCGGTCATCGTGGCGCCGGGCGGCTGGACCCTCCTCCGTGGACGCATGGCCCTGGCCTTTGGTACTGCCTCGATCGCGGTCGCGTGTGGGGCATCGAGCGACGTGGGCCCGCCGCCGACGGACGCAGCCGCGATCCCGCTCGACTCCGAGCGGATGCCGCAGGACGCGGGGAGTCGCGCAGTCGACTCCTCGCCAGGGCTCGCACCAGTACCACCACCGCTACAGGACGCCGCGGACGAGGCAAACGCGGACGACGCGCCGAACGCCAGCGACGTCGAAACCGAGGCAGAGGCAGCACCGGCCTACCTTCCGGAAGCGAGCGTCGACGGGGGCGCCCGCACGGGCTGCCGCTTTGCGAGCGGCCTCAATGTCGCGTGGGTCAACTTCGCCAGTGATGTGCCGAATCCCAACATGGCCGCATTCAATACGATTTTCGCGAATACGCGGAAAGCGGGCGGCCGCGTCATACGGTGGTGGTTTCATACCAACGGCACGGTCACCCCCGGGTACGACGCGAACGGGATGGTCCAGAAGATCACGCCCTCACATATTGCAGGCGTGACTGCGATCCTGAATGCCGCGCATGCGGCGGGTGTTTGGATCGACCTCAGTCTCTGGTCGTTCGACATGTTGCAAGCCAACGCCGGCAACGCGCACGTGAACAACCAGGCGCTCTTGACCATCGACGCCAATCGGCAATCGTACATCGACAATTACCTCACCCCGCTCGTGTTGGCGCTCAAAGGAAACCCGGGGCTCTATGCGTATGAGGTGTTCAACGAGCCGGAGGGGATGACGCCCACCGGCTGGGCGACTTACCGGGTCGCCGAGAGCTACATCCAGCGGACCGTGAACTGGTTCGCGGCTGCGATTCATGCAGCGGATCCGGCGGCGCGCGTCACGAACGGAGCGCAAGAGTTCCAGTATTGCTCGAACGTGAGCGGCAAGACGAACTTCTATTCCGACGCGGCATTGCTGAGTGCCGGCGGCCGGCCGGGGGGCACGCTCGACTTCTATGAAGTGCATTACTACACGGTCAACGGCAGCTCCAATTCGTGCTTCCTCCACCCGGCCTCGTACTGGGGCCTCGACAAGAAACTCGTTATGGGCGAGTTCTTTGCCGCGGCGACCGACGGCGTCGCCCAGAACGACACGTACACGTACCTCTACGCAAACGGGTACAACGGCGCGTGGGCTTGGTCATACGATGCGGACAAGCCCTGGCCATCGATGCAGGTTTCCTTGCAGAATCTATATGCGGCGCAGCCGGCCACCGTGGACGCCTGTCCTTGAGGAGCGTTGCCTCGCCGAGGCGTGTCGGTGACGGGAGAGGTGTCCGCCATAGAGTGAAAACGGTCATCTTCGGCTGTGTCTTCGGGCTCGGGCTCGTCGCCGCCATCGTCTGGGTCGCGCAGTCGCCCCCAGGGAGGGCGTCTCGCGGTTATGAGCAGGGCGCGTCCGAGCGCGCGTCGCCCGGGCCGGACCGACGCTCAGTCGCCGCAATCGCCTCTCCGAACCGCACGCCCAGCCCACCCGCCGCTCCGTCCCCGGCAAATGTTCGGAGCGCGCCCGGTCCCAGCGACCGCGGTCATGACGAAGACAGCGAAGCGCAGATCATGTCTCGCCTGCATGACCTCGGCGCGCGCGACGCGGCCCTCACCGTCGATCTCGCTCGCCGTGGTAACGCGCTCTTCCCCGATGGACCCGGCGCCCCGGAACGCGCGTCCATCCTCATTCACGCGCTGGCAAGCCAGGGCAAGTCGGCCGAGGCCCGCGGCGAGGCCGAGGAGATGGTGAATCGCTACCCGGACTCCGATTGGGTCCGTGAGATCGAGCGATTCACCGGCGCCCATCGGCACCGGAACATCCGGGTGAACGGCGAAGGCGGGCTCGAATATTACTGACCGTGACCGCAGCACCTCAGGTTCTGCGGCTGCGGGTGAGCTTCCGGAGCGGCTGCGGCGCTCGACCCGGTCGGCGCCATGACCGCCGGCGCGATACTCGCCCGCGATGGCGAGGTCGAAGAACGGCCCTTCGTCACCAGAGCGGCAACCGCCACCGCAAGCAGTATCCCGAGCGGTAGTCCTGCGGCCGCGGCAAGCCACATGCGGCGGACCGAAGCACGCGACTTCGGCCGCGCCGACGCACGAGTTGTGGCGGGCGCGATGGGCCTCGATGCGAGCCTCTGCAGCGGTGGCTCTGCTGTCACGATGATGCCTTGCTGTTTCGCGAGCGCGGTGAGCAAGTCGGGCTCTGCCACGAAGCCCATGTCGAGGAGCACCCGACCGAGCAAGACACCGCTGCGATGGTGCTCGGCGAGCGCGCATTGCAGCTCTCCCGGCGCGAGCAGCCCGTCTGCAACCAAGATCTCGCCCAGCTTGCCGCGGCTGTGCGGCGCCTCCGACATTCGCGCAACCGGATCCTTTTTGGGACCGAAGGGCGTGAGGGCCTCCGCGAGCTGACGCATGGTCTGGAAGCGTCGGTCAGGATCCTTCTCGAGGGCGCGCAGAACGACGCGCGCCAGTGCGGGCGGCAGATCGGGTCGCAGATGGCTCGGCGAGGGGACCGGGTCGGAGACCACCTTGGCGATGACCTCCGTCGGCAGCCCGACGAACGGCGTTCGCCCCGTAAGAAGCTCGAACAAGATCGCGCCCAGCGACCAGACGTCGCTGCGGGCGTCCGCCGCTGTCGCCGCCCGGAGCTGCTCGGGCGCGGCATAGCAGGGCGTACCAAAGTAGGCGTGGCTCGGCGTCAGCCTCGAGTCTTCGCGCTCGCTCTTCGATATGCCGAAGTCGAGCACCTTTACGATGCGGGTCGGGCTGTCATGCGCGCGGCACACGAACAAGTTCGCCGGCTTCAAGTCCCTGTGAACGATCCCGAGGGCGTGCGCCTCCGACATCGGTTCCGCTGTTTGCAGCACGATGTCCACCGCGTCCTCGACCGCCATCGGACCGGTGACGCCGATCTCGGCATCGAGATCGCGTCCTTCCAGATATTCGAGGACGATGTAGGGCAAACCGTTCGAAAGGGTGTCCACGTCGATGACGCGGGCCACGTGCACGGATCGGAGCTGCGCCGCGGCACGCGCCTCGCGCTCGAAGCGCGCCACGACCTCGCCGAGATCAGGCAAATCGGGCCGGAGTATCTTGATCGCGAGGCGCTGCCTCAAGCGGACATGGGTCGCCTCGAAGACGACCCCCATTCCGCCCTCGCCGATCATTCGCCCAAGCAGGTATTTGCCGGCGATTGTCTCACCCGCCTCTGGGAGACGCGGGTTGACTCGTACCCGCCGCGGAGAGCGCTTCGGGTAAACGTCGTCGCCGTCGACCCCGTGCGAGTGGGCGGGTCCGCTCGACATTTCTCACGGGCGTACGGTCGACGCCGGTGCCCAGTTAAGCGGTCTGCGAAGTCACCTGCGCGTAAAGATGACTCGCGACCTCAGCCATTCCCGCGGCCGCGTAGAGCTTCGACAGCAACGCCATGCAGGCCGCCTTGGCCCGGGGAGCCTCGGTTTCGTGAGCTCGCGCGAGCGCGTCGAGCGCCTCTATCAATGCATCTTCCGGTCGGCCGGCCAAGAAGAGAGCCGTCGCAAGCGCGATCGCTGCCTGGCAACGCGCGGCAGCGGATGCGCCTTGCGCCCGGTCCCGCGCGAGGCGGAGCTGGGACAGAGTGTCGCCCGCGTCCGTGCTGCGCTCCCCTTGTGCCAACCACCGAAGGCGCTCGGCGAGCCCGCCCTTTTGCTGCGCGTCCTCGACGGCTTGCTGGCCAACGGGCGACGTGGCCGAAGTTTCAATGATCTCGAGGACATCTTCGGTCGAGAAGTCCTCGGCTGCAACCTCGCCTCCCCGCCAATCGTTCGTTGCTTCTGCGTCGGCGCACTCGGGGTTGACCGCGCTCTGGCCCGGATCACGCTTCCAGGGGTGACGCACATCGAGACGCCATCCGCGCACGTGCCGTCCGCTGTCGGTCGACGTCCTTGCGCCAAGTATCGAGAACTGCCCTTCGCGGAGCGCACCGACGTCGCTGTCGACGAGGACCTCGCCTGCGCTCGCGATCCGCGCCAGCGAAATCGCCGAGAGCAGCGCATCGCCCCATGCAAGGTGAGACACCTGCGCGTCGCGAGCGAGCGGCTCTAACTCCCCTTCTGCCACCCCGCTCGACCACTCCCATTCGACCGAGCCCGTCCCGTCGAGCGCGCTCGTCGCGAGGAGCACCGCTTCTTCGATGGCGTCTATCTCCCACGCCATTGCGAGCAGAGCGCCGCTCCAGGCGACGAGCTTGCCGCCGAGCGCTTCTCCACGCGAGCGCAGAGAACGCACGCGGCTCAGGTAAGTTGCTCCCTCGACGCCTGCCATGCCCGCCGGACCCATGCGGAAGGCGACCACGATCTGGCGGGCGGTCATGGGATCCCGACCTTCGCGGCGTGCGCCTAGATGCGGATGCGCTTCTTCAGCGCCGCCAGATCGTCGTCGATCTCGGATGGCGGGCCACCGTCACCCGTCTTGCGTTCGAGAGCGCGGAACTTGGCTTCGAGATCTTCCACCTTGGAGCTCTTTCCGAGCGTCTCTTCCACCTCCGCCATGGCAGCCCCCTCCACCTCGCGCCCCTGAATCTTTTCCTCCATGCGCCGGAAGTTTTCGAAGGCGCCGCCGCCTCCTTTCGAGCCGAGCTGCTCGGCTCCGGCAGCGCCGCGTGCCTGATGCGCTCTCGAAATGAAGGCGCCCTTTCGCAGCTTCAAGTCGGCGAGCCTCGTCTTCATCCGTTCGAGCTCACCCTTCATGCGAATCGCCGCGTCGCCCTGTTCGAGACGCGCCTTTTCGACGTTCTCGAGCTCGCCGCTTGCACGCTTTTTTTGCTTGAGAGCCTCGCGTGCGAGCTCCTCGTCGCCGCCTTTCAACGCCAGCTCGGCGCGCCGATCCCACCGGTCGACTTCGACGCGCAGATCGTCCGCCTTTTTTTGGATCTGTTTCTCGGCGGCGACGGCCTGGACGATCTCCTGGTGCCCGGCCTTGATCTGCTCGTCCATCTCCTCGAAGTTGAGCTCGATGAGCTTTTTGTCGTCTTCCGCCCTGTCGAGCAAGGAATTGAGGTTGCTCTGAATGACCTTGCCCACCCGATCGAAGATGCCCATGGCGCCGCCTGCCTTGATTCTTGCGAATCTACCACGCCTCGGACTCTGCTTCCCGTCCCCGCGTGGCAGGCGGTCTTAGCGATTCAAGAGGTGCACCGATTGGCCGAGCCCTTGTAGTGCGGACTCCATCATCGCCTCTCCGAGCGTTGGATGCGGATGGACGGTAAGGGCGATGTCCTCGAGGAACGCGTGCATCTCGAGCGCTAGAGCGGCCTCGCTGATGAGGTCTGTGGCGGCCGGACCGACGATGTGGAAGCCAAGGATCTCGTGTGTGCTTTTGTTGGCGAGCACCTTGACGAAACCCTCGGTCTCGCTCACCGCCATGGCTCGGCCGAGGACGTTGAATGGGAACTTTCCCACGCGAACGTCGATGCCGCGCTCCTTCGCCTGCGCTTCGCTCAGCCCCACGGTCGCGATCTCCGGGTGGGTGAAGATGGCCGTCGGAATGGCCACCCAGTCCTTTGCCGCTTTGTGACCAGCGATCACCTCCGCAACGACCTCGCCCTCCTTCATGGCCTTGTGAGCGAGCATCGGCAGGCTCGAGCAGTCGCCCACGGCGTAGACCCCAGGGACGTTCGTCCGGCCAAGCTGGTCTGTGGGAACGAAGCCCTTCTCGACCTTCACGCCGATCTCTTCCAGACCGAGACCTCCGCCGTTCGGCCGCATCCCGACCGCGACGAGCACGAGGTCAGTCTGCAAGGTCTCCGTCTTTCCTCCGCCGAGATCCATCCGCACGGCCACCGAACCGTCGTTTTGGTACTCGTGACCGAGCGCCTTTGCTCCCTTCAATATTTTGGCGCCGTGCTTCACGTAGGAGCGCTCGACGACCGCTGCTACGTCGGAGTCGACTCCGTTGAGCACGTTGGGCAGCGCCTCCACGACCGTAAGCTCGCTGCCCAGGCGCTGGTACGCTCCGCCAAGCTCCATGCCGATGATCCCTCCGCCGATCACGAGGAGGCGTTTGGGGAGCTCGCGCAGGCTGACGGCTTCTTTGGCACCGATGATCTTCTTTCCATCGAACTTGAAGCTCGGGATTTCTATCGTCGACGATCCGGTGGCGATGACGATCGCTTTTGTCGCCTCGATCGATTCGAGCGCTCCTTCGCGCGTTTTCACCGTGACCGCGCGCGGTCCCGTCACGCGGGCCTCACCGTACATGAGCTCGACGCCGTTCCCGCGAAAGAGCGTGCGGATGCCGCCGGTGAGCTTTTTGACGATGCCCTCCTTCCAGTCCTGGAGCTTGTTCGGGTCCACGTGCGGATCGGTCGCAAGCAGGCCGTAGGCGGCGCCGTTCTTGACCTTGTCGAGCGTGTGGCTGGTCGCGATGATTGCCTTGCTGGGGACGCAGCCCCAGTTGAGGCAAACGCCGCCCACCTCATCTCGTTCTACGCAGAGTACTTTCTGCTTCAGTTGCGCCAGGCGGATGGCGCACGGATAACCGGCGGGACCTCCGCCTATCACGATGACGTCGTAGCTCTTGTTGGCCATGCTCGTTTTCCTCGTGCCCTCTACACCGTGCGCGAATGAGATACGTGGGTAGGCGCGGCAGCGTCATTTTGCAACTCTTGAAGTTCGCGGCGCTGTTCCCGCAGATGCCACGGCGCGATCGCGTAGACATCGTCCACCAAGCACTCGCGCTCGACCGCGGGCAAGGATTCGACATCGCCAACGACGGCTGCGATCTCGACAGAGAGCTCTCTGTTGATTGTCTCGTCGAGCGCGTCGGAGACGAGACCGAGCGCAACGAGGTGCTTGCGCAGGCGATCGAGGGGATCCTTGCGTGCCCAAGAGTCCACTTCGGCCTTTGCGCGGTAACGCGACGGGTCGTCGCTGGTGGAGTGCGCGCCCATTCGATACGTGACCGCCTCGACGAAGGTGGGACCGCCCCCAGATCGCGCGCGCTCGATGGCCTCCTTGACGACACCGTACACCGCCAGGACGTCATTCCCATCGACGCGGACGCCGCGCACTTCGTAAGCCCGCGCCTTGACGGCGATCGTTCGCGACGCGGTCTGTTTCTCGACGGGGACGCTGATAGACCATTGGTTATTTTGGCAGATGATGACGCACGGAACTTTCCAAAAGCCCGCAAAGGTCATCGCCGCGTGAAAGTCGCCCTCGCTCGTGGCGCCATCGCCGCAGAAAGCCACACTGACGGCCTTCGTCTTGCGTGAGCGCATCGCCCACGCCGCGCCAACCGCATGGGGAAGCTGCGTACCGATGCACGACGACCAGCTCACCTGGTGAACGGCGCGGCCCGATTGATGGCTGGGCATTTGGCGTCCCTTCAGCACGTCGCCCGAGTTCCCGAAGATCTGCGCGACGAAAGCGCGTAGCGGAAACCCTCGCACGAGCATGACACCCTGCTCGCGCAGGGCCGGAAAAACCCAATCCTGTTCTGCAAGGGCCAGTCCCGTGGCGATGGGCACGGCCTCCTGTCCCTCGGCGGGCCCGTAGAAGCCAACGCGGCCCTGGCGCTGCAGGAGGATCATCCGCGCGTCCAGCGCGCGGAGGCGGCGCATCTCGCGATAGGCCCGCACGAGCATTTCCGATGACAGAAACGGGTCCGTCGCCGGATCGGTGCTCCCGTCGTCACGCAAGACGCGGTGGAGAGCGATGTCAGGGTCGTCGTCGTGCAGATCGGCCGCCGGCACTCGACTCTCCTATCATCCATTTCCTACCAGAGTCCGGCTGCCAAAGTTGACTCTGGCGAGCAGCTCGCGACGACAATCAATTGCCCGGCGCATCCACGGTAGCGGAGCGGTCAGCCCCCGCTTCGGAAGGCGCACCGGCATCGACCTCGCTCGCCGGCGGAGCGGCCGCACAAAAGACTGCCGCCACCGCGGCGTAGAACTCCGAGAAAGACTGGGCTCGGCAAGGCCCGAGACCCCCATCGGCGCCCGCGAACGCTTGATCGCAGGTGGCGGACGCAACGTACGCACGGCACCCCATCTGGTCGACTTCGCTGGCGCACGCGCTGTACGCTGCAAAGCCGTTGGCGTCGACGACTGGGCAGTTCGCTTCGCACGCGGCGAGCTCGCAATCTGCGAGCGCTTGGGTGGACTTTGCGCACGCCAAGCCAGCCGGCTGCGTGAGCTCGAGGCAACCTGCGACGTTCGCGCTGACGAACCCTCCATGGGTAATGAGCACCCCGTATTGTGGGGCAGTCTCGGGCGTCAGGATGCAGTTTGCACAAGCCGCGTTGCTCTTGTCGGCCTTGAAGGCGTCGCAACGGCTATACGAAGCATTCGGCCCAAGGCAGTTGTCATAAAAAAGCTGAATCGGACCGCCGTTCGCCGCATTGTTCGACCCAGCGCCACAGGCATTCTGCGGCGGAGCCGCCGACCTGTATTGACTCGGATAGTAGGCTTGCAAATTCCCAGGCCGGCAGGCGCTTGCCGCGTCCCAGCCAGAAGCCGCAGCGTCTTCCGCGCTCACCGACCCGCCTTCCCAGGACGCGATCACCGGAGACGGTTTTGAGGGCGCAGCCATGGCCGTGCAGCCGTACACGCTGAGAACGCATGACACGGCCACCAGGTGGCGGGAAGAGCGGACGAAACTGGAATAATGCGGAGCCATTGAAAGCCCGCGGAAAAAGGAAGGTTCGCTGACGAGTATGCCACGTCGACGACCGAAAGCGAGGTCGGTTGCTGGGAGCGAGTCCGCGAGACGTCCGCGGACACGCTCACGCGCCAGTCGGCATCACCTCGCGATTACTGCAACAGGCACACTGTCCCGGCGATGTCTGCCATGCTGCAAACGGCACCCCCCGGGCAACCCAGACCAGGGTGCCAGCCGCTGACCGGGCCGCCCTCGACGGTACCGCCGCCCGCGTCCACACCGCCTTCACTCGCTCCCGCTTCGGCATCACTCGCTCCGCCTTCGCTCGCTGCTGCTGCTTCGGGGGCCGCGCCGGAGTCCACGACCGCTGGGCTGCTACCGCATGCGGCGACGCACAATCCCGCGAGTCCTACGTTCTGTTTGCTGAAGCCCGCGCCGGCGTCGCCCGGAAGAGCCGCTGGCTGCCGCGAGTCACAGACGAATCCCGCCGGACAGGCGGACGTGGTCGACCCCACGATGCAGACCGGAGCGCAATAACCAGCGGACGCGGTGGTGCTGTAATAGCAGTTGCAGGCGCCGGACTGCGAATCGGCCGCGCCGCACGCGTCGCCGGGCGCCTTGATCGGCTGCTGGACTGCGGTCACGCACACCCCCTGGTCCGTCTGGCACTTTCCGGCTCCGGCTTCACCGCTAGCGCTCGGACAATCGGTGTCCGAAGTACACCCCCCGTAGCAGAAGCCGAGTCCGACGAGCTGATTGGTCCTCGTAAAACCGGACGCGATGAAGTTGCATGCGTCTCGCCCGCGGCATCCCGCAGGAGCAGTCCCGTCGGCGAGCAGGGTGCACTTGGGGAAGCAAATCCCGGCGGTCCCGCTCCTAAGACAAACGCCGGGCGACGTTGGCGAATCCGGGCCGTCGCAATAATGGTAGAACCCGTCGGTGCCGGGGTCGCAGCTCGGGAGGATGCACACCGGCGTCGGAAAAAGCGGGCCGCCGGTGAAGGTGCCGAGCGAACAGACATTGATTTGTGGGCCGCCGGCGGGCCTGCAGTCGGCATTGGTCTGGCATGGCAAGCCGACCGTGCCATCGAACAGCCCCGCGCCAGAGTCGTCGACCGTGCCGGGCGGGGCGGCGTCGCCTCGATGAATCGGAACGATACCCGGCGAATCGGACGCGGCATCGGGGGCGGTCCCCGAGGAGCTGCTGCTGGAGCAACCGTTGGCGATGACCGCGGTGGCCGTGACGAAGGCGCCAAACGTCAGTAAGCCCCTGAGTCCGTTGATTAACATTGCCTCTCCTCGGTTGCGCTAGCCAGCGGTGCAGATGCAACCCACCCTAACGAGACAGGTACGCTTTCGTCAACGAACGGCACCACCAGCGCCGGGCGCGCGCACCGCGCGTCGACGGCTCAAAGGGCGCCTCGACCGGGCTCTTCGACCACGGCTCTGGTCGGCACGGGGGCGTCGCAGCGGCCAGACAGGGCGAAGACGTGCATCACGAGGACCGCCACGAGCAGCGCGATTTCTGCCTTGCCACACGCCTCCGCCACGTCATGTAGACGCGCGAGGTCTGCGCCCGCGCTGCCAACGCCCCGGATGGCGCCACCCGCATGCAAGGCGGCGATCGCGGGCGACACTCGGGTCGCTTCGTAAACGGCGAGAGCTGCCGCGAGCGCGGAGAGTGCCGCGCGCCATCTGTCCAGGCGGTTGAAGGCGCCTCGCGCCGACGCGAGCGCCGCTTCCGTCGCGAGCACCACCGCGGCGCATGCCATCGTGACGAGGTCGAATTTCTGGAAGACGAGCGTCATCGCGTCCGCGCTCGCGGGGTGAGACACGACATTGAAGACGATTGGCGCAGCGATTGCGCCGAGGGCGACCAGCCCGCCCAACCAAAGAGAGATAGAGAGCAGCGCGACGGCCGCGCAGGCGCGCCGCCGGGTCGTGACGCGCGCTTCGCTGCGGAGCGACGCCTCGGCGGCTCCCGGCACGCGATTCACCGGGGCCATCATTCGACGGCGAGGCGAACGAGCGCCTCGCGCACGAGAGCGGCATCGACCGGCACCCCCGCCTCCTCGGCCAGCAGCCGCCGCAGCGTTTCGCGCGCCTCGAGCACGTGCGCTCGGCCGACAGCCACCACGGCCGCGTTTCGAGTCTCTCGACGCCAGGAGACAAGCTCCCCCATGAGCTCCGTGCGCGCCCGCGGGTGTCCCATTCGGGCGAGCGCGATACGCGCGTGCCAAGCGCAGCTCGCGCTATCCCCGGCCCCCCAAGAAAGGACAGCCCTCACGACGCGGCGCGTACCCCACGCCCGTCGCTCGAGGTGGGGGATAGCGTCAGTCAGCTGGAGCTCGCCCGCGAGCTCGACGCAGGCCTGTTCGTCCTCGAGCTCGGGCGTCCTTCGCGTCTCGGCGATGACGTCGAGCAACACGGGCCCCGCGCGAGGGTGCCCGAGCCGAGCCAGATAAAGGGCCGCGACGATGGCCACCGAAGGGTCGTCGGAGTCTACGAGGCGCTCGGCGCGAGCGGTGAGCCGCTCATCCGGCTTGGCGCTCGGGTTCGCGGCAAAGTGCTCCTCGGCCAGGCGCATCGCGATGTAACGAATCGCTTCGTCAGGATCGTCCAGAGCGCGCACGAGCGCGGTCGCCACCTGGACCTCATCATCTTTGGCCACGCGAGCAAACGCGATGAGGGCTTGGTAACGAACGTCCGGACGCGCATCTCGCAGCGCCCGTTCGAGGCGCTGCGTCGCGCGCGGATCTCCGATCTCGCCGATGGCGGCGAGCGCCATCTGTCGGACGTGGGAGTCGTCGTCCTCCACGGCGACCAGCAATGTTGCAAGCGCTTCGCCCGCGACGATGTCCGCGAGACCGACGGCCGCCGCCGCGCGCACGACCGGAACACCGTCGTCCCTCAGGATCTGCTCGAGGAGAGGGATCGCGCGGGAACGCGTGGCGTCGCTCCGTAGGGAATGGGACACGATGTCGCGTACCGCCGAGGCGCGCGTCGCCGCCTTCAGGGAGGCAAGGTCGCGAAAGCTCGCTTCCAGATTGCGCGGCAATGGCGACGGGCTGAACATGGCCGGCCTGCTGTAGCACGCGCGGACGCCGTTCACTCGGCAGGTCCCCCCCTACTCCGCGCCGCGACAGGTCCGTCTCAGCGCGCCGCAGCCCGGCCAGCCAGGAGCATCGCTGCGCTCGTCGCGAATACGGCCGCGGCGCCGAGTGCCAGCACCTGAGGCGCTCGAAGCATCGCGGCCACGCCCTGGTCGATGACGCTGCCGAGGGACACGCCGTCGCGCGGGCCGAAGCCCACGAACGAGAGTGCCGCCTCATTGACGACTACGGCCGCGCCGGTCGATCCGAGTTGGACGGCCACGACACCGAGCAGGTTGGGAATGACATGCTTTGCGAGGACACCGAAACGCCCCCTGCCGAGCGCGGCCGCCGCCTCGACGAAGCCCGCTGAGCGTAGGACGCGCACCTGGGCGAGCGAGAGCCGCGCGAATGGCGCCCACGCTGTGAGGGCGAAAACAGCCGCCAAATGGAGACGCGAGGGAGCTCTCACGGCGCTGAGGACTGCCAGCGCCAGAATGAAGCTGGGAAAGGCCTGCACCAGATCGCAGCCGCGTTCCACGATTCGCTCCAGCTTGCCTCCTGCCGAGGCCGCGACCGCGCCGAGCGGCGTACCGAGAGCGAAGCCCGAGAGCGCGACGGCCGACGCGAGAGTGATGGCCCGCAGCTCGGCGAACGAAAGAACACCCGCGAGATCGACGCCCGCCTCACCGCAACCGAGTGGGCGCGAGGGCGAAGGCCCGCACCATGCGCGCCACGGCTCCAGACGGCCAACCGGGTCAGTCGCGCACGCGGCACCCAACGCCGACACAGCGACGAGGAACGCGAGAGGGAAGACATCCCTCCGGCGGCGCCAGCCCCTCAGCAAACGCGGCATTAGGGCTCTCGGCGCGCGCGAGGATCGATCGCCAGGTGCAACACCCCGCCGACGGCCTGCGCGGCAATGAAGAGAACACCCGCGGCGACGACGGCACCTTCGAGCACCGGAAGATCACGCGTGGCGTACGCCTCGAGGATGAGAGTGCCCAAGCCGCGACGCTCGAAGAGACGCTCCAGCACGACGGCACCACCGAGGAGCGCGCCGAGCTGAGTCGCAATGACAGCTACGATGGGGCCGATCACCGTCGGAAGGGCGTGCACGATCCACACTCGGAGCGCGCTAGCCCCCTTGGCGCTAGCGACGGTCAGGAAAGGTAGACCGGCGGCGTCGGCCAGCGCGGCGTGAGCGACGCGGCCGAGATGTGCCGCCAAAGGGACGGCCAGAAGCGCGCTCGCAAACAACAACCCCACGCATCCGGCGTCCGGATCTCCCGGCAATGGGAGAATTCGCCACCGCGCCGCGAGAAGCCACGTCAGGACGGGAGCAAAGGCGACGAGCGGGAGCGCCGCGAAGACGACGAGGGCACGTTCGAGGCCCGTCCTGGTGCGCGGGCCGAACCACGGTCCCGAAGCCGCGATGGCGACCGCCAACCCCGCGCCCGCGCCCAGAGCGACGGAAACCGCTGCGAGCTGCGTCGTCGGCGCGAGGGCGTCGCGCACGCGCGCCATCGCAGGGGTCCCGGGACGTCGAAAAGAGTCGCCGAGGTCCAGGGTCGCAAGCCCGCGGAGGAAACGTACGTACTGCGCCGCGAGCGGCTCGTCCAAGTGCAGCGTGCTGCGAACGCGCGCGAGATCGGCCTCGCTCGCCTCGTCGCCGAGGACCAGCCGAGCGGGGTCGCCTGGTAAAAGACGGAGCGCGAAGAAAACGAACGACGCGAGCGAAAGGACGACGAGCAGTGACTCCGTCGCACCTGCGGCGGCGCGTGACCAACCCGCTCGCGCTACCTCAATCGGCGATCGACGCATCGGTCGCACCGGACTCCGACGCGCCTTCGCTCATAGTGGCGGAGTCGGCGGAGCCCCCATCGGCCGCGGCCGGCGAGTCAGGAGCACCGACCGAGACGTCCCCGAGCGCAAGGTCTGCGGCATCACCAGACGGCGCGCCGGCGCCATCCGGGCCGAGGCTCGCCTCCGGAGCCGTCGCCGCATCGTCAGCCGCTCGGACGTCCGCGTCCGCGAGCGAGGAGCCCGCGGCACAAACCGCCGCATCGGCTGCCGCCGGCGCCAGGGACATCGAGCGCGGCGAAACGAGACATACGCGGGCCGACGAGTTCGAGTCGAGAATGACCGCGTTCCAGGGCGCCGAGCTCGGGTCGAGACACATATACCCGTCGCTCTGGCGACAGTCCGAATCCGAGCCACAGCTAGCCATGCAGAACGTGCGACCGGTTCGTGACGGGGAGCGGTAGTCGTTGTATGGGCAACCAGGTACGCTGGCGTTGAACTCCACACACGCGGCGTTGTTGGGGCACGAGTTCGACGTGCAATTGAAAAGCGTGCAGTAGCCGTTCGGTTGCGATGTATCGCAAACGCGATCGCCGCGGACGGAGCAATCCGTCGAATTCGTGCATTTATCACCGATGCGGGGCGAGCACCCCATCGCGCCTGCCTCGGCGGCCAAAGCGGCGAGCGCGACGACGAGGCGAATCAGCTTACGGTCCATTCGGCGGGCGGACCGTAGCGTTGTGGCCTACCATGGCGCAAGCGTCCGTGCCCGCAGTGGACCCTCTCGTAAGCCTTGCATGGGAGTTCGCCGCCTCCGTTTGACATCACGTGGCCTGCTCCCTACGTTGCAGCCCAAGAGGGGCCAGGGGCCCTATTCGCCATGTCAACGTACATCACTTCCGACTGCATAAATTGCGGCGCTTGCGAACCGGAGTGCCCGAACGAGGCCATCAGCGAAGGTGACGAGATCTACGTCATCGATCCTGAGCTTTGCACCGAATGCGTGGGCTTTTACGACCACGAAGCGTGCCAGGCGGTCTGTCCGGTCGAATGCTGCATTCCCGACCCGAGCCACCGCGAGGACGAGGAGGTGCTGCTTCAACGTGCCATTCGCCTCCACCCCGAGGACGAGGAGTTGAAGAAGCGCGTCGCCAGCGGCTCCTTTCCGTCGCGCTTCCGTAAATGACGGAGGGGGAAGAGGCCGGCGCGAAAGCGAGCCGCGTCTCTTTCCTCCTTCTGCCGGCCGGTTGCTGGGGTTCACGTGCGCGAGGCATCGCGATAATCACGTCGCTCGTGGGGGCAAGCGGCTGCGGCGGAGGGTTACCGCTCCTTCATCCCGCACGAGCGCTCGCACCAGGCGATCTTCGCGCGTCGGCCGGATTGAGCGGCAACGTGGCGGTCGGCGCGTTTGCCGACGCAGCACGACGAGCTGTCGAGCTTGCGGCCGCCGATGCGACCGCCATGCCTAGCGCTGCAGGAACCACTGGAGATCCGAGCCAGCGGGCAGCCGCCATGTCTTACGCCGAAGGGGCGCTCGTCGCCGCCTCCCTCGGCGCCGGGCTCGCGCCGCTCGTCTCCGCGCGTGTGGGTCTGGCCGGCAAACCTGGCAGCGGGGGCTACGAAGGCGGCATCATGTACACCGGCCGAGCCGCACGTGCAGACCTTCGTCGCGTGTTCGATCTCTCTGCGCGCTGGGCGCTCTCGGTGGGCGCCGGGGGCTCCGCCGTTCTCTACGGGAG
>JALYHV010000402.1 GCA_030776205.1 Myxococcota bacterium | reverse complement strand
CTTATGGCTCGTTCCGGGAGAGACGCTTTGCGACTTGATGTTCGGCCGGGCGAACGACGCCAGCGACAGAAAATTCGCTGCCATGGATTTCCCGCATGCCAACGCAGCGCTCCCGATGCACTTCTGGGGCGCGGCGCCGTGCCCGGAGGGAGGCATCTACCTCGTTTTTGAGCGAACGGACGGAGCGGGCATCAAGATCGTCCATCTCGATCGGGCCGGCACCATGGCCATGGTCCCCTTGTTGCCGGAGGGGCACTTTACGTCCACCGAGGGGCACGTACCGACGGAGATACCGATCGTCTGCGTGCAGGACAACGGTACGGATGCCCTGTGGACGGTTGAACCTAGTGACCTGAAGGCACAGCGGGTCGCATCGGGGACCGCGGCGTCGAACCAAAAAGTGCAGCTTGACGCACCGCTTGGCGTTGGCCATCACGTGGCGCCGTGGCCAGGCAGAGGGTTCGTTGTCGAAGACGACCACGCGGCAACGGTGGCTGGCTACTCGATCGACGGCCAACGCCAGTTCACCATCCCACGAGCCGATCTGATGGACGCAGACGCGAACATCGAAGCGCTTCAGGCGCTTCCCGAGGGCCAGTTCGTCACTGTGACCTGGACCTCCGGAGCCGAGAAACCGACCTCCGTGAAGTTCGACGCCGCGGGAAGGGTCATCGAGAGAGTGACGATGCCGGAATTGGGCGGTCTACCTGGTGGGCTCGTCAGTTTCGCCGACGGGCGGTGGTGGGTGTGGGAAACCGTGTCGGGGACCCCTTCAGCCCGACTGGCCAACGTGAGCGTCCAGATTGCGGGCCGCACCGACACGGCGCTCACGGGGAAGCTTCGAGCGCAATTTCCGTTCGCCCTCCTCCCCTTGGAGCGGTCACGCGACACCTATGCCCGATGGGCAGCATTCCCCTCCGGAACTGGGAATCTCCTGGTGGGCTACAGCGAGCCCAGCCATACGCCGCCGCAGCCCAACCCCACCCCGTGGCACGATCCCGAATGGCCGCCTGATATGTTGGCTCATTTCTACCTGATCGAGTTCGCGTCGGACTCGACGATCGTCCATCAACAGCGAGTGTTTTAGCGCGCCTACCGGCGAAGGTACAAGCACCCATCAGGGCGCTAGCTTCGTGCCCGGCGGGACCGCTAGCAGCATTCGAATCATCTTCAGTGCGGCAGCTTGGTATCCAGGGTCCTTGTACACGTCGGCATGTTGAATGGCGCCCGCGCATTCAGCGGGCCGCGCAAGGAGCAATCCGGGACACATCGCGCTGACGGCAGGAACCGTCCCGTCACCCGCGTCTTCGCGATGCACGACGAGACCCGGCCCATTTCCGGAGGCGGCGTTCAGTCCGTAATACGGACTCCGCCATGCCGGTGTCGATAAGATACCGGGGTTCGCGTCGTAGACGTATCCGCTCAGCGGCTCCGATTGAAGGTCCGGTGACGGAGGCGGAGGCGTATACGCATCGAATTCCAAACGCACATCGGTCGGCAGACCGGTGCTGTACACGACGAGCGTGTTGCGGTGGGCTACCTCCCATCACGGAGGCGTGAAAGTCTTTGGCTACCTTCAGCGCCCCGTTCATATCTATGACGATCTGTCCGCTCTGTCGTTCCTCATCACTTGCGACCTCGTCCCGCGCGAACATGGCCGGCCCGAGCTCGACTCGGCGCGTCCCACACGAGGGCCATGGAGGTCAGCATGAGCATCGTCAGCGACAAGATCCCACCAACCAACCCCGGCACGATGATCACGGCCGAGCGCTGCTCGGGGTTGTAGAGGACGTTGAGCGAGAGCTCCAAAGGGGAGCTCGGCCCGCGCGTGCTCGCCCGCATCGCGTCCTGGCCGGCGAGCTGCGGCGATGAGGCCCTCGGCGGCCGTCGACCTGGAGCAACGGGAAGTCGAGCCAGGTCGGACCCGGGGGGCACGAGCGGGACCCGTCACAGCCGCTCGACGCGGACGCCGCCGTCGTCCTCAGTTCAAGGGGCCGTGGCCTTCGTCCGCGGCGCGATCCGCGGGTTGCGCTCCGGGGGTCGACGTTTCAGGCGAGGCCGCCACGATGAGGGCGATCTGCGCGTCGGTGAGGGTCAAATGGTACGTCGCGGATATCGTGTCATCAATGACGCCCTCTCGATCCGCAAAGTGCGCGATCGACTCCACGAGATAGTTGCGTTCGAGTTGCATCGCCCGCTCGCGCTCTCGGGCAGTCCCGCGACCGGCCTCGAGCGGAAGACGGGCTTCGAAATCGAGATTGCGCCGCTCCCCGGGCGGCACGGACAAGCGGCGGTTTTTGTCCCACCAATCGTAAAAACTCAACGATCGGTGGGCAAGCCCAGCCCGGCCTTCCAGTCTGTCCACGACGACCGCCTGCTCGGACGCATTGAGGAGAGCGATGTGTTCCGTGAGCTGGAGCCCGGTAGCCCCGTCGGCGGCTACGTCGACTCCGAAAATGACCAGCGCAACGGGGGCGCCGCGCTGCGAGGAGATCACCAGCGACGGACTCGACTCCTTGCCTTGTGACCCGCTCCGGAGCGCCCACTGGCCGAGCAGCACCGCGCTTGCGAAAATGCCGCAAGCGGCGAGCAGGCCGGCGCGCACGCGCCCCGGGATCCGAGCGGCCTTGAACGAGATTCGTAGCGACGGCGAGAGCACGAGCAACACCCAGGCGGCCTCGATCCAAAGAAGCCAACCGAAGGGGGCCCCCTCGGCGCGCGACACGGGAGACGGTCGCAGCACCTCGGCCACGCGCGAGACCACGGAGGTGATCGTGCAGAGCGCCGCGGCCACCCCGATCGCGAGGGCTGTTCGAGCGAACGCCGCCCGTTCCTCGTCGCCCATGAGCCGAGCACACGCACGGGCGTCGACGGGAAGACGGGACGCCGCGAACGCGAGGACGCCGAAACCCATGGCGAGCTCCGTGATGGTCGGAACGGCGTCAACGTGTTCTTCCCAGCCGATCGGCGCGCACAAGAGCAAGCCCAGCGCCGCACCGATAGAGGCGCGCACTGCGCCGGCAGGACCGTCCCCCGGGGGCAGTGCCACCCAGACGCCCCTCTGCCGCAGCGCGCGGCGCAGGCTCAAGGCGCCTCCGATCACGTGAAGCCCCAGGGCCAGGGCGGAGAGCGCGAGCCCAAACGACGCCGTGGAAAACAGCCCCTGCAGGCCAAGCTCGATGTTGGCGTGGGCGACGGGGGGCTCTGGAGCGCCCCTGTCGAGCGGGAGCGTGCGGCCGGAGAGCGCGACGACCAACATCGCGGGGGCCATGGCCACGGCGAAGCCAACGGCGCCCCTTGCCGCAACGCCGCGCACCAGGCCGGCCCCGTGGAGCAGGGCCAGGGCCGCGATGGCGGCCACGTAGACCGCGAAGGTCGCGGCTTCGATGCGGAACGCCGTCTCGTCCAAAAGCGGCAAGCCCAGAGGGCCCCCGGTCACGACTCCCGGCAGACAGGCCGCTACGATCAGCGCCACGGCGAGCGCGGTGAGCTCGCGTCGAGCTTCGAAGAGGGCAAGCCGCGTCATGACGCGCTCTTGGTTGCAAGCCGGCCGCATACATGGAAGAGACGGGCGTGAACCGAATTCGAGCGGCACTGCTGGTGCTCCCCCTGACCTTGGGGGCGGCGTTCGTGGGGTACCGCCGCTGGGCCGCGGACCGGCCGCGTTACCCGCTTCCCCTCGACGACGCGCGCTGTCCGCGGGGGATGGCGTACATCCCGGGGGGCGTTGCGCGCATCAAGCCTGACGAGGTCCTCGAGCCGAGCGATGACGAAATGGGCCTGCAGCTGGCGCCCGATTCGACGGGGTCGCTCGTTCATCAAGTGCACATTGCTCCCTTCTGCCTCGACTGGAATGAAGTGACGGTTGCCGACTACGACGCTTGCCTCAAAGCGGGCAAGTGCTCGGCGCCCAAGGCATGGTTGGGCATCAATGCGAGCCAGTGCAACTACGGAAAAAAGGCCAGCCGCTACCAGCCCATCAACTGCGTGAGCTGGCTCCAGTCCAAGGAGTTCTGCGCCTTCAAGGGCAAGCGTTTGCCCCTCGAAGACGAGTGGCAGTACGCCGCGGAGGGTGGAGACCAGGGCTATCGCTTTCCGTGGGGCCTCGACAGCGACAGGGATCGAGAATGCCTCGAAAAGTGGACAGGTCGCAAGGGGACATGCCCGGTGCGTTCGTATCCGCCCGAGGCCTTCGGGCTGTTCGACATGGGCGGAAACGTCGCCGAACACACCGAGTTCTCTTGCCGCGGCAAGCCATGCCCCGACCAGAGCCAGGACCAGCTCAATGTCCCGTACAGCGGCACCTGCTGGGCCGACGACGAGGGCACGGCGGCGGCGCGCCGTCACGGGGCACCCGACACCGGTTCGCCCAGTATCGGGTTCCGGTGCGCGAAGTGACCTAGGCATCTTCGCCGTCGACCGTGATGACGCGCACCGAGAAGCGCCCCATCACGTCGACGTCGACGCGGCGGTACTCGGGCCACTTCTCGATTTCCTCCTTGTAGGGAAACGACGCGCGGTCGTCGGGCTTGCCGGTCGGGTCGGGCCGGTGCAATTGCTCGCTGAGGGCGAGGGTGTCGCCGAGTCCTACGACGGTCACCTGGGAGTCGTCGAGAATGGGGATCGCGTCGCAAAAGGCATACTTGACCGCCATCGCCCGTTGCTGGGACAAGACGAGATTGTAGCAAGGCGTGTACTCGGGCGAGGCCGAACCCCGCACGTCGACCTCGGCGCCCCCCGTGTAGAGCGCAAGGTCCGTCGCCAGCACGGTCTCGAGCAAGAACCGGACACGCCACCCTTGGACCTTGTCCCGAATTTCGGCCTTGTTGGCCTCGAACATGGCCGTGACGGTCCGGCCGTCGCTGACGGACCGCAAGCCGGACCCAACGGCCGGGGGCGCCCTCATCCAGTCCCTGAACGCCGTCTGAGCGCCGATGTACCCGATGCCCAAGGAGATGCCCAGCGAGACCTTCGGTTTTCCGTAATCGAACTTGAAAAAATCCGAGTCCTTTGCAATCCCGCGGCTGCTGAAGATGCGCTTGAGCGCCCCGAGGTCGGGGTTCCTTTTCCCCCACGAGCTATCCCATTTTGGGATCACGTTCGCTTCATTGAATGCTCCCTCGAGCACTTGCCCGCGCACGTGGAGCCGCATCAGAAACGACTGCCCCTTGCTCTCCCCTCCCACGTGCCATCCCAACCCGTTCGTGTGGAAGCCGCCTTCTGCCTTTATTGCCGCATCGGCGGCGTAGAGCTCGAAGAAGGCGCCATTCAGGTCTTTCGGGCTCATCTGCTCGTAAGAGTCAAAATAGATTTCGGACGGAAGTCCTGGAGGGTCGCCGAATCCGGCTTTGAGCTCGAGGAACGCGCCGTAGTACACGTTCGCATTACCGGCGTCGTCGGTGAAATCCGGGGCCCCGCCGTCCGCCGCAATGGGCGCTACCAGTAGGCGAACCCGGACTTGGAAGCCGCCAACGACGCCCTTGAGGATGGGATAGAGCGTCTTGCCGACAGACTTGGAATCAAACTCGCACACATATCGATATATCTTCGCACCCGCGTACAGCTTCGAGAAGCCGGGCGGCGAAACGTGGCCACGCGTGTGCTCTTCGAACGCGATTGCCACGAGCCAGCCCCGGTAAGAATAAGTCTTCCCCCCGAACGCCAACCCATTTTCGCAGGCGATTCGTGCGAGCAGCAGGTTGAGGCGGTGAGCGTGTGGAGCCGAGGAATCCCAAGGAAAATGAAGCATTCGGCTGATCGCGTCCCGGGCCTGGATTCGCGCCGCCATCCCCGCAGCGTCCGTGTTCTGGAAATACGTTCGGATCGCGTCGGCCAGCTCGCCCGTCCCGTCCTCTTTGAAGAGGTCGACCGCCTGCTTCCATACCGCGCCGCGCGGGTTGGCCGCGTCGTAGAAGGTGCTTGGTATTGGTTGGCGATGCGACGCGATGAGAACGTTTTTCAGCGGCTGTGCTTGGAACCCGATGGTCCGCTCGGCGGCCCGCGCCCCGGGGTCGACGTGGTGAAAAGAGATGCGCTTGCTGTCGCCGTCCGTCCAGGTGAAGGTCAGCGTCACCGCGAGCTTGGGGACCGCCTCGTCCCATGAATCGGAGGCGGGCTGGATGGCGATGTATCCGCTGTTGGTGTTCGCGGGCTGCGGGGCGCTCTCGTCCGTTGGGTCCTCGCGATTCCAAGGCGCGTACGGATCAAGCACAGTGTTCGGGTCCTTGCCCTCGAAGGAGCCCAGATTGTCGAAGAAGGCGTACCAAAACGGATAACCCCTCGCGGTCTTCTCCGTCAGGTCCGCGACGAGCACCGCATAAAGAGTGGGGAACTCCTGGATGGGCGTCACGAAGGGCGGCGGGACCGCGAACCACCCGACCAGCGCTCTCCCGGCCTGATTCAGGTGCAGGGTACGGCTGGAGTTGAAGCTCGGGCTCGGTTCGTCGGCCTCGTATTATCCCGTGGCGTCCGGGTCCGGTCCGCGCGAGCGGCTCGGATCGGGCTGCGGGCTCTTGATGCTGGCCGCGCCCGCGACGCGAATCGTCGCCGTGCCGCTGGTCGGGAGGGTGCATTGCTGGAGCGTCACATCGGGAGCGACGAAATCTTCGGCCATGGGGTGGGAGTCCTGGTGGCTGCGGCTAGGGGTGGACGCTCGACAGCTTTGCCACGGTCGGACCGTCCAATTCACCGGTCGCCTTCAGCTCGTGCGCATGCTGGAAGAGAAGCAAGGCGTCGGGCGTCGGCAGATCGAGCACTCCCGTCAGGCGGCCCGCGTACAGGCCGATGTTCCGCAGGCGCGCCTGTGCGCCCAGGATGCTCGACGGGGCATCGAGCGGCGCGAACTCGACCTGGAAAGTCGTTCTCGAGCCCTCCGGAAAGGCGCCTGTCCAGACGGTGCACCGACCCGAGGCTGCGCCGTCGGGCACCTGGGCGGTGACGACTCCGGAGCCGTCGAGGGTCCCCTCGGTGGTGATTCCCTCGACCTCGAGGACGTAGTGCGCGTTGGCGAGCGGCTTGTGGTCCGGCCCGAGCATCGTGATCGACACCGACTTCATGTTGCTCGACGCGGACGATTGCGAAGTCGACGCGCCGCTTCCTTTCCCGAGCGCGACTTGGCTACCCTTCAATTGCGCCGTGTCGCTCAAAGCAAGCCGCGACCCGCTGGCCTGAATCGTGACCCTCTTGGCCGTGACCTGCACGTCGTCCGCGAGGGTCACGGACGGCCCTTTGCCCGTCAACTGAAGCGTGTCGGTCGCGACCGCGCCCACGGAACCGGCGAGGATCTGCAGCGCATCGGGCGTGAGGCGCAGCGTCGTGTCGCCGCACCGCAAGACGATCTCGTCGTCCGACTCGATGACGATTCGGCCCTTTGCGCCGAGGCGATGCGCGCCCCACACGTAGACGTCCGACTCGCCGGAGTCGGCCCCGGGGGGACCGACCGTCAGCGAGCTGCGATGGCCTACGGTGCGCACGTCGTCGTCGGCGATCGCCGTGTTCAGTGAACCCGCGACTTCGCCCTTCGAGTTGCCCCCGACGCGGACGACCTTGGTGCCTGTCACCACCTCCTCTGCCGATCCAACCTGGCGCGACGCCGTACCGGTGACGGTCGTCGACATGTTGCCCTCCACCGAGGTGGACGACACGCCGGCCACGTTCACTCTATGGTCGCCGAGGACGCTCGTCTGCGAAACACCGCCGACCTGAAGGACGTCGGCCGCAGCGACGTTCGTCAGCCGGCCTCGCCGGATGGTCGTCGCGACGTCACCGGCGATGGTCGACACCCGGTTGCCACCGACCGTCAGGGTTTGGCTGTCCTTGACCAACGTCGTCTGGTTTTTCTCGGCCTGAACGTAGAGCTCCTCGTTTCCCTTCGCGTCCTCGAATCGGATCTCGTTGCTGTTGACCTGTGAGCCCCCGGGCGTGCTCCGCGTCCGGAACCCGCTCTGGGATTGGTTGTTCGGGAGCTTGAACGGTGGGTCGTTCGCGCCGTTGTAGACCGACCCCGTGATGATCGGCCGGTCCGGGTCCCCCTCGATGAAGTCGACGATGACCTCTTGCCCGATGCGCGGAATGAACTGCGTCCCCCAGCCGGTGCCCGCCCAGGCTTGCATGACGCGAACGAAGCACGAGCTGTTCTCGTTGTGCTTGCCTTCTCGGTCCCAGTGAAACTGCACTTTCACCCGGCCGAACTGATCGGTCCAGATCTCCTGGCCGGCCGGCCCGACGACGATGGCGGTCTGCGGTCCGAACATGAGCGGCTTGGGCGCGCAGGCCGGCGCGCGGAACGTCTCGTCGGCGCGGATCGCGCGAAACTCACTCGAGAAGACCTCCTGCTGCTGCTGCTTCTGCTGCTCGGCGCCCCGAGCGGCGCGCAGGCCGGGGGCGCGGAGGGCGTAGCGCGCGGCGGTCACGAGGTATTTCCGGTTCTGATCCTCGCGCGGGTGGTCGACGAGCTTGAACGTGCAGCCCACCGTGAGGCCGCGGGCGTTGCTCTCGCCGGCCCACTCCTGGACCGTGGACCGGCGCTGCCCCAGGCGCAGTGCCGAAGTGGCCTCGCCGTCGGCGCGACTCGTGAAGCCGCCAGGATAGTCGTAGACCTCCAGGTCCGGCGCGCCCTCGAGGTCCGGGGTCTTGCTGATCGCTTGGAATCGAAACCGAGGGCGCGTGAAATCGTAGTCGGCGTGCGCGTACCGGCTGGCCGCCACCTCCGCCATCGCTCGCCAGCGACGCACGTATTCGCTCATGGCGTCGCGATGAAGGTCGGGCGGGCGGTAGACAAGCTGCTCGCAACCGGCCGCAGGATCGTGCGCGCCCATGTCGTCGGCGAGGACGAGCGTGTGCCGGCCGTCCACGTGCCGGAAGAAGTAATAGATTCCCGCGCGCTGCATCCAACGCGACACGAAGTCGAAGTCCGTCTCGCGGTACTGCACCACGTACTCTTGCGGCGCATACGTCCCGGAGAGCGCGTTTGTCGAAGTCGGTGAAGCCGCGATCTCGAAACACCTTCGTGACGATGTCGGGCACGCTCATGCGCTGAAAAATGCGGCAATCGGCGCTCTGGGTCAGGTACCAGAGCCACGGGTGCACGATCAGGCGATAGCGCGAGCGCCCGTCGTCCCCGCTGCCGATGTACTCGAAGCCGGTGACGCGCCCGCTCCAGTGCCGGATCCGTTGCTCGACGTCGCCGCGCTCGAGATGGACCGTTACCGGATGACCCAGGAGATCCGACGCGTCCAGGTCCGCTCGCGGGCTGAGCACGTCGAGCTCGTAGGCAAAGAGCATCGACAGCCCCTCGCTGCCCTTCATTGAATCGAACGTCACCGCGTCCCCGAGAGGCGTGTCGATCGCGATGGGTCCTGCTGCTTGCGCGTCCATTCTGGCTTTTTTCCCCCGAACGACCTGTCGTGCTGGGTGCGTGGCTCTCAATCGACTTCGACGTCCGTCTGTCCGGGATCCTGCACGCCGATCTGCCCGCCCCACTGGCAGAGGAGCTGACACGACGAGGTGACTGCCGGCTGGCCGGCGATGGTGACGCTGGTCGATCCCGGCGTCCATGGCGCGGCGGTCATGGGCACGCGGGGCTGCGGAGTGAGCACGCCGCCCGCCGCCGACGTGGCGGCCGCAACCTGGGGGTTGGTCATGGACAGGCACATCCCGAACGAAGCGACGTTCACGTTCGGAAGCGTGTCCTGGACGTTCGCCGCGGGCATCGAGTCCCCGTCGACCGCGCTCGCTGGCAAGACCCCAAGCTTCGAAGGCGTGCTCCCCATCGAACACGAGAGCGCCGCGCCGCCGACCACGAGCTTTGCCACGCGGGTCTCCATGCCGCACCAGGAACGCGCTTGCAAGGGGCGCGTCGGATCCGGGGCAGCTGCCGGAAGCGTACGGGAACGCCCTTTCGTACCCACTACGCTCGATCGGCCGCGTGCGACTACGGCGCCGCGGGTCGTCGCCGTTCGATGAGGTACCCGTGCAGGTGCCCGAAGAACCTGGCGACGGGCTCGGGCGCCCGGTCGAACACGGGATGGGCGCGCATCGAGCGCACGAGGTCTTCGTGGCCGTCGATGCCCTCGAAGAAGGGATACTGCTCTTCGCCGAACACGAAGCGCGCGGGCCCGGCGCCCGCCGACGGATCGCGGCCGAGGAGGCCCTTCATCCTGGCGAGGGTGTCCCCGGCGAGGTTCTTTCGCGCGGGGAGCAAGAAGTCCGGCCACCACGGGCAGTCGAGGTAGTCGTGCGAGACGATGCGCCCGTGCTGCTCGATTTCGGGCTCGAGGACGGAGCGGCGCGTCGCCTCGTGATCGAAGAGCTCGACCACGCGCTCGCCGCGGAGCTTCCGCTGCGCGCGGCGCAGGTACGTCCCGTAGGAGACGGGGTTCGACACGACGAGGAAGAACCAGCGCGCGTCGGCGGAGAGCAGGCGCCTCAGGTAGCCGCGCCAGTCGTCGACGTACGGGAGCGCGTTGTAGCTGACGAGGACGTCCACGGGGCCGGAGGGGAGCGCGTCGACGTCGATGCGGGAGGTCGAGAGGTGGTCCTCGATGCCCTGATGACGGTAGATGGCGCGGACGCGGGCGAGGGCGTCGTCGTCGGGGAGGCAGACGCTCGCGCGGACGCCCCGGTGGGCGAAGCCCATGAGGTGCAGCCCCGGGATCCCGGCCATTCCGTCGAGCGGGCCTTCGGCGGCGCTCTCGATGCGGCGGCCCTCAGCCCAGCGGTCGAAGAGCTTGTAGATGGCGACGCGCTCGTACGCGGTCCCGAGCCCGAGGTCTTGCTTGGCGAGCGGCGCGCCGTGTGTGCTCTTCTCGTCGATCCCCGTCATGCGAGCCCCATGGCGCGCGCCGTGCGCGCGAGCCCGTCGTCATACCCTACCTCCGGCTCGGCGCCGAGGACGGCGCGCAGGCGGTCGATGCGGTACGCGCGGTCGACCGAGATCGTGGCGAGCTTCTCCCGCGTGAGCGGCGGCTCGCGGCCCGCGAAGAAACCCACGCCCTCCAGCGCTTCGAGGGCGCGGGCGGCGATCCGGAGGAGCGCGGTCGGGGGGCCCCACGGCGCGATGCGCCCGTGGACGACGCGCGCGATGCGCCCGACGAGGTCCCCCACCTCGATGGGATCGCGGTAGGTGCAGATGAAGCGCTCGCCGCGGGGGCGGTTGACCGCCGCGTCCACCGTGAGACGGGCGAGGTCGTCGATGTACACGAGCTGCACGCGCGTCCGCCCGAGGCCGGGCACCAGGAACGCGTGGCGCGCGATGAGGCGCATCATCTTGTCGATCATCCCGTTCGTGTCGCCGGGGCCATACGTGATCGACGGCTGCACGATCGTCCACCCCACCCGACCGCGCATCACGAGCTCCTCGGTCGCGACCTTGCTCGCCCCATACGGGCCGAGGGGCGCGAAGGGAAACGACTCGTCGATGGGGAGACGGGCCGGCGGCGGCCAGCCGTAGACGCTAATCGACGAGAGATGAACGAGGTGGGCCCCGCCCCGCTCGGCGCGCGCCATCACCGCCTGCGTCAGCTCGCCGTTGACGCGGAGGTAGTCGTCCCCCGCGACGCCGTGGCGGTGCCGGAGCGCCGCCGAATGGACGACGGCGTCGAAGGGAGCGCTCCCCGGGAGCCACGACTCGAAGGGCTGCCACGTGGCTCCCACG
>JALYHV010000401.1 GCA_030776205.1 Myxococcota bacterium | reverse complement strand
ACCACAGACGACGCGAGCGGTGCAGCGACTCCGAACGACGGCAGCCTGGCCGACGGCGCCGACGGCGCCGGTTGGGGCATCGCTGCGGAAGGGGGCGCGGTGGTCGCGTTTCCCGGTGCGCTGGGATTCGGACAAGTCGCGACCGGCGGACGCGGGGGCACCGTCTATCACGTGACGAGCCTCAATGACACCGGCCCCGGCTCGTTCCGCGATGCGGTGAGCGCGCCCCAGCGGATCGTCGTCTTCGACGTGGGTGGTTACATCAACTTGAGCACGCCGGTCTCGCTCAAGAGTCACCTGACGATCGCGGGCCAGACCGCTCCCGGCGATGGGATCGGAATCATGGCCGGTGAAGCCTCGTTCTCCGGCGCGACGGACATCGTCGTCCGGTACGTGCGTTTCCGTCAGGGCACCCTCGATCCGGACAGCCACAAGAGCGGGATCAACCTCGTGGGAGCGAGCCGTGTCGTCCTGGATCACGTCTCGGTCGAGTTCGCGCAATGGAACAACATCGACTCGGTGGGCGCGACTGACGTCACGGTTCAGTACTCGATCGACGCGAACCCCATCGGCCAGCAGTTCGCGGCGCATACGGAGACGGGACCCTATACGTGGTTTGGTAACCTGTTTGCCAATGCCCACAATCGAAATCCACTGGCCAAGGCGAATACGCAGTTCGTCGACAACGTCGTCTATGACTTCCAGGCGGGATACACGGCGGGGAACACGGCGGGGCACTTCACCCACGACGTGGTCGGCAATTATTTCATCACGGGTCCGGCGACCACGAGCGCCGGGAACGCCTTCTTTCAGATCAATACGCAGGCCATGTTCTTCAGCGGAAACTTTCTGGACGGCAACGCCGACGGCGTGCTGAACGGGACGATGATGAGCACGCCGGGGGCCGCGGCCCCACTCGCGACCGCGTGGTCACCCGCTACGGCGTTGCTGCCCAGTTTGCCCGCGAGCGCAGCCTATGCGGCGGTCATAGCCACCGCCGGCGCGTCGCTCCACCGTGACGCCGTCGACACTCTCGTTGTCAGCGATGTGACATCGCTCGGCAAGCTCGGGCACTTGTGGACCACGCAGGTGCAGACTGGTCTTGCGAACAGCGGCTACGGGACGCTGGCCGGTGGCACACCACCGCTCGATACGGACCAGGACGGAATGCCGGACGCGTGGGAAAAGCGATACGGCTTGAATCCTAACTTCGCGGGCGATGCAAACGGCGATTTCGACCACACTGGCTACACGAACATCGAGAAATACATCAATGGGCTGGTCGACAAATCGTACCCGACGCAATAGGCGTGCCGCGCCCGCTCCCACCTGAAACGCGAGAGCCCGCAAGCACTCGCTGTTCGGACTCGATCATCGGCCGGTGATGGCAGGGTCTGGGCGCACCACGCGGTGCTCGGGCGGTGTCGCGGGCGGTGACAGAGGCCGTGCGGTGGCGCCGCCGTCGCCGGGGCGGGCGCCGGTCTGCGTGCGGCTCGGAGTTGCATCGGACGACGCAGGCAAGGCGAGCGACGGCCCCTCTCCGCGGCCACCGGCAGCGCCCAGACCATCCGTCATGACGGCGGGCTGCAGACTCGGCGCATTCGACGAGCGTCCCTCGTCCGTCGTGCGAGGCACTCCGAGAAAGACGAAGAGAACGGCGATCACCGCCGCTCCGAGGGCGAGCGCTGCCATCGTATAGAGACGTGCATTCCGCGATGACGCCGCTTGGCCTTCCGCTCGCGCGCCATCGAGAAAAGCTGGGTCGAGCGTCGTCTCCGAAATGCGATCGGCCGACTCGGGCGGCAGGAGCTTCGCCAAGGCTCGCCTGACGGCGGATGGCGTTTGATCGCTGGCTGCGTGGCGTACGTCCTCCGCGCGCCGTCGTTCGACCGCTCCGGTGAGCGCCAGAGCGATGGCCCTTCGGCGCCTCTCCGCGCGATCGGACAGGTGCCGTGCGGAAAAGGCTGCCACGTCGGCGAGAGTCGCCGTCGACCTCGAGGCGCGCATCGCGTTCTCGAGCGCCTCCGCCATCTGCGCGGCGGTCGAGTAGCGATCTCCCGCGGACGGAGAGAGCGCGATGCGCGCGATCTCCGCGATGGCGGGGTGCACGTCGGACGGGAGAGGCGCCGGCGGCTGGCCGGAGGTGACCATCTGGAGCGATTGGAGCCGGTTGACGCCCTCGTGAGGTGGCTTCCCGGTGAGCAGGTTGTAGAGAACGGCGCCGACCGCCCAGACGTCGGTCCGCCGATCGACGGCGAGCCCGAGGGCCTGCTCGGGCGCCATGTACCCGATCTTTCCCTTCAGCAACCCCGAGTCCGTATCCTCACCGAGGTGGACATGCGTCTTTGCGATCCCGAAGTCGATCACTTTGGCGACGCCCTTCTCGTTGATGAGAACGTTGGGCGGGCTCACGTCGCGATGGACGATACCGAGCAACCTCCCGGTGCCGTCCTTGAGCTCGTGGGCGGCGTGCAAGCCGGCGCACGTGTCGGCGAGCACGCGAAGCACGATCCCTGGCGGGATCGTCACACCTATCTTTTTGCAGGAGCGATGCAGCTTGGAGAGAGCCTCGCCGTCGACGTATTCCATCGCGATGTAGAGGACGCCGTGCTCCTCGCCTAGGTCGAAGATGCGCGCGACGTTTCGATGCGTGATCCGCGACGCGATTCCGCCCTCGCGCAGGAACATTTCCTGAAATTGAGAGCCATTCGCGAACTCGGGGAGAATCGTCTTGATGACGACGACGCGCTGGGCTCCGTGTCCCTCACGCGTGCGCGCCGCCCAGACCGTTGCCATCCCGCCTTCTGCAATCGGGCACAGCAGCTCGTAACGCGGAAGCCTGTAGCCCGGACCGAGCGGAAAAGAACTCTGTGTCTCCGCGGTTGGCACGGCGATGGTTCAGAGTAGCGCGCTTATTCACGAGTGGCATCGCCGCGCTGAGCGCCGCACCACAAACGTGCGAGGGGGTGGTTACCGGTGAGGTTGCACTCGCGTTCACCCGTTATTGCGTGATCCAATGCACCTGCGCGTGCAAATGCGCATCCGCCGCTGCGACGCGTCATGGGGCGTGCTGGCTAAAGCGAGTTCGTCTTCGCTCGATAGGACGCTCATCACTGCGCAGTACCTCGGCTTGCTTGATGCGATCGAGGCGAAAGTGCCGCCGCTCACCGCTTTCGCAATCGGCAGCATCGATGCGCGTTTCGTGGCGGTCCATGATGACCGATTGAATACGCACGTCCCTCGTCGTCTGAACGAAATTTCCATCGACGTACGTGATCCGAAGCGGGAGCTGCTCGAACCACGCCCGCTCGATCGCAGCGCGCACAGGCTTCTTGCTCGGCAGAGAGGGCACCCCATGGAACGAGAGCTCCTTCAATCGCGCGAGCAGCTCCCGCTGTCCTGATACGGAAAGCGCCGAACGGACCTTGTCGAGCGCCGAATCGAGCGCGTCGGTAAACGGAAGCAGGCGCATGTCGATGGCAAAGCGACCGAGCGCCACGAGAAGCGCGGCCTCGCGCGAGGTGAAGTTTACCGGAGGCAAGCTGTAGGCGCGGTCCAGTGCGTAACCGCCGCCGCGTCCACGTTCTGCCGATACCGGCATGGCGGCCGCGCGAAGCGAGTCGAGGTCGCGGTACATCGTGCGCGCCGTGACGCCGAACCGCTCGGCGAGGACATCGGCCGTGACGCCGGTGCGGCGGCCACGAAGGTATTCCGCGAGTGCAAAGAGGCGCTCGGTTCGGCGCATGAGGTCCGAAGACCGTCACTTCATAGCGCGTGCTTGCGGATGAGGCGATAGATGTATGTGCGGTCGATCTCGGCCTCTTTGGCTGCCGCGGCGACGTTGTTCTGGTGCCTCTCCAGGAGGTCCCGCAGAAAGGCCCGCTCGCCATAACCTATCCACTGCTCCCGGAATGTCCGAAAGGGCTGCGCGAACGCCGGCGCGCCACCACCGACCGGGGCGACGGCCGCGGACGGGGGCATCACGGTCGCCCGCGGCTCCATGAGCTCGAGCGGACGCGAAATGACAGCTGTGACCGGCTCCCGCTCGGCGGGATCCATCGAAAGATTCAACGCTTCGGCCGGGCCGATGGCCCGCGCTCGCTCAGCAAAATTGCGGAGCTCGCGGACGTTGCCGCGCCAGGGTCTCGTCTGGAGGGCTCGCAGGACCTTCGGAGTGAGCCAGTCACGTGCTCCGGGGCTGAAGTGCGTCAGCAGCAAATCGATGTCCTCGACGCGCTCGCGCAGCGCCGGGACGCGTACGGGCACGACAGCGAGGCGGAAGTACAGATCCTCGCGGAACTCTCCCCGATTGACCATCGAGAGGAGGTCGCGGTGGGTCGCCGAGAGGAAGCGGACATTAACGCTGCGGTGCTTCGACTCGCCGAGCCGGCGCACGGTCAACGACTCGAGCACGCGCAGCAGCTTGGGTTGCATCGAAATCGGGAGCTCTCCGATTTCGTCGAGAAAGACCGTGCCCCCGTCCGCCGCCTCGAAGGCGCCCGCGCGGTTTTGATGGGCGCCGGTGAACGACCCCTTCATGTGTCCGAACAGCTCCGCCTCGATAAGGCTCTCGGAGAGAGTCGCGCAATCGACGACGACGAACGGAGCCGACGCGCGTGGCGAGGCCTGGTGAACCGCGCGTGCGACCAGCTCCTTTCCAGTGCCCGTCTCGCCGGCGATCATGATGCAGCATTCGAGCGACGCGAGCTGCGCCAGGGTTGCGAAGAGCTCCCGCATCAGGCGACTCTTCCCGACCAGCGGTCCGAAGCGCTCCGACGGCCAGCTCTCGACCGGCTTGTGCTCCACATTCGCATAATCAACGAGCAGATCGGAGGCGCCGATGTGGATCGTGAAACCGTGCATGACGGAGGCGGACTCGATCTTGACGCCCTCTACGAACGTGCCATTCCGGCTGTTCAGATCCCGGATCCAGATGCCGTCCTCGCGTGGCTCGATCTCCGCGTGAACGCGCGACACCGCGGGATCCGCGATGATGATGTCGCAGTGCGGTGCCGAGCCGAGCACGCAGCGGCGTTCTACTTTGGCCGTGCGCGGGCCGGTGTCATCGTGCCACTGGAGCCGCGGAACGGGACGGGTGGAGGTCTGCGCCGGCTCGGTCTGCCCCGGCGGCGTCGTCGTACGGCCTTGGCTGGCTTGCGGGATCATTTGCATCAGAAGGGCAGTGAGAGACTGACCCTTTGTGGTGCAATGGCGACCGACGGGCTTCTCTTCTGAGAGTGTTCCGGTCCGACGGAGAGGTAGATTGAGATACCCGTTGCGACGATGGCGAGCCCCGAAAAGATGTCGGCGGTGAGCGCGGCCGCGTTGATTCGAGCCGCCGCGCTCTGGCGCTGTCCGGCGTCCGAGCCCGGGGTGTTCTGGAGGTCCGTCAGGTGGGAGCGTGCATCGAGCATGACGACGCCGCTCACGATCGCTCCGGCCGCGAGCGCGCCGGCGCCGACGAAGCCGGGTACGAAAGCGACGTGGCCGCGCGCAGGGGCCTCGTTCGCGAGGTGCTGCGGCGCCAGCGGGACCAGGTCGAGCCGGACCGCCATGTGGTCGGCGCCCGCCAACGTGATGGCGCGGTTCGTCGCGCGATAACCGGGCGCCGTCGCCTGGACGACGTGCTCTCCGGCGTCGATGACCATCGGGCCATGAAGGTTCGGCAGGTCGAGGGCTTTTCCGTCGAGGGTGACCTCCGCATTCGGCACGTTCGTCGAGATATCCACCGAGGCGGTTCTCAACTCGAGGGCGGTGAGCGTCTTGGCGACCTCGGCTCGGCGGGCGGGCGCGATCGCGTCACCGCCGTCGCGCAAGTAGTCCTCGAACGTCCGCGCTGCATCGGCATAGCGTCCCAGCTGCACGTCGACGAGGGCGATGTTGTAAAGGGCGCGGTAGTTCGGCGCGAGCTGGTACGCGCGCTCGAACTCTACGAGGGCCAGGGTGTAGTCCCCCTCGTCGAACAGCTGCAGGCCGCGTTTGAAGTGGTCCGAAGCCTCCTCGCCGGAGTGATCGGCAGGCGGCGGCGCGATGCGCACCGTGACGTCTGCCGGTGCCGCGGCCGCGCTTCGGGCAAGCAGCGCGAGCACGAGTGAAGCGACCGAAGCCGACGTTGCGCGCCGCGTGAACCAGGATCCGACCTTCATCTTCGCCTTTCGCCAGCGAGTGCCGTCAAATCGGGGGTGCGTGGGCCGCCGCGCATTGTCCCACAGCGAAACGCGCGTCCGACGAGAGCTCCGACCAATGCAACGGCGCGCCCCACATCGAAGTTAATCGACTCTCCCCGTTTCCCCCCACACCTGCCACGTCGACCGCAGACGATTCGCGCGCCGAGAGCTCGGCCGAATCAATCCAGCCATCGTGGCTCGTCGTCGATCGTGCGAGATGTGCGGAGCGTACGTAGCCTCTACCTGGAGGCGTGCACCGGGTCGCGGCGAGGTCGTGCGCGCACGATTTCATCGAAGCTCCCTGGTCTTAATCCCGCGAGTGAGCGTTACTATTCTCGAGGGCTCGCACCGAATCGGATGGGACACATCGCTTCACGATACGAACCCAGGGGTCTTGCTGACTTCGCGGGGCGTTATCGCCTGATCGCCGAGCTGGGCCAAGGCGGCATGGCGACGGTGTACCTTGCCGTGGCGCTCGGCAACGCGGGTTTTCGAAAGCTGGCGGTGGTCAAGGTTCTGCGCCCGGAGATCGCCGTAGACGAGGAGTTCGTCCAGATGTTCCTGGACGAGGCGAGGCTCTGCGCGAGGCTGAGCCATCCGAACATCGTCCACACCTATGACGTCGGTGTGGATGAAATCGGGCATTTGATGGCGATGGAGTACCTGGACGGCGTCTCGCTGCACGCGGCAACGGCCAAGCTGTCGAAAGAGGGCGGCCCGTTCACCTTCCCGCTGCAAGCTCGGGTCCTGCTCGACGTGATTGAGGGGCTTCGCTACGCGCACGAGCTCAAAGACTACGATGGGCGGTCGCTCGAAATCGTCCATCGGGACGTGACCCCGCACAATATTTTCATCACCTATGACGGGCAGGTAAAGCTCCTCGACTTCGGCATCGCGAAAGCGGCGACATCGTCGGTCAGAACGGCGACGGGAGTCATCAAGGGGAAGCTGACCTACATGGCGCCAGAGCAAGCTCGCGGAGAGGCGGTCGATGCGCGCGCCGATTTGTACGCTGTCGGAGTCATGCTGTGGGAAGCGGTGACTGGCCGTCGCCGGTGGCCGAGCGGTCTCAGTCAGCCCGCGCTTTTCACGAGGCTAGCGAGGGGCGAGCTTCCCGAAAGCCCCAACGCCGCGGCGCGCGGCTATCCGCCGGAGATCGACGCCGTCGTGTTGCGCGCGTTGGCCCCCAATCCAGAGGACCGATACCAGACAGCGGCCGAGTTTCGAGAGGCGCTCGAGGGGGTGCTGCGCGGCATGCCGCCCGTGTCACTGCGCGATCTCGGCGATATGCTCGCCAAGGGATACGCGGAGGCCCGGCAAGGCATTCGGAACGTCATCGAGGAGCAGTTTCGTCTCATGGACAGCGGCGGGATCCCGTCGGCAGCGCACCAGTTGCCGGCCGTTTCGCTCCCGGGCGCCACGGCTTCCATCGCGATGGATCTTTCGAGGGAGGCCACGGGCGCATCGCGCGGAGCTGCGATCGCTACGAGCGCGGACGCGACAGAATCGAAGTCTCGACCGGTCACGGTGGCGCCCCCGCCGAACGACAGGCGTGCTCTCGTCTGGG
>JALYHV010000400.1 GCA_030776205.1 Myxococcota bacterium | reverse complement strand
TCCCCCCTCACTTTCGTTCGGGCGGGGATCGTGTTCATCTAGCCGAGCTCCTTTTTTCATCCGACGGGATGCTTTTCCAATGAGCGGAGCGTCATTGCCAGGGGACAAAGCGTCTCTGTCGATGGGGAAAGCCACGTTTTCAATGGTGAACGTCTCACTTTCAATGGGTGGTGACTCATTCGTCGTTGGTCGCGTTCCATTTCCAGTTGGAAGAGCGTCTGTGTCAGTTGAACAGCCGTCACTGCCAGGTGGTAGAGCGCCGTTTCCGGTCGGCAGAGCGGCTTTTCCAGCTCGCCAAGCGACAGATCCTGTCGACAACGTGCCCCCGCTCGACGGCAAAGCGTCTTTGTTCACTAACAGCCGTCGGTTTGTCGAACGAAGAGCCGGGCGGCGGTCTCCGCGCGCGGTCGCGGCCCTACGGAGTGACCGCTCACGTGCAGGTGCTCGCGGGCCGTGCCATCTGACGACGACGCAGCGGGGCGCGCCCCGTCGCGCGGACGGATGTTGCGCGCCGCGATCGAGGAGCTCGCAGTCTAGGCCGTGGTAACAGCCTGGTAACGGGCGGTCGAGAGCGCGTTCTGCGGCGATTGACCGGCACCAAGCTTCTCGCGATTCTGTCGTTGCTACAGTAGCTTGTGCGCCGCACGCGCCCGTAGCTCAGTTGGATAGAGCAGCGGCCTTCTAAGCCGCGGGTCGCAGGTTCGAGTCCTGCCGGGCGCGCCACTGATAGCCCTCAGCTTTTTGGGCTCCGCAGAAACGGTCATGACGGCGCCGTGACGGCTTTCCCAGGCGACTTGTGCGGCGTTCGCGACGCCCTGCACGACGTTCGGAAACGAGGTGCGCGTAGCGCTCGGTGACCTTCACCGAGGAGTGCCCGAGCACCATGCGCACGTCCTCAAACGCCAGCGCTGACCGCACCAGCCTGAGACCAGGGACGACGCGCACGTGTGGCGGACCTTCGGCGGGCGATAGCGCTTCTTCTTGGCGTGCCACCAGCCGAAGCGGACGAGGACGTGCGGGTCGTCACCGTCGACCTGAACGTCCTCCAGATGCAGGCACCACTGCTCGCGTTGCCGGAGCCCCGTTCCGATGGCGAACGCGACGATCCACCGCTCAGGGTTGTCTTTGAGGATCTGGAGCACGCGCGCTTGGTCGGTCGCATCGAGGTACCAGCCCTCCTGGTAACCCTCGCCCTCATCGCCGTCGCGTCGGGCCACCTGGAGACCGATGCACGGGTTGCTCATTGCGTGCTCCTGCTCGATCGCCCAGACGAAGAAGCGGCGAAGCAGATTGAGCGCGTGCTTGCGCGTCTGCCGCGAGAGGGGCTTGGTCTCGCGCTTGCCGTGCTTCTTGGAATCGTAGTTGGTCCTCTTCGTCTGGAGCGCAGCGAGCCAGTTCAGGATCTCCTTCACGGTCACCGTCGAGGGAACTCGCTTTCGTCGATCCCCAGTCGTCGCACTCGGGTCGGCGGCGGTCGTCGCCGCCGGACTCGGGGCGGGATTCGGCATCGCAGCCGCGAACAAGGCGAACGACGTGCAAACGTGCAAAGCCGGATCGCCCCCGGCTCCGCCTGGAACGGCAACGAGTGCCTTGGCCCGAGTGCCTCGGCCCTATGCGCGCAGCTGAAAAGAGACGTCGACATCAACCGCACTTACCGGACCGTTTCGATCGCTTCGTACGTCGGCGCAGGCGTGCTTGGGGCAGCGTCGCTCGCAACGTGGATGCTCTGGAAGCCAAAGGCGGGAGCGGTCACGGCCCATCCGATGCTGAGCGCACAAAGCGGTGGCGTTGTCGTGAATGGGTGCTGGTAGCGCGCGCGCACGCGAGGTGACATGGGGTTATCCAACGATCAGTATCCGCGCGATCTCCGAAGAGCCATCGCCCATGCCGAGCGGCTGATGAAGATCCTGAGCGAGATCGAACGAGCCCGACAAGACGTATGGTTTCGTGGCCGTGCGGAGGAGGTGCGCGGCGCGGTGTCGCTCGCGATTTCGGACTGGCGTTCGGGCGCACGCGACGCGGACGGCGTCGGCAAGCTCCTCCCGTCGTACGTCGACAGCCTCCACCGGAGCGCCTCGAAGAAGCTGCGGTGTGGCCTCGCCCTGGCGTGCTGCGATTCAGACGAGGTCATTACGGCAGTCGCCCCCGACCAGTGGAACTCAGCGGCAACGGGGCGTGACCACGGGTATGGGCATGAGCCAGGTCACCGGTGAACCGACGGTGCCCGGCGAATGGGTCGATAGCCCGGAGATGCTCGCGCGCTTCCAGGAAGGCCTGCCCCTCGTGAAGGGGCACGCCCATGCGATTGCGCGGCGCGTGGGTCCCGGCTGCACCCTCGATGATCTCCGCGCGCTCGGGCGAGAGGGTTTGCTCGACGCCGCGCGCTCTTTCAACGAAAGCCGCGGCGTGCCGTTCGAGCGCTGGGCGTCACTACGCATTCGAAACGCCATGATTGACGGCGTGCGGCGCTGGGGCGCGGCTCCGTTTCGGGCGCGCCAGAGGCTGCAAGCTTCTTCGCAAAACCATGTGGCGAAAGACCATGCGGAGGGCCGATCACAGGAGAGAGACTCGATGGAGCGCATGCAGGCCCCCCGCCGGGCGGCCTTGGAGGACAACGAGGCGACGGCTTCCCCGCGCGACGGAATCGGCAGCTTCGGCCAGACACCGGAGGACGCGCTCGCGAAGGCGGCGCATCGCAGCCCTACACAACGATCGGGCAAGCGCTCACGAACTTGCGCCAGAAGACGCGAGTCTCCGTGTGCAGCGGCATCTACCGCGAGCAGGTCCACATCACGAGCGCAATGAGCTTGTTCGGGGGGCTCTCGTGTGCGCCTGGGCCACTCGGGCGAGTGTGGACGTACACGGGCGCCGCAGCGCAGGTTAACTCGCCCTCGCCCGCCTTCGCGCTCTCGGTGTCCGGCGTCTCGTCGGGCGCCGTCGCGATCGAGGATGTTTCGTTCGCGTCGCCCGATGCCACGTCACCCGGCGAATCCAGCACGGCCGCTCTCGGTCTTCGGGTCATCAGTGAATCTCGTGCGAGTGGCGCTGAGCGCCGGTCGCGGCGTCAATGGCGCGGGCGGCGCCGACGGAACCGCGAACCCGAACTACACGGGGCCGGCCCCCGATGGGGGAGCGCAGGTGTGGACCACGATCAGCGGCTTCTTGAGCGCGGTCTCAGGAGGAGCCGGCGCGGTGAACCAGTGCCTAGTGTTCGGTAGCTCCGCGGGTGGCAACGGCGGCCTTGGTTGCCTGACCGCAGCGGGAATCCAGGGAGGCGCAGGAACGCCGAGGACCGCGAACCCCGAGCCGCCCGTCGTCGTGTCGGGACGCGATGGCCTCCCCATGGGCGCGATCACCGTCGGTGACGGGGCCTCATCAACGGTCACCACCGCGAACGATCCCGGAGCCGATGGGGTGGCGGGCGGCGGCGGCGTAGCTGCGGCGCCTCAAGTGTTTGGGGCCCTTTCGGCCAGCGGATGGACGCCGACGGGCGGCGGAGACGGCCCTGCCGGAGGTCCGGGCCAGGGCGGCGCAGGGGCCAGCGATCCACTCTATGGCCAGTGCAACCTCCCGCAGCCAAGCCTTGGTGGTGGGGGCGGCGGCGCGGGTGGATGCGGCGGCGCGGGCGGCAAGGGCGGCGGCGGTGGAGGAGCGAGCATCGCCATTGCGAGCGTCGGCAGCATCGTTAGCCTTACGAGCTGCTCGCTGACCACGTCCGTCGCCGGGACCGGTGGGGCCGGAGGCGCAGGTGACGATGGCCAAGCAGGCGGCGCCGGCGGCGACGTCAGCGGTGTCTCGCAGCTTCACGCCGCGGGGGCTTCGGGCGGAAACGGCTCGGGAGGATCCGGCGGCGCGGGAGGTACG
>JALYHV010000399.1 GCA_030776205.1 Myxococcota bacterium | reverse complement strand
GGCACGACCAACGTGGGGAATGCGACGCGCCGGTATGGCCTCGAGCTCGAGGGGCGTTATGAGCTTACCCGTTGGCTTGCGGCCGATGGCGCGCTCACGTTCACGCATTCGCAGTTCACGACGGACCACGAAAACGGCGGCGGGCTCGCGCTCGCGCCCAAACAGACGTGGTCGGGAGGGCTCTCCGCGCGCCACGAGCTGGGTCCCGGGGTGGGTCGGGCGGGGTTGCGATTCTACGGCATCGGGGATCGACCGGCGTCCGATGACGGTGCCATCGTGGCGCCCGGATTCACCCAGTTCGACGTTCACGCCGGCTACCGGACGCGTCGCTGGGACCTCGCGATCGACGTCGAAAACCTCTTCAACGGAAATTATCGGTCGGCACAATTCGACACCGTCAGCCGATTGCGAACGGACCCAGTGCCAGGGACGCGTGGGGTGCCTTCGAATTTCTGTGGGAGTAGCGGTCGTGTCGTCCTCGACGCGACCGGCGGCTTCGTCGGCTGCGAGGGGGTGAGCTTCACGCCCGCCTACCCGTTCACCGCGCGCCTGATGGCCACGGTCTTTTTGGATTGAGTGGCCATGATGAGCGCCGCTCGTTTCGCCGATGGGCGATGCGCGATGCGCAGCCGCCAATTGAGCGGAGCCTGAACGACACAGCGCCCAGCAGACGAAACGGAAAAAATTCCGATTGGGCGAGCGCGCGGCGTCAGCTTTCGCGCGTCAATCGGCCGGCGCCTGGACCGCCGCCGAGATCCGCGCCCGTAACCGGATCGCCGTTCTTGGCCGAAGCCGTGCGATGCGCGAGCTTGCGCAGCGCGGTCGCGTCCGTCTTCGAGAGATGAACGGACGCCGAGCCGTCCTTGCCGTCGACGGCCATTTGCTCGGCGGGGTCCTCGACGTACTCCCACTGCTCGCCCTGGTTCCAGGGACCGCGTGCGTTGCCGTCGCCCTGGGACATGTCGTAGTACTTGTCCGTAAACGCGGGGACGCCAGGCAGCTTGCCGGGCGGAAAATTCGGTGCGATCGAGTACAGCGCCTTCTCGAACGATTTCTGGTGCGCGATCTCGCGCGTCATCAGAAACCCGAGGGCGTCGCGGACCCCGGGGTCGGGCGTCAGGTTGATGAGTCGCTCGTAAAGGATCTTCGCGCGCGCCTCGGCGGCGATGTTGGAGCGGAGATCACACGCGGGGTCCCCGATGCTGTCGACGTACGCCGCCGTCCAAGGCACGCCCGCGGAGTTGGTTAGCGCGGGCCCGCCGCCGTAGAGCACGGCGGTCGTGTGGCTGTCGTTGCCGCCCTGCGTGATCGTGCTGTAGAGCTCAGCCTGTTCTTCGCTCGCCTCGGCCAGCTTGCCTTTGACGCCCTTGGTCAGCATCGCCACGATGTTGCCAATGACCTCGAGGTGACTGAGCTCCTCCGTCGCGATGTCGAGCAACATGTCCTTGCGTCCGGGGTCCTCCTCGGCAAGGGCCTGGGTGAAGTAGCGCATCGCCGCGGCGAGCTCGCCTTGCGGCCCGCCGAACTGCTCGAGCATCAGGTTCGCGAGGCCGGGGTTCGGCTCCGAGACGCGGACCGTGTACTGAAGGCGCTTGTTGTGCATGAACATGGGGGCTCTCCTCCGCCGATCGACCGCGCCTTTCCGCGGCGCGCGATGGGAGTGACCGCCGTTGCACCCGGTGTGCCGCGCGCCACCCGCACGTCGTCCAGCGGAGCGCGCGAGACACCGCCGAACGACCGGCGTGAATTGCTGGCCCGAGAAGTGCGTGCGCGGCAGGGGTGGTGGCTGGAAGTCCGGGAGCCCATTGCGTATGGGGCGAGCACGCGCGGCCGTCTCGCGCTCTCGCACTGGCCGGCCCCGGCGCGCTCATCGCCGTTGGCTACGTCGATCCCGGCAACTGGGCGACCGACTTGGCGGCGGGCTCTCGGTACGGCTGCGCGCTGCTCTTCGTCGTGGTCCTGTCGGGCCTCGTGGCGATGTTGTTCCAGGTGCTGAGCGCCCGCCTGGGCATCGCGGCCAACAGCGACCTCGCGGCGCTGACGCGCGAACGGTACCCGCGCGCCGCGTGGGTCATCTGGGTCGCGGCCGAAATCGCGGTCGTCGCGACGGACCTGGCCGAGGTGCTCGGATCGGGCATCGCCCTCAAGTTGCTCTTTCGGATCCCGCTTGCGGTGGGGGTCGTTCTCACCGGCCTCGACGTAATGCTGCTCATGCTCATCGAGCGCAAAGGGTCGAAGCTCGTGGAGCGCGTCATCGCCAGCCTCATGCTCGTCGTGGCTAGCGGCCTCGGCTACGAGCTGCTCGTGACGCACCCAACGGGCCATTCGATCCTCGCCGGCCTCGTGCCGACCACGCGCGTGCTGCACGACCGGTCGATGCTGCTCGCCGCCGTCGCCATACTCGGGGCAACATTGATGCCCCATAACCTTTATCTGCACTCGAGCTTGGCTGCGAAGCGGTTCGTGAGCGCCCGGGAGGGAGGACCACGCGCAGCCGCCCGGCTCGCCGCAGTGGATACGGTTCGCTCACTGGGGGTGGCCATCGTCCTCAATGGGACGCTGATGGTCATCGCCGCCGCCGCCTTTCACGCCCACGGCTTCGATGATGTCGCCACGCTGGGAGACGCGCACAGGCTGCTCGCCTCGCTGCTCGGTGTCACGGTGGCGCCGCTCGTCTTCGCGGTGGCTCTGCTCGCCGCGGGTCAGAGCGCGGCGATGACGGCGACCATGGCCGGGCAAGTCATCATGGCCGGTCTGCTCGGGATCCGCTGGTCCGCCTGGAAGCGTCGCCTCGTCACGCGCGCCTTCGCCATCGTTCCTGCCCTCGCGGTCATCGCCTTGTGCGGCGAGGCGAGCACAGGTCGCTTGCTCGTCCTGTCACAGGTCGTGCTCAGCCTGCAGCTCCCGTTTGCCCTCGTGCCCCTCATGCTTCTGACCCAGGATCGCCGCCGCATGACGATGCTCGTGAGCAGCCGGTGGGTGCAGGGTCTCGGCTGGTCGAGCGTGGGCGTCGTCATCGCCGCGAACGGCGCCCTCGTGGTCACGACGCTCTGGCCGTGACGACCCTTTCTCGCGGCCCGGCGACGCTTCGGCCTCGACAGCCGCTCGCCACGATCGACGTGCTTTCTCTCGCGAAGATTCCGCAAGTCACATCGGCGCTGCGAGCGCACGCTCGATCGCGTCGGTGAGGTCCGTCGGGCTGAATGGCTTGGCCAAGAACGCCTGAATCATCGATCGCTGGAGGGTATTCTCGGCGCCGACCGCCATGTACCCGGAGGTCAGCACGATGGGTACCCTCGATCCACTGGCTCGGATGCGGCGCACGACTTCGGCGCCGTCCAAATCGGGCATCGTCATGTCCACCATAACCAAGTCGACTGGGTTGCGTGCGAGCGCCGCCAGCCCGGATCGGCCGTCGCCCGCTTCTTCTATCGTGAAGCCTCGCTGCTCCAGAATCCGGCGAACGAGGCACCGGACGAGCGGCTCGTCGTCGATGACGAGAAGCCGTATGGCCCGTGTCGGCGGGGCGCGACGCGGTCCCGCTACTGCAGCGGACGGTCCCTTCGTTGCGGGCAGAATCATAGAAAAGCAACTGCCGCGACCGACCACGCTCTCGACCACGATCGCTCCGCCGTGCGAGGAAACGATGCCGAGGCACGCGGCGAGCCCGAGTCCGTGCCCCTTCTCCTTGGTGGTAAAGAACGGCTCGAAGATGCGACCGATCGTCGCGGCCTCTATGCCTGCGCCGGTGTCGCTCACCTCCGCGAGAACCCATTCGCGAACATCCGCCGCGGTCCCGAGTGCTTGACGAAAGCGCGCGTCGGGTTGCAGCGTCCGGCGCGTCGAAATTTTGATTACCCCTGGCTCGTCCCCCAGCGCGTCGGATGCGTTGGTGAGAAGGTTCATCACGACCTGGGTCAGCGTTGCGCGATCGCCAAGAACAAAGCAGTCGGGATCGATCGAGAATTCGAGTCGCGCCTTTTTCGACAAGACCGCGTCGAGCAACTCCCGAATATCGCGGCAAAGAGCGCCCAGATCGACGGGCTCACGCCGACGGAGCTCGCCGCGTCCCGCATACGCGAGCATTTGGGCCGTGAGGGCGGCAGCTCGCTCACCGGCCGAGCGAATGCTCAGCGCAGCCTGCGATTCCAGTGGATCGGTGAGGCGGTCGAGGAGCAGCGAGGCGTTGCCGAGCACACCGACCAAGAGATTGTTGAAGTCGTGTGCGATTCCGCCTGCGAGCACCCCGAGACTCTCCATGCGATGGCTTCGCTCCACCTCGCGGATGAGGCTCGCGCGTTCGGTTTCGAGCCGCCTTTGTTCGCGCAGATCGCGCAGCGCGGCAACGCAGATGGGTTGTCCATTGAGCGTCGAACGGATGACAAGTACCTCCGCTGGAATGGCCGCTCCGTCGGCGCCCAAGATGTCCATCTCCCACCAGCCGATGCGGCTTTCGTGCATGAAACGCGAGGCGACGGCACGCGATGATGGTGCGATCACGTCAAGAACGGAACGCCCGCTGAGGTCGTCAGGGTTGAGACCCAGTCTCTCCCGAAGAGGCCCGCCGACGTCCACGATGACGCCGTTTCTGCTGTAGATGATGCCGTCGAAGGCGCCTTCCGCCAAATCGCGGAGGCGCGCCTCGCTCTCGTGAAGGAGGGTATTGGTGCGTTCTCGCTCGGTCACGTCGCGAATCGCGACCACACGAACGGGGCGATCCCCCAATCGGCCTTGTTTGGATTGGAGCTCGGCGCGAAAACGAGAGCCGTCGCCGCGGACCCCAGTGATCACGTACGCCCCCTCGTAACCGCCTTTCATTCGCAAAAGGACGTAGGGCAGATCTTCTGCGGCAACGAAACGCGCGGTCGTGTTTTGTCCCACGATCTCGCTGCGGTCGCAGACCATCATCTCGGTGAACCGATTGTTGACGTCGACGATGACGCCGTCGGCGTGAATCATGATTCCCTCGAACGACGCCTGCGACAGCATCTCGAGACGTTCGCGTGTGTGCCGGGCCTGATCCTCGACGACCGCGCGCGCAAGGGCCATTCGCAGAAGGCTCCCGAGGACGGCTTGCTCCGGCACGTCCGATGGGTTGCTGGGAGCCGACAGCGACAGGGATCGGCCCGCGCACTCGATGGACAGCCAGGGCTGCCCGCTTTCGGTCTCGAGGGCCACGATGCCGGAACGCGCCAGAATCGATAGCCCTTGGGCGAGCGCGTTCTCCGCATTGTCGCTCGCGAGCGCCTCGCAGACCGACATGAGAACAGACGCGGTCCCCATTGCAGCAGTATCAACGGCGGCGCGCGCGCTCGTCAATCGTTCGGGGAGTCGGACACGGCTCAGTTTTCGGGCGCGGACCACGAACTCCGTCGCAAGATCTCGTACCGATGCAAACGGCACCGACTACGGGACACGCACCATTCGACACATTGGACGCGAATGAGCAAACCATGACGTCGTCGACTGCGTGCACGGCAGAGCGCCCCCGGGCGGCGACGTTTCAATGCCGCCATTCCGCCGTCGACGAGCCTGTTCGCGCCGGTCACCGATTTGCCGTGGTCCATGTGCGTGGAATCGATGTCGAAATCCAACTCGACGAACGACTCCCCGCCTGAACCCCTGCGCCACGCACACGGAACTGGTGACAAGGTCCAGGGAGAGACCGCGAACGCCCTCCTCCCGCTGCGCTCGTCGTTCGACAAACCGGCGGCTGCAAGTGAACAATGAGGCTTTGGCAACCAGCGGACCGACGTTGTCGACCAAACATGTGGCTTGGTGAGCGGGAAAAGACACTTTGCCGAGAGCAAACGGCGCTCCGCCAGCTGACAGAGGCGCTTTTCCAACCCGCACAGACGCTCTTCCGACTGAAAATGGCACGCGCCCAATGAGAAACGAGGGGCTGCCCGTCAAAAATGAGACGTTGATCATTGAAAACGTAGCTCTCCGCACCGAAAGAGACGCTTTGTCCCCTGGCGATGACGCTCCGCTCGTTGAAAAAGCATCCCGTCCAATGAAAAGAGGAGCTCGGCTAGACGAACACGATCCCCGCCCGAACGAAAGTGAGGGGGGACCGAGGAACAAGGACACATTCCCAGGAGTAAAAGTCGCGTTGACAGCAGAACATGACCGAACCCTCACGGAAGTCGTCGAGCGACGGGAGCGGCCACCCCAGATCGAGGCGAAGAACGCCGTGCTCGTGCGTCGCGATTGGCGGGGACGAGAACCCAGTCGAGCGCTCGCGTCGCGGTTCGCACCCGTCGGCAGCGCTGCCGTGACGGCCGATGGGACGATTGGAAATGTGTGATGCTGTGCGAATTCATCGCCAGCAAAAAAACCATGCACCGCTGTCGATCGGCGCCGCGGCAAAACGTCTCTCGTCTGAAAGATGGCGAATGGCGTCATCAGGTGGAGGAGCACATGCAATACGCGCTGCTGATTTACGAGAACGAAACTGTCTACGGTCCCGGCAAAGACAACGCAGCCTTTCGTGAGATTGTGGCCAAGCACATGGCCTTCTCGGAGGAGCTCGGCGCTGTGCGCAAGGGCGGTGTTGGTTTGAAAGGGAGCAATACGGCCACCACCCTTCGGAGCAAGGGTGGAGCGCGAACGGTTCACGACGGTCCTTTTGCCGAGGGGAAAGAGCAACTGGGAGGCTTTTACCTCGTCGAAACGGCAGACCTCGATGCGGCGATTGCGATCGCGAAGAAGCTTCCCCTCATAGAAGGGGGAGCGATCGAAATCCGTCCCGTGTTGGGCGGACCTCCGCCGAGGTGAGTCGGGCCCTCGAAGTCGCGATTCGTGAATGCGGCGGACGCATCTTGTCGGCGCTCGCCGCACGCTTTCGCGACGTCGACGTCGCCGAGGATGCGTTCGCCTCGGCCTGCCTCAAGGCGGTCGAACACTCCGAGTGCGTACCGGAGGACATGGCCGCGTGGCTCTATCGCGTCGCGGAACGAAGCGCGTTCGACGCTCGGCGGCGCGCGAAAGTGCGCGAACATGCGACGCTTCCTGAGGGCGCGGTGTCGTTGACCGTTGAAGACATGGTTGTGAGCGACGCTCGCCTTATTCCGGACGAGCGACTCCGCCTGATTTTCGTGTGTTGTCACCCCGCCATCGCGCCGGAGGCCCGCGCGCCTCTCGCTCTTCGCGTGGTCTTGGGGCTCTCCACGCAGGAGATCGCGCGCGCGTTCATGCTCTCCGAGGTGACCATTGCCCAGCGCCTCGTGCGTGCGAAGCGCAAGATTGCCGAGGCGGGCATTCCGTTCGAGGTACCCGGGCGACACGCTTGGGACCAACGCCTCGATGCCGTGCTCTCGAGCTTGGAGGTTGCTTACGCGAAGGCGCACGAGGACGCGGGGGGAGCCGGGCCGCACGCGACGTTCGCCGACGAGATGCTGCGCCTCACGGGCCTACTTTCCGAGCTTCTTCCGTTCGAGCCTGACGTGCTCGCGCTCGCCGCAACGGTGCGCTACGCCGAAGCGCGCCGCCCGGCACGCGTCGACGAGGCCGGGCGGATGGTGCCGCTCACGGACCAAGATCCAACGCGTTGGTCCCACGGGTTGATAGGCGAGGCCGAAGCGTACCTGAAGCGGGCGGCCAGGCTCGAGCGGCCGTCTCCGCGAGAGCTCGAGGCGGCCATCCATGGTGCGTGGTGTGCTCGCGCGAGTCTCGCTGAGCCCCCTCCCTGGTCCGTCGTGCTCGGCCTCTACGATATGCTGGCGGTCTTTCGCGGCGATCCCGTCGTGCGTATCAACCGGGCCGTTGCCGTCGCAGAGGTTATCGGCGCCGAGCCGGCGCTCGCGGAGATCGACGCCCTGGATCGCGCCGAAGTGAACGGGTTCGTGCCTTACTATGTCGTGCGCGCCGACCTGCTGCGTCGGCTCGGGCGAACGGCCGAAGCGCGCGCCGCGTACGCAAAAGCCTTGGAGCTCGGCGTGCCCCGCGCCGAGCGCCTATGGATCGAGGACCGCCTCGCCACTCTTCCGTAGGCTGCGCTTCTATGAGGCCAGTGATGACCTTCGGTCCAAGGTTCCGCTGCACATCGAAGCCCACCGGGCCTTTGTGGCACGAGTTCCGACGTCGATGGACGCCTACTGATGGTCGGTCCGTTCACCGATGCACCCGCTGGCGGGGCAATGGGAGTCTTCCACGCGTGGCGCCGCCGAAAGCTTCGTCCAAGCGGTTCGGCGGTTGCGTAGCCGATCGAGTCGGTGCACATCCAGATGCGCGGTTCGATGGCCGTGATCCGCACCTCATCGCCGCTCTTCCAGACTTTGATTGAGCTCACCACACGATGGCCACGTTGTACTTGGCAATCTGCTCGTCGTGCGTCACGAGAGAAGCACCCTCTTCGAGAGCGTGCGCAATGAGCATCCGATCGAAGGGGTCCTGATGGTGGTGCGGCAACGCCGCCAGGCGCTTGGCTTCCAAAAACCCAAGTGGCCGTCGTAGAAACCCAGCGTCGTCGATCGCCTCGATGAGGTCACCAGGCACTTCGAGGCGCTTCAATGCCGTCTTGATGGCTATCTCCCATGCGGACACGGCGCTGACGAGGACGAGGTTGTCCGTGTTCTCCAACATCGCCCGCGCGACGGCCGAGAGTCTCCTGCTGCCCTCGAGCGCCCAAATGAGCGCGTGCGTGTCGAGCAGGAGCTTCATCGGCCCTGCCACGCGGCCAAATCTTCTGCCGAGAGCGGGGCATCAAAGTCGTCCGACATGACGACCTTGCCCCGCCAGCGCCCAAACCGCCTGACGGGCGGCTCGACACGAACGAGCCTCACGACCGGCTTGCCCGCGCGCGCGATCACGATCTCCTCGCCCGCCTCCGCCAGTTCGACGAGCCGCGAGAGCTGGCTCTTGGCCTCGTGCATGTTGACGACCTTCGACATGCACCAAGGCTAGCTAGCTTAGCTAGCTTGTCCAGTCGGCGTGGCGATGTCCGGCTCGCTCTCGAAATTGGGTAGCGGTTCGGTTGTTGATTTGCGCGGCGTTGGACTCGGTGGCAACTCGATCGGCGCTGGCACGTAGTGCGGCAGCAAGCTCGCGCATCCTGCTGCTGCCCATCACACCGCGGGACGCTGCGCGTCTTGTGCAACTGCCTTCCGCACATCGCTCGATAGCAGTGTGACCCACCGCGGGGCCGACGTTATTTCATGGCTTTTCGAGTCCGCGGCATCTCGAGCTCCTATCGACGCAGCGGTTCAAGTCCGGCGTGCACGCGCTCCATTTCCATCGCAAAGCGGCATGAGCGTGGAAGGCCCCGGGCGCTTCTGCGTCGCCTTCGCGCCCAGATCGACGGGCAGCTTTCTGCGACTAAGGCGAGGCCTTGCGGTCCGGATGGATCGTCCTGCCCTTCTTGAGCATGTCGACGAAGGCGGCGATCTTCTTCTTCCGTCCGTCCGCGGTTTTCATCGCTAGCGTACGGAAGGTCAACGCAAAGCGATTTTGAGACGACAGCGTTTCGTACATCGCGAGCGCCTTGGGCGAGCAGGTCCGGAGGCGCCTGGGACTTCGTCATGCTGTAGGCGGCGGCCCAACGTCCATCGGCCTTGGCCGCCTCGACCTGCGCGAGGCCGGGAGGCTGCATCCGCCGGCCTTTGATCAGCCGCTCGACGTTGGCGACGTTGACTTGGCTCCAGATGCTCCTCTTCGTGCGTGGGGTATATCGCTGCAGGAAGCTCGTGTTGTCGTACGACTTGCGAATGCCGTCGATCCAACCCCAGCACAGCGCCACGTCGATGGCTTGTGCAGGCGTGATTGACGCAAGGCCCGAGCGTACTTTGTGGATCTTGATCCAGACTTCCTGCTCCTTGTTCCAGTTCTTACCGAGCCACTTCTCGAAGTTCCGTTCGTCGTCGAACGCGTGGACCTTGCTGGCATCCACGTTCACCGCGCCCATGCCGAAAGTATAGACGGCGTAGCGTGATGTCGTCGAGGCGCCTCACGGCTGCCCGACGCTGAACGACGGTCAGTGGGAGGCGGCTGGTCGGAGCGGCGCACCGGGGGTGCTTGCTCGGGAATCAGCCCGCCGGCGGCGCTGGGGTGAGGAGGACGGCGCGCTCGATGCGATCGGTGTGGTGCTGCGCCAAGTGCAACGCGACGAGAGTGCTCATCGAATGACCGACGATCGTCGCGCCAGGGCCCGCGAACCGGGCCGAACATGTTGCGGCCGAGGATCCACGCACCCACGTTGGCCATGCCGCGAGCGGCGAAGTCGTCGTCCACGCCGAGCCCGCCTCCTTCTCCGCCGTGCATCTTGCGGAAGGTCCGGGTGTCGAGGGCCCACGGGTGCAAGCCCATGCCGTTCTCGCCCATCGGCTGTTCGAGGCGCTGGTTTGGTCCAGCGCCGTAGCCATCGATCGAAACAGAGAACGCAGCCACACGCACCTTCGACATCTTGATTGTTCCTCCTCAACCCGTCTCGACCGGTATGTGACAAGTTGTGGACCTCACTGAGCGGCATTGAAGAAGGTCGCGCCCAAGATGTCCAGCGCGTGACCGCCGGTGACGTCTGGTTCGGCTTGCTCCATGCGTGCCGCGGCCACGGGCATCGCGTGGAACTCGGTCAGCCCTTCGACGACGATCGCGG
>JALYHV010000398.1 GCA_030776205.1 Myxococcota bacterium | reverse complement strand
CGTCACACCTGCGGCGCTCAAGGGGGGAGTGGCGTCCGTTGCCGATCGGTGAATGTTGCCACAGGTAAGGCCGTGGGAGCTTATGGTGTCCGTCGATGCCAAGGCGCCCTGCGACACTTGCCTTGCCCGCTGCGTGGGCTGCAATGCTCGCTCCCGTCGCTCGGGCCGCTCCCGTCATTGCGCTTTTTGCGTTCATCGCGTCGATGCCGCGAGCGGCGAGCGCCGCAGACCTGCCGCCGCCCGCTGAGCGCGCGCTCGTTTATTCGGCGTACGAGACCGAAACCATCCAGGGCGCTCTGACCTCCCTCGGCCGCGCGCAAGACCCGAACCCGGAGGGGAAGGTCGTCGAGCGAGTGGATGTGATCCCGCTCGATGTCATCGAACCGCGCGACCCCGTCCCGCGCTGGGTGAACGTGTTCCACGCGACCAGCCGTCACGATATCGTCCTCCGCGAGCTCCTCGTAAGCGAAGGCACCCCTTACCGGCAGCTCCTCGTCGATGAGACGCTTCGGAATTTGCGCCGACTCCCGCAGTTATCCCTCGTCCTCGTGGTCGCGACGAAGGGCAGCCGCCCAGACCGTGTCGGCGTCATCATCGTGACGAAGGACGTGTGGAGCCTTCGAACGAACTGGAATTTCGTGCTGACGGCCGGGGGGCTCGAGCGCCTAGAGGCGTTTCCTGCGGAGACGAATTTCCTCGGTACGCACCAGACGCTCAGCGGGCACTTCGTCCTCGAGCCGTCGGCGTACACGCTGGGATTCGGCTACATCGTCCCCCGTCTCGGAGAGTCACGCCTCGCGCTCGAGGCGCGATGGGATTTTTACATTAATCGGCAAAGCGGCGCGTCGGAGGGTTCGCTCGCGAGCGTCGTGGCCGGCCAGCCGATCTATTCCGCGCTGACGCAGTGGGCATGGGACGCGAGCGTCACGGCCGTGGACGCGATGAGTCGCCGCTACGTGAACGCGGCGTTGAGCCACTACGTCGACCGCCGGACCGGCGAGAGCGTTCCTGACGAGTACCGCACGAGGGACTACATCGCGACGTACGAGGTAACGAGATCGTTCGGCGCGACGACCAAGCACGACGTCACGCTCGCCGCCCGGATCGAAAGAAGGCAGTACCTGGCCAGCTTCGCGAGCTTGTCCGGTACGAAGCCGCAGACCATCGCCGACTACATCGCGGACAACGTGCCGGTCAGCGACACGCGGGTCGGCCCCTCGCTTCAGTACCACACGTATTCAAAGCGCTACGTACGTCTGATCAATTTCGACACCTTGGCTCTTCAGGAAGATTACCGGCTCGGACACGACATCGTTCTCCGCGCTTATCCGAGCGTGCGCGCCATTGGCTCGACGCGCGACTTTCTCGGTATCTACGCCGCGGCGGAGTACACATTTTCAGTGCGCGACGGACTATTTCGCGCTTCGGTCGAATCCACCGTGGAGGCCGAGCCACAGCGCGTGTCGGACGCCGCGCTCCTGCCGGCGCTCCACCTCGCGTCGCCCACGGTGCTCGGCCTGGGGCGCGTCGTGATGGATGCCATGCTGCTCTACCGCTGGCGAAATTACTTGAACGCCATCACTTACCTGGGAGGAGACGACCGGGTGCGCGGTTACCCGACGAACTTCTTCAAGGGCAAGGACGTGGTCTCCTTGAATGTGGAGTTTCGCACGCGACCGGTCGAGCTTCTGACATGCCAGCTTGCCGCGGTGGCCTTCTTCGATGCCGGCGACGCCTTCAATGGGTTCGACACGTTCGAAGCGCATCAGTCCGTGGGCGTCGGGCTCCGGACACTCTTTCCCTGGCTCGATCGCGTCGTGGCTCGAGCCGACATCGGCTTTCCGCTGCGGCGGACAATCGTCCCCGAAACACATGTTCCAATTGCTCCCTTGGCCGTTCTCGTTTCATTCGCGCAGGCTTTCTCTACGCCGTCCGTGTCGCCGAGAATGGTCCTTCCGACAGGGCAGTGATTGCGTCCGCACGAAGCGCCTGGCACGAGACATCTACCACTGCGGGGCACGACTGGGCAGCGTGGGTGCCTGCCGGGGCAAGTGTCGTCATGTAAGGCCTAGGACCGCGGGTCATGGAGCCGTCGTCACCGAAACTTGGCAACGCCTCGATGGCCGCGTCGCGTGCGGGGCGGAAGGTCGGGTAGCCTGATGAAACGGCCAAGGTCTGGCCGACACCGATTTCCGGGACTCATGAACCATACTTTGTATCTGGATCCGTCGTGCAACGACGATGAGCGACGCCAGCGGCTCTACGAGGGGCAGATCTTCGTCTACTCGCCACGACCGAGCAGTCTCGCCTTCTGCGCGTACGCGCGTGGGCTCATCGAAGAGGCGTTCGCCCCACTCGAGCCGAGGAGCGCACAAGACCACATGGACGCTCGGCGCTATGCGGAAATCCTCGGCAAGCTGAAGCCAGCGTTCATTCATCATGCCGAATCGAAGCGACACGTACAGGCAGTCCTCCGAGAGACCGGCTGCAATCCCGCAAAAACGTATTTTGATGTTCCGCGCATGCGCAGCTCGACCAGCCACGGCTACCTCACCAGCGGAATCGCCTACGCTTGGCACCCGCACCGAGACACCTGGTACTCTGCGCCGCCGTGCCAAATCAATTGGTGGATGCCCATTTATGACATCGCATCGGACAATGCGATGGCATTCCACCCTCGGTATTTCACCGAGCCCGTGCCCAACAGCTCTGCGGAATACAATTATTACGAATGGAACCAGACGCACCGGGGCAGCCACGTCACCGGGTACACGAAGACCGATCCCCGACCATTGCCCAAGGCCACTCGGCCGATCGAGCTTGACCCACAAGTCCGCGTCGTCATTCCCGTTGGCGCTCTCCTCGTCTTCTCGGGCGCGCAGATGCACTCCAGTGTGCCGAACACCTCGGGCGTCACACGATTCAGCATCGACTTCCGAACCGTGCACCTCGACGACGTGGTCGCGATGCGGGGCGCGCCGAACCTCGACTCGCGATGTACGGGTACGACGATGCGGGACTACCTCCAAGCGATGGATCTCACGCGCGTGCCGGAGGCCGCCGTATCCCTTTACGACGATACGACCGCCACGCGCGGCAAGCTCGTGTACGAGGCTGACGTCCCGACCGAGGATCGCGATCAGCCCTGAGGATTGGCCGCACCAATGGTCAGTCGCCGTCGCACGCAGCGCGAACGCGACGAAATCTCATTTCCCGCTTCGACCACGCGAGCCCTCGAGCCACGGGAGGAAACGATCGACCGCCGCGTTACCGGGGCCAAGGATGGCAATCATCGCAAGCACGCAGAGGTATGTGAACTCATCGAGGCCAACCAGGTCGAATAGACCATGAAGGTCGGACCGCTTGGCGGTGAGGATCGCGACGATCATGCTGACCATCAATGGGATGGTGGCCAGCCGCGTGAAGAGCCCCAAGACGAGCGCGCCCCCGCAAAGGAGCTCGGTGTAGCCAACAAGGACCGCGTTGAATGCCGGTGCGGGGATGCCAAGCCCCTCGAAGAACCGGGTTACCTTCTCGAGGTTGTGCACCTTGCCCCAGCCGGTCGACAGGAAGACGAGGCCTACGCCCAGGCGTCCGATCAGAGGAGCGACCCATTGAGCCCGGCCGAGGAAATGGAGCGCGCGGTCGCGCGCATCTTCAAGCAAAGCGAATCGATTCGTTCTCATGGTAGACGCTTTCAGTACGCGTGCCCGCCGCGCGGGTTACCGCCCGCCGGCCTTTTCAAGCCAAGGACATGGCCGACATGCCCGAGATTCCCGGAGACGAGGGCCGCCGCTCTCGTGCTCGCGAGCTCGATCTGGTTCTCGGCCTGCGCCCCATCCCCGCCCGTCCGACGAGCGATGCCCGCGATTGGCCCGCCGACTTGGATTTACGACGTGCGAGCCGAAGCCGACGGTCCACCCCCCGAGCACCTGGTGCTCACGATCGACGGCGCGTTTGCCCCAAGCGAATCGGACACGTTCTCGGTCGACGAGGAGAGCGCGCCGTTCGTCCACCGCCTGGAGTACAGCACCCCCGGCGGCGATTTGTTACCGGCAGCCCAGGATGGTTCGCATTGGACGGTGCCGTGCCGGGTCGCCGGATGCCGCGTTCGATACCGCTTCGACCTCAGCGAGGCCGCATCGGCCCTCGACGACACGACGGCCGCAAGCGCGGGCGGCGTGATCGTCGCGCCACCTTCGGCATGGCTGCTTCGCCCGTTCTCCGCGGCGCAGGGGCTCGCCCCCCCGGGCCGCTTCCGCTTTCGGGTGCGGACCCATCCCGGCGTGGGCTTCGCGAGCGGAACCGATCACGCGCCGGGCGGAGACGACGACGAGTTCGAGAGCGCGGTAGGCGCTCTCGATGGCGCGAGCTTCGCTGCCTTCGGTGCTCTCCACCTGACTGCGTTCGAGAGCGGCAATTCCCACGTGGACGTAGCCATCGCGCAGCGCGGTCTCCCTCTCGACGACGCCGACACGACGGAATGGATACAACGCGCCGTAACCGGCATCGCCGGCTACTACGGCCGATTTCCGGTGCGGCGGACGTTGGTCATCGTGATCCCCGGCGTAGAACGCGAAACGATGGGCGTAACCCTGGGCGAGGGAGGGCCGTCCATCCTTGTGAGGGTCGGCGCGAGGCTCACGCCCGATCGGGTGCGCGACGACTGGGTCGTGACGCACGAGCTCCTGCACGTCACGCTTCCTTCCCTGGGCCGGACGCACGCCTGGCTCGAGGAAGGCATCGCGACGTACGTCGAGCCGATCATCCGCGCGCGCCAGGGCCTCGTCACTCCAGCGCAATTCTGGCGCGACCTGGTCGAAAACGTGCCAAAAGGGCTACCTCAGGCTGGAGACGAGGGGCTCGAAAAAACCCATACCTGGGCTAGGACGTACTGGGGGGGTGCCCTTTTCTGTCTGCTCGCGGATCTGCGAATCCGAGAGCGGACACACGACGCGCGGTCGTTCGACGACGTGCTGCGCGGCGTGGCGGCAACGGGCGCAGACGTGGAGACGCGCTGGCCAATCGAACGCTTCGTCGAGACCGGCGATCGCGCGACGCATACCGCAGTCCTCACAGAACTTTACCGCGAGATGGCCCTTGCCCCCGGAGGGGTCGATCTCCAGGCGCTCTGGTCACGCCTGGGCATCCGGCTGGGCGGCGGCGCAGTTTCGTTCGACGATGGGGCGCCTCTCGCTCGTTCGCGGCGGGCGATCACCGCGCCGATGCGCGATCCGAATTGACGGCCAGGGCCCGCGGCCGCACCCTGCGCGCCGCTCCTCTGGAAACGAAACACCGTGTGACGCGTATAGAAGGCGTTCCACGCCGGAGGCGGGTACCCCAGGCACCCGGGGATGGGTGTCAAATCTCACGAGAGGTCACCATGAAATTGACTCATTCGTTGATGGCAGCGGCGGTTGGTGGAATCCTGGTCGGTGCCACCGGGTGCGGCGGTTCGACTCCCCCCGCAGCCGAGCCCTCGGCGAGCACTGGCGCGGGATTGACCAGCACGACGTCAGCCGGCACGACCGCGGCGCCGAGCGCCGGCGCAAAGCACGCCTGCAAGGGCCAAAACGATTGCAAGGGTCAGGGAGGCTGCAAGACGGAGAAGCACTCGTGTAAGGGCCAAAACGATTGCAAGGGTCAGGGAGGCTGCAAGGGATGACCCAGGGCTGGGTGCGCGCCGGGGGCTCCACGCCACCGGCGCACCGAGCTTCGCAGCGACCGGTCGCAAACCGGTTCGGCCTCCCGAATCTCGGCATCGGGCTGGGCCTTCGAACGCCCCACTACACGCGAATCCTCGAGTCGAACCCGGCGGTCGACTGGTTCGAAATCGTGAGCGACAATTTCATGCACACGAGCGGGAGGCCGCTGCACTACTTAGACGCTGTGGCCGAGCGGTACCCGATCGCGATGCACGGGGTGTCCTTGTCCATCGGCTCCACCGACCCGCTCGATCGCAAGTACCTAGCAGAGCTGCGTGCGCTGCGTGACCGCACTCGGGCTCGATGGGTATCCGACCACCTTTGCTGGACCGGCGTTCATGGCAAGAACACGCACGACCTCTTGCCGATGCCGTATACGGAAGAGGCGCTCGTGCACGTGGCAGAGCGCGTGCGAACCGTACAGGACTACCTCGGCGCGCCGCTCGCCCTCGAGAACCCGTCGACTTACGTGGAGTTCGTCGATGCTCCGATGCGTGAGTGGGAGTTTCTTGCGCGTCTCGTCGAGGAGGCGGATTGCGCCATTCTGCTCGACGTGAACAACGTCTACGTCTCCGCGTACAATCACGGGTTCGATCCCGCCACGTACCTCGCCGCAATGCCGTTCGATCGCGTGGTGCAGCTGCACGTCGCGGGGCACACGCACCACGGCTCGCACATCATCGACTCGCACATCGGCCCGGTTCACAACGACGTGTGGGCGCTCTTGGCCGACGTGCATCGCCGCACCGAAGGCGTCTCGGTGCTCCTCGAATGGGACGCGGAGATCCCCAGCTTCGAAGACGTCCACGCCGAAGCGCTCCGGGCCGCTGATTTCATCGGAGCCTTGGCGTGACCGCACGCGCCGAGCGGGGGGCGTCGCCGGCGCCGAAGGCGCACCTGCAAGCCTCTGGGGTGGACCGCCCGGCGCAGACCTCGCTGCGTTCGCACCAGACCTGGTTTGCGAACGCCATCACGACTCCTGAGTCGGAGCCCGAGCCTGAGGGCAGCCGCGAGGCTGACGGCCGCCTCACGGCGGGCCCGTCGCTGGACGCGCGGGCGCGGCTCGAGATCTACCGGCGCGCCTATCACGCCCGGTTGATCGAGTGCCTCCTCGACGATTACCCGGCGGTGAGCACCGCACTCGGCAAATCGTCGTTCGAGGCGCTCTGCCGGGCGTACATCGCGCACCATCCATCGTGCGACCCCAGCCTGAACTCGTTCGGCGCTTCGATGGCTCGATTCTGTCGTGAGCAGCCGCTGCCTCTCCTCCCGTGCGCCCATGTATTCATCGCAGATCTCGCCGCCCTCGAGTGGGCGATCGTCGAGGTGATTCACGCGCCGTCGGCGCCGTCCTCCGCGGTGCGCGCATTGGGGGACTTGTCCGCGGAATCCTGGGCAACCGCCCGCCTCGTCACGACGCCCGCGCTTCGTCTCGTGCGCTCGCAGTATCCGGTGAACGTGTTCTTTCAAACCATCCGCGACGGGGGCGCGCATCGCGTGCCCGAGGCGCAACCGGAGATGACGGTGGTCTACCGCAATGGCCCGACCGTCTGGCGAATGGCTCTCACCGGACCAATGTTCGATCTGCTGGAGGCGCTCGTCGGCGGTGACAGCCTGGGCGTTGCGCTCGACCGTGCCGCGGCCGGGTTCGCGGGCGTTTCGGAGGACTCGGCGGCACGGCAAGTCATGACCTGGTTCCGCGACTGGACCGCCGGTGGATTGTTCGCCGGCGTCGAGTAGTGCTGCTGACCGAAGAGCGCCTGCCCATTACCCTCCGGACCGTAACCGAGGCGCCTCACACGCCGTAGGTGGTTCGTGCCCGAGGCAATCCGATCCGCCCACGTCTGCCAGTGCCGCTTCGCATCGGCGCAGTTGACGGCCTGGCCGACGTTCGGAGAGAGTAGCGGGCGAGTCGCCGCGTCACCGATGGCCGAGCCCACCCATAGCGTCCTCGGTCGGTCAACGACGGCGCCGGTCCCTCGTCACGGCGACCCAAGGGCCCGTGCGCTTGACGACGTTATGGATCGTTGCGCCAGAGGCGATGAGGGCGCCTTCGATGAGCTTTACCGTAGCGCGGCCCCACGCGTCCGCGGATTTCTCCTCCGCTTGTGCGGCGACCATGCGCTTGCCGACGATCTTACCCAGGAGGTGTTTCTACGCATTCACCGCGCGCGGGGCAGCTTCGCCGTCGGGGCCGCCGCCCTCCCCTGGATGCTCGCCATCGCGCGGAATGGATTTCGCGATCACGTGCGTCGGGCACAGCTGCGTCCCGCAACCACGCTCCGCGGTGACCACGCAGGGGCTCATTCGGAGGCGGCACCCGAGACACGTGGCGACGAGGCGTTCTTCGGCCGCGAGATGCTGGACGTCGTGCGGCACGTTCTCCTGCGGTTACCGGTGGCCCAGCGGGAGGCTTTCGTGTTGATCCGGTTCGAGGGGCTGAGCGTCAGCGAGGCAGCGCAGATCCTCGGGGCTACGGAAGGGGCCGTGAAGCTGCGGGCGTTCCGCGCGTACGAGGCGCTGCGTGCCGCGCTCGACGGATGGGGCGCCCGAACGGGGCGGAGGTCGCCATGAACGCCGAGGACGTCGATCTCGAAGGCCTCGGCGCCATTCCCGACCCGTTCGCCGAGGACGTCCGCGCCACCCTACCGCGGCGTTCTCTTCCAGTCGCAACGCGCGCGCCGACGCGCTCGCGTGCCGTCGCGGAGCGCTGGGCGGCGCTGGGCGCGGCACTCTTGTGGAACGCCGCCTGGGTTCTATTCGATAGGAGGCCGGACCTCGGCCGGTTGCCAACGTCGCACCTGGCCATCGGGCTCGGCATTCCGCTCGCGGCCGCGGCGCTTGCCCTCGCGGCCAGCGTCCGTCGAGGTCCTCACGGCCTGGGGGAACCAATCCCGCGCCTTGCCGCGCTCGCGATCGCCGCGCCGGCGCTCTTCGTCGCAGGAGCGTGGTTCGCCGCCGAGCCGAACGTGGCCGGCCATCCCTTCTGGCGCGCCGCCCTGGGCTGTGTCACCACGACCGCCGTCCTCGCGGTGGTGCCCCTCATCGCAGCAGGCTGGGCCTATCGCCACGCATTCGTCGGCTCCAGTTGGCGCACGGCGACCCTCGGCGTCGCGTGCGGCGCGCTCGCTGCGGCGACGATGAGCATCGCCTGCTCGAACGGCAGCCTGCTCCATGTGCTGGTTGGTCACGGGTCGATGATGCTCGCTCTCGCGATCCTAGGGCTGCTCGTCGTGCGGAAGCTCACCGTCGCATGAAGGCGACGGCGCTGCGCGCGGGCACGAGGCGCGGCCCCGCCGATTTGTAGACCCGAAGACCCTCATCTGGCGTACGACCGGCTGATGGGCGCCAAGAAGTCCGCAAGGGTTCGCGCAAAGAAGGGGGACACGTTCCGGCCGGGGGAGCCCGTGCCGCGATCCGGGATTTACGTCGTCGCGCACAACGGGCACGGCAAGAAGGACCACGAGGTGACTTGCGTCTTTGGCAGGAAGTTCCCACCCTGCGAGGACTGCAAGGGAAACGTGATTTTCATCTTGAAGTACGCAGCACCGCACGTGAAGCGGCACCCCCTTTTTTCGTCGCCCTAGCGGGCAGTCTTTTCGTCGCATCAGGTCGCGCTGCCCGCGAGCCCGCCGGTCTACCGCCTGCGCAGCCGAAGCAGCGTGTGATCGCCCAGATCGCGCAAGAGGGGTCGCGTCGCGGTCCATCGCTCGATGAGGAGGAGCGTTGCGAAGAGGCGTCGGCGACGAGCCACCAGAAAGTCCAAATACGGCGGGGGCCATAGGAGCGGCAGCGCTTCCGCGTGCTCCACGCAAAAAGCGGGGGCAAAAGCGCGCGCAATCGCCCGGCGCGAGTAGTACCAGGTCTTTACGTCCTTCGGGCCGCCGGGATAGGACGCCGCTTGCACCGGTCCACCCCAGCGCCGCGTCGCTTCACGCCACTGCCCGTGTGCAGCGAACCACGCCACTTCCGCAGGGCACCACCGGTTGATAACCGACAGAACGAGCGCGCCACCCGGTCGTACGAGCTCCACCAGCCCCTCGGCCACAGGCTCGAGCCGAGGCTCGCAGTTGAGCGGCCCGAGACTCGAGTAGACGCCGTCGAACGAAGAGCAACCGTGAACCGCGACCAGCCTGCCCACCGAGCGTGCAGGCACGAGGTGGGCGCCGAGCAAGCCCTCCGGATCGGCGCTCCGCACGCTGGCCGCTGCGCGCGCGAGCATTCGTGGCGCAACGTCCACGAGCGCGACGCGACAGCCTCGCTCCGCTACGAGCCTCGTAGCTTCAATGCCGGTGCCCGAGCCGAGTTCGATCAAGCGTGACCCGGGCGCGAACGTCCGACAGAGCTGGGCAAAGATGCGCTCCCGAAGATGGGCGAGCACGCCGTTCCCGTGCTCATCGGCGTCGTAGCGATCGGACGCCGCGTCGAAGCCGCACTGGGCGATGGGCTGGGGACCGTGATCGGGAGCTCGCAACAACGAGTCACCAGACCCGCGTACGCAACCCGACACGAAGCGAGCACACGCAGCGCTGGCAAGTGGCGTCGCGGGGGACGGAGAGCGCGCGACGGAATCGCAACATTTCGTGATCCAGCAGCGCGTGCAGGCTCTTCTTGCGTATGTTCCCCACGGAGGGCTGGAAAAAGCAGGGACGGAGCGTCCCGTCGGCCTCTACGACGGCGCTCGCCCACGGCGCGTGGCAGCGAACCTCCGGAAACGGGACGCGCCCCTGCTGCGCAGCGTAGTAGCGACCCAGCCGGCGTAATCGGTCGCCGCGCTCGACGACACGCCCGGCGCGAAATGACCGGGCATGGCTGAGCAGTGCTTTCTCGATCACGACCTCGAGCTCCTCGACCTCGTCCGGCTCGAGCAGGAGGCCCGGCGTGTTTGGCGCGACGGGCAGCGCGCCGCGACCGAAGGAACGCGAGCTCACGTCTGCCGCGAGGAACGAGATCTGGTCCAGCCCCATTGCCTCCGCCTTGTCGATCAGCTCTGGGAGCGCACGGAAGTTACGTTGATGCAGCGTGCTTCGCGCACTGACGGGCAGGTCGGGACGGAGCTCCTTAATACGCCGAACGCCGCGCTCTAGCGCGCCGAGCCCGTCCACCCCCCTCACGCGACGATAAAGGTCGGCGGTGTGCCCATCGAGCGAAACGGTGATGGCCGAAAACCGCGTTACGATTTCCTGCGCATACCGCTCGAGCGAGAGCCCGCTCGTGAGGAGGTGGAGCACTATCCCCCGCGAGAGGAAAAGGTCCGCCAGCTCGAACATATCCGCCCGCAGCAGCGGCTCACCGCCGGTGAAGACGACGAGTTTGGTGCGCAGTCCAGGTAGCTCCTCGCAGAGCGCCGCGACCTCCTGATGCGTGAGATCGGACGCCCCGTTGCTCCGCCACCAGTCGCATGTGACGCACCGCGAGTTGCACCGCGACGTCGGGGAATAGAAGAGAATGGGCAACGCCCACGTGCGGCCGGTCAGGACATTGAGCTTGACGAGCGCATTGCTGGAAAGCCGCGATGAACTCGTCTTCGAAAGAACCCTTCGAATCTGGCGCATCGTGCCCCCCACATCGCGCCCCGCGATCATATGCGGAGTTACCCCTATTTTGCGCATGGCGCAACCCATACGCGCCTTCCGTGAGATCCGTCCTGTCTATAGTTTTCGGCGCGCATCTCCGGTCGTCCTCAGGCGCGCACCCGCACACTTGGGTATCGACATGGCCGCTCAGTAACATCGCGACAGACCCACATGAGCGCAACCGGACCGGTTGGGGGGCCACTTCATGCCTTGGAACCTTGCCTGCCCGTCTTGCCGCAACCCGCTGGTCGTCGTCTCCACGAATGAGCGACGCTGCGGACCATGCGGCATTACATATACCCGCACGGGCCGTATCTGGCGCACGGTCGATCCATCGCGGGAGGGGGTCGTGCAGCAATTCGTGGACCAATATGAGGCAATTCGAGCCGCCGAAGGGCGCAGTGTCGAAGACGTCCGACAACTGCTTGCACTCCCGTTCCGCCATGCCTCGCAAAAGTACCGTCCTGAGTGGCGCATCCGATCGCGGAGCTACATGGCACTCCTTCGGCGGGTGGTCAGGCCAATGGAACGCAGAAGGGCGGCACCCCTCCGGATACTCGATCTCGGAGGAGGGTTAGGCTGGCTTTCCTATCGACTCGCATCGCGCGGACATGATGCCGCGGCGATCGACCTGACCATCAATGACTTCGATGGCCTTGGCGCTCACCGCCACTACCCGCGAAGGTTTTTGGCGGTGCAAGCCGAATTCGATCGACTGCCATTTACTGGGTGCACCGCGGATCTCGTAATCTACAACGCGTCGTTCCACTATTCGGTCGATTTGCTCGCAACCATGCGGGAGGGGTTCCGCGTCCTCGCACCTGGCGGGCGGCTGGTCATCATGGATTCGCCGCTGTATCGCGACTCTTCGAGCGGAAGAGCGATGCTTCGGGAACGGAGAAATTGGTTCTTCGAGCAGACCGGGATGGGCGCCCCAGCCCTCGAGTGCAAAGGCTTCTTGACGTTCGACGCGCTCGCTACGCTCGAGGAGCGCCTCCACCTATCGATGACGGTCTTTCAGCCCTGGTACGGTGTGCGCTGGTTTCTCAGACCCTGGGTGGCTCGCCTGTTTGCGAGGCGCGAGCCAGCTCGGTTCGCCCTGATCGTCTGCCATCGACTGGGCGAGTGAGCTCTTTGCTTCGAAATCTCGCGGTTTGGCTGTCATCGGCAATGAGCATCGCAGCGTAGCCGACCCGCCTGTCGAGGCGCTCTGTACCGGGTCAGCTCCGAGTGCTCGCCTCGTTGATGACGCCGCGCAGCCGCTCGACCGTCCACTGCAAATCATGACCCTCGGCCCAGACGCGGGCGCGGCTCACTTTTCGCTCCCACGCCTTTTCGTCTTCCGCAATAGCTCTTATTTTGTGCGCGATGTCGTCGGGATCTGCCATGCGGACGATGACCGCCGTATCGTCGCCCTGATCGAGTACGCAGCCCACCGGCGTGCTCACCTGAAGGACTCCGCTCATTGCCGCCTCTGCGAGAACGCTACCCTGCCCTTCGCTGAGCGATGTCAGCACGAACATGTCCGCCCACTCGTACTGGGCAGGTATAGAGGCATAGGGCAGCGGTCCCAAAAACGCGACGTCCTGTTGCAATCCCAGTTGCGCAACCATTCGCTGGAGTTTGCCGTCCAAGTGGTCAGGCCCGACGATCCGAAGAGTGGCGGGCAGGTTACGGCGAAGGAGCGAAAAAGCTCGAATGAGCGTCGGCTGATCCTTGACCTCCGTCAGGTTCGCCACGTGAAGAATCTTGAGGGGAGGGTGTCGCTGCGTCGGTTTGCGCTGAAACAGGTTTCGGTCGACACCGAACGGAATTACGCGGACGTCCTGCCGCCGCAGGCCGTGCCGATGCAAGTTCGTCCGCTGCTGGGCCGAGAGCGCGACCACGATCGATGCGCGGGAGCACGTCTCGAGGACGAGGCCGCGCGTGATGGGTCGTCGCATGTGGCCGTAGGCAATCGAGGGAACCGCGGCTGTCTCTGCGCCCAGCGTGGTCACGACCGATGGCCTGCGAACGAGCTCCGCCAGCGCTACGACGAACAGCCCCATCGGATAGGCCCAGTACGAAAAGAGCACCTCATAGGGGCGCGTACGATGCGCCGCCAGGAAGCGAACCGCAAGCCACGACCACCGAAGCTTCTTGGTGAGCGGAGTCCCAAGCCATCGCGGCGGTGAATGGAGCCGATACCCCTCTGGGCGGAAGCCTGCATCGGGCGGAAGGAGCGAATATACGCTGACGTCGAAGCCGTCTGCCAAAGCGCGTGTGATTGCGGCGATGGCGGGCACCCCCTGGGACGCGAACCCACCTCCCAATCCGCCTACGAGGAAGAGAGCGATCCGCGTCTTCTGCGGAGCGAACGCGCGAGTGTTCATGGCGCGATCGCGGAGATGCGAGGCATGTCCTCGATCACGCGGCCAGCGTCCAGCACCACCACGCGATCGGCCACCTCAAGCAGCTCGGGTGCGTGCGCTGCCATCGAGACCAATCGACTGCGCGCAAGCTCGCGCACGAGGTCGGCGACCAGCGCGATACCGGCACGATCGAGGTTCGCGTCGGGTTCGTCCAGCAAAACGAGCGAGGCTCGTTGGCAAAGGAGGCGCGCAAGCCCCACGCGCTGCCGCTCGCCAACCGACAACGCATCTATTCGGGCCGCCAAGGGATCGCCGCTGCTGCGCCTGAGCGGCGCGAGCAGGCCGACCTGAGCGAGCGCATCACGGATGGTGTCGTCCGTGGCGTCAGGCACGAGAAAACGCACGGCGCCGCGCACGTCCGAACGCATTGGGAGGTACGGCCTTTGCGGCAAATAAGCGACTCTCTCTCTCCATGCATCTGCATCGACGCGATCGAGACGCGTCGCCCCGACCGTAATCGCGCCGGTCTGGGGCCGTGCGAGTGCCATCAACGCACGAAGACACGTACTTTTTCCAGATCCGTTGGCCCCTGCAAACGCGAACACGCGTTCGTGTCGCCACACGAAGCTCACGCCGCACAATGCGTCGCGAGCGAGGCCGTCGTAGCGAAAAGTGACAGCTTCGAACGCGATGGGCGCTGGCAGCTCGGGCGGGGGTGCCATCGCTTCGCAGCGTAGCCGCGGCTCCTCGAGCGCGCTCGCCACGAGAGCCATCCATCGTTCGGCGCGCGCGACCGAGAATGTCCGCTGCGCAAGGCCCGAGAATGCGGGCGTGATGCTCGCGAGAAGGGCGAGCTCCGCGGTGGTCACGCCGACAGCAGCTCTCCCGCGCTGCACCAGAAGAGCGTAACCGGCCGTCACGGCGGCGGTCGTTGCGAGAAGCGGCAACTTGTTGGACAGTAGCGCCCCCGCGGCCACGCGCGACCCGGCCGCGGCCCAGTCACTGGCGCGGCTGTGCATGTCGCTGAGAAATGCCTTTCGCCGACCAGACGCGACCACGTCGAGTCTTCCCTCGAGCGCGTCGACGAAGCCTTCATGAACCCGGTGCTGCGCCGCCCACGCCTGCCCCAAGGACTTATCGATCGAGCGGCGCGCCGCGAGGAGTGCGCTCCCGGCTACGAGCGTCATCCCGATCGCGAAGACAGCTACTCTGCCGGGCTCGCGCACCGCAACGAAGAGGGTCAAGAGAGCTGCCGCCAAAACGTCCGCGACGAGCAACGGAAGGTCGACCGAGATGGCCTGTCCGGTTTGGTAAACGGCCTGAACCAGCTCCGCGCGGGCGTCCTCGTCCCGAAGCACGTTCGTGCGCAGGACGTCCCCGTTGATCAGGCTCGCTACGACCCGCTCCATGAGCTCGGCCTCGGTTCGCGCCCTGAACGCGTATTGCGCAAACGTGCGGCCACTGAATACGGCGCCAAGGACGAGCGCCAGGACGACCTTCTCCTCGACGGAGCGCCGGAAGAGGGCCCACGTTGCGGCCGTCACGAGGAGACGCTCGGCGAGGAGAATCGCAGAAGTCACGAAGCCGCGACGCGCGATCGCCCGTGTCGATACCCGTCGCGCGAATGAAAGAGCATCCGGGACACACTTGGGCATGTCGCGGCGCAGCCTACTTCCAGCGCGCTCGAGCGTGCAGCAAAAGCTCCTCTGCTGCTGCGGCGACTCCCGGTCGCAACGCGCTGGATCGAGGTGTTACGCTTCCGCCGTGCAGCGCCAGGCATTTTCCCATCGCCAGGCGCAAGTCGGCGGGACCGAGTGACGATGGTCGGCTGGCGATGGGTCCGCGGCGGGCTGCCCTTCCTGCGGCCCATGAACTCGATGGAGGGGTATCGACTCTGGTCGCTGACGTACGACCGCGAACACGAGAGCGCGTTTTTCAGGCTCGAACGCGAAGTCTTCGTTGCGCTGTCGAGCAACGCACCAATCGCCGGCGCAATTGTCTTGGACATCGGTTGCGGTACCGGGCGTCACTGGTCGCACCTCCTCTCGATGGGACCAGAGCGAGTCGTGGGAGTCGACAGCTCGCCGGAAATGCTGGCACGCCTCCGGTCGCGCCATCGCGATGCCCCTCTCCACGTTCGCACGCACGTTCGAATGGAATGGATCGGCGGCGAGAGCATCGGTGTGGTCGTGTCGAATTTGATGCTCACGCATGTGCGCGACGTCGGCGCGGAGCTGAGAGAATGGGTCCGCGTGCTCGAGCCGGCCGGTGAAATCATCCTGACGGACCTGCATCCGGGTGGTCTGGCGCGCGGAACGAGGACGACGTTTTCGCGAGCTGGACGCACGTTCGCGATCGAGAACCATCTTCACAGGTTGAGCGAGCTGTACTCGTTGTTCGATGCGCTGCGATTGGAGGTGTTGGGCCTCGAAGAACGATGTGTGAGGGGCACGCCAGTGGTGATCGGGCTGCGCCTACGAAAGCTTTCCGACCGGCCGTGACCGTTCGGTCACGCCGCGCCTGACCTCGCCAGCGTAAGGCTCTGGCCCATACGCGCTTCTTGGCAGAAGGTAGACTGCCACTGCGCGCGCCGGGAGTGACCAGCGGGGCACGCGAGCCGGACCTGACCTGAAGGCGATGGGCTCGACCTCGACGCGTCGGGGTGACCTTCTTATGTTCGTCAGGGGACGCCGCCTACGACGTCGCCCTGACCGGCGCGGCCCCACCATTCAGAACGTTCAGCGAGAGGAGTGGCCCATGAAAAGCTCGCGTAGCCTCGTCGACAAGCTGTTCGGGGAGGTTCTCCAGACGGAACGATCGGCCGCGCGACATTCCACGTTGGAGGGCGAGCGGTTAGGGCCCGGCGCTCCGGCCGACGCTCTATTCGCCGTCGCCGAGCATGCGTCCCGCGCCGAGCGGGAGCTGGCCTCCATGGCGGAGCAGCGCGGCAAAGAGGGCAGCAAGCTCGGCCTCGCAGTAGGCACGTTGTTTTCGATGGGGCGAAATGGCATGGCCGACCTTCTCCTCTCGATGCAGGCCTCTTACCGGGGGACACTCCTCGGCATGCGCCACGGCTACGACGCCATCACTCTCTTTCGATTCGCGGCCGTTGCCGAAGAAGACGCCGAGCTCACCCACTGGTGCGACCGGTGGCTCGCAGACCGCGGACCGCTCATCCAGGCCGCGGCCGACGCGCTGTCATGGTTCGCGGCTCACCCGGACCGTGCGCTCCAGAACGCGAAGAAGAACACCTAACTCGGGAACCTCATGGAGCAGCCGTCCGACGAACGAGCTCGCTCCACACGAGTCGCGATCAGGATGCCGTGCGCGCGGCGATCTCGGGCCCCAAACCGAGCCCCCGCGGGTCGGACGCAAAGACCGGGTGGACATCGGAAGCGACCGGTTCGGCCTTGCTCGCGTTTCGGTGATCCCTTGCGATCAATACGTACAGCGAGGGGACGACGAACAGCGTAAACAGCGTGCCGATGGACATGCCTCCAACGAGGACGATTCCGATCGAATTGCGGGCTACGGCGCCTGCCCCGGTGACCAGCGTGAGGGGAAAGTGCCCCGCGACCGTAGCGACGGTGGTCATCAGGATGGGGCGGAGCCGAGTGGCGGCGGCTGCGCGGATGGCGTCGAGCTTGCTCATGCCCGCTTCTTGCTGCGCATTGGCAAATTCAACGATCAGGATCCCGTTTTTCGACACCAGGCCGACTAGCGTGACCAGCCCCACCTGCGAGTAGATGTTAAGCGTGGTCGTCCAGCCCTCGGTGAGCTTGAAGTGGAGCCCTGGGGGGGCCCCGAACTTGAGGAAGGTGAAGATCAGCGCGCCAAAGATGGCGAGCGGAACCGAACCACCCAGGATGACGAACGGATCACGGAACGAGTTGAACTGCGCGGCGAGCACCAGAAAGATGAGGACGAGAGCGAGCCCCATCGCCGGCAAGAACTTGCCGACTTCCTGCCGCAGCTGGCGCGACTCTCCCGTGTAATCGACCCGGTAGCCAGGGGGCAGGATCTTCGCGGCGGCCGTCTCGAGAACGCGTAGCCCGGCATCGAGCGAGCGCGGCGCCACACCGGAAATCTTGATCGCGTTCAGCTGCTGAAAGCGGTTGAGCGTCCGCGGCTCCACCCCTTGCTTGAGCGTGGCCACCGCGCTGAGCGGCATCAGCGTTCCCTTCGGCCCACCGATGTAAATTTCTGTCAGGCGATCGGTCGTGAGTCGCCCAGAGCGCTCGATCTGCGGAATGACCTTGTAGCTCCGACCTTGGATGTTGAAGCGGTTTACGAAGTTTCCACCCAGCATCGCCGAGAGATCGCCGCCCACTCCCTGTAGGGTGAGCCCCATCGAGGCGATCTTGTCACGGTCCAGCGCGATCTCGGTCTTCGCCTGGTCGATCTTCACGTCGGTTATGGGTGGGAACGCGAACTGCCCGCTTTGGGCCGCCTCTTGCACGAGCTGCTGAGCGTACCGGAGCATCTCCTCGTGGCTCGCGGTCGATGCGATGACGAATTCCACCGGAAAAAATCCAGCGCTCGGCAAAGCAGACGGGAGGAACGCCGGGGCGCGTACGCCGGTCACTCGAGACAGCTTTCCGGCGAGCTCTTCTTGAACGGGGAAAATGCTCCGCTTCCGCTCGTCCCAAGGCTTGAGCAGCGCCCCGCCGAACCCCGCCGTCGGGAACGTGATCTGGAAGCTGTGATCGAACTCCGGCTCCTCCTGGAAGATCCGGTTTATCTGCTCGGTATACGGTGTGAGCTGCTCGAGAGTCGAGTTGGCAGGCACGTCGATCGCGCTGAAGACGACGCCCTGATCCTCGTTGGGCGCGAGCTCGCCCGGCGAGAACAGGTACATCGGAACAATCAGGAGCACCAGCGTTACCCACACGGTGTAGACGATGGGACGCGCGGAAAGCGTCACGTCGAGCGCGTGGGTGTACGCGCCCTTCAGGCGCTGGAACCCCGAATCGATGTGGCGCACGAGCCAGCCTTCCCCGTGGTGCTGCGAGAGCAGCCTCGAGGACATCATGGGTGATAGCGTCAGCGCCACGACGCCGGAGATGACCACCGCGCCAGCTAAGGTAAAGGCGAATTCGCGGAAGAGCGCTCCGGTTAGCCCACCCTGAAACCCGATCGGCGCATACACCGCGGCAAGGGTGACCGTCATGGTCACGATGGGGCCGACGAGCTCGCGCGCGCCGAGCAGCGAAGCCTCGAGCGCCGTTTTGCCCGCGCGGATATGGCGTTCGACGTTCTCCACGACGACGATGGCGTCATCGACCACGAGGCCAACCGAAAGCACGATAGCGAGGAGCGTCAGCAGGTTCAGTGTGAACCCGAAGACCTGCATCAAGAAGACGGCGCCAATGAGCGACACCGGGATCGCGACCAACGGGACGAGGACGGTGCGCAGCGAGCCGAGGAAGAGAAATATCACCACCACCACGATGAGCACCGTCTCGCTGAGCGTCTTGATGACCTCGTTGATCGCGTTGTCGATGTACTTGGTCGAATCGAACGCGATCTGGGCCTCCATACCGGTCGGCAGCTCGGCTTTGACAACCTCGATCTCTTTGCGGACCCGTTTGATGACGTCCAGCGAGTTCGCGTTCGGTAGAACCCAGACGCCCATGAACACAGCCTTGTTCCCGGAGAGACGCACGTCCTGCTCGTAGGTATCCGCGCCGAGGACCACGTCGGCCACGTCCTTCAGCCGTACCAACGCACCGTTCTCGGATCGAATGACCAGGTTCTTGAACTCGTCGACGGATGTGAGATCGGTGGACGCCGTGAGATTGAGCTGCACGAACGAGCCCTTCGTCTGCCCTACGGCGGCGAGGTAGTTGTTCGCGGCGAGCGCCTGGCGCACCTGCGAAGGACTGACGTTGAGGGCGGCCATGCGATCCGGCTTGAGCCATGCCCGTATGGCGAACGTGCGGCCACCCAGGATGTCGGCGCGCTGCACCCCCTCGAGCGCCGAGAGACGCGGCTGCACGACCCGAATGAGGTAATCGGTGACCTGATTGTCCTCCAGCAGCTTCGACCCGAAGCTCAGGTACATGGCGGCGAACTGCGAGTCCGACGGCTCGATGTTGATGGCCGGGACCTCCGCCTCGGGCGGGAGGTCGGCGCGCACCTGGTTCACGCGAGCGCTGATATCAGCGAGCGCGTTCGAAGCGCTGAAGTTGAGCTTAAGTCGGACGTTGATCGTCGACAGCCCCTGCACGCTTTGGGACTCGATGAAATCGATGCCGTCGGCCGCGGCGATCGCCCGCTCGAGCGGTGTGGTGATGAACCCCCGAACGAGGTCGGCACTAGCCCCTATGTACGCGGTGCGGACCGTGACGGTGGCGCTCTCGAGCTTTGGGTATTGCCGGACATTGAGAGAACGCACGGCCTGTAGCCCGGCGATGAGGATTACCAGGTTGACGACGATGGCCAGCACCGGACGTCGGATGAAAATGTCGGTGAGCTTCATGACATCACTCAGCGGTTCTCGCGATGGGGGTTCAGCTCGGGGGTGACCCGCACGTCGTTGCGAACGACGACACCCGAGCCGTTGCGGAGCTTGAACGCTCCCGCGCTAACCACCTCTTGGCCGGGGGTCACCCCGTCGAGGATCGCCACGAAGTCTCCGCGTGACTCACCGACCCGGACGAACTGCTGGCGGGCGAGCTTGCCCGGCTGCCCGTCAGCGCCCGCGACCGGCGCACCCGCGTCATCTTTCCGTGGCTCGACGACGAAGACGGAGTCGCCGTAAGGAGCGTGCACGAGGGCGGTGGCGGGAATGGTCACGAGGTCGTCGCGTTTTGGAAGAACCACCGAGACGTTCACGAACATGCCCGGGCGCAATCGCTCCTTTGTGTTAGGCACGGTGGCCCGGACCCTGATGGTTCGGGTAGCCGAATCGATGGCGGGGTCGACCGCGGCGATGACGCCGTCCTGCGCGAGGGCGTCGGCGCCGTCGACTGTCACGCGCACGGGCATTCCTACTCTCACGTCGCCGAGCCGCTGTTGGGGGAGCTCAAAATCCGCGTATACAGTCTCGATCGCCTCGAGCATCGTCACCGTCGTGCCTGGGGCGAGGTATTGCCCCAGATTGACGGCGCGGATGCCTAGCTTCCCGGCGAAGGGGGCGCGCACCACTTTGCGATCTATCTGCGCCTGCAGCGCAGTCAGATCCGTGCTGGCCGTCTTGAGCTGCGCCTCATCGGAGTCGAGCTGCGACCGCGAGATCGCGTCTGTGCGGACGAGGGCCCGCGAGCGAGACGCTGTCAGCCCTGCGAGATCGCTGCGCGCCTTGGCCGAAGCGAGCTGCGCGCGCTCCACGCTCGTATCCAGCTCCAGGATGATCTGACCGGCTTTCACCTGCGCGCCCGACTCGAACAGGATGCGCGAGACGATTCCGGGGGAGTCGTTGCTGAGGGCCACTCCCTTCGCGGCGCTGATGCTGCCGACCGCCGTCACCACTGCCTCCCAGGCTTGGGCCTGGGACAGCGAGGTGCTTACCGCCTCGGGCGGCGGGCCCGCGGCCTGCATCGTCTGCCCGAAGTGAATCAGAGTCGAGATTTGCCCGAACTTGATGCCGACGAGGACGGCGATCAGCGCGAGGAGGCCCAGGAGAGGCAGGACGTAGCGCACGCGGATGGGATGACCGATCGGGAGGAGAGGTTTCGCTCGCCAGAAAGGAATCTCACAGCCATTCCGCGCGCGCTAGTCCGCGCCGCTCGCCGGCGTCGCGAGGCGCTCCATTACGCTCAGTTGTTTGATGCGCCCTGCGCGATCCAGCTCTTGATGGCCGCGAGGTTGTTCGCGGGCAGCGCAGGGGCGTTTGGCGGCGGCATCCGCTTGCCGGTGATCACCGTGCCCGCGCGGGTGCAGTCGGCGTCCGTCGGGTTGATCTTGCACCACAGGTAGCTGTGACCCGCATCGCGGGGAGTGATGTAGTTGAGGCGAGTTACCTCGCCGGACTTCACGTTGACGATCATTGAGTAACTGATGGTCAGCCCGCCGCAGCCGCCATGGCACGCGTTCGTGCAATTGCTATCGAGCAAGGGCAGCACGTCGGTCGTCCAATGAATGATCGCTCCGCCGTCGCCGCGCGAGCCGGCGTCCGCTCCGGAGCCCCCATCCGTCCCGGACCCCGCCTCGGCGCCGCTGCCAGAGCCGCTCGCGTCCTGCGGAATGCCGCCTTCAATCGGAGAGACGCCGGCTTCCGCGCTCCCGCTGCCAAAGCCGCCGCTGCTAGCGATCGCGCCACTGGCGCCGCCAGAGTCACCGCTCGCGCTCCCGCTGCTTCCGCTACGCGGGGCCCCATTGCCACTCCCACTCCCATTGCCACTCCCACTCCCACTCGTCGAGCCACTGCCGTTTCCAGTGCCGGCCGAGCCGCTCGCGCCGCTGCTGTCCACCGGCGTGCCGGTGTCGCCGCAAGCCGCCGACCATATTCCGCACATTAGGACCACGCGCGAGGCGAAGGTCCACGTCGTCTTCGTCGCCATCGCATCAATGGTGCTCGGTTGCCGCCGCCACGCAAGCCGGCATGTCACGGCTGGAGAAATCGTGGGGCACCAGAAACCCGCCCCTTACCGACCGAATGGGCACGTGCTTGCCGCAGTACGCGGCGTGGTCTGCGCGGCGGTTTTCGCCTCGCATCGGTGCGCCTACCGGTCGCGGCGCGGTTCTCGCAGAGCATTCGAACCATGGAAAGCGGAGCGCGACTGGCGAGGTACGCCGCGAACCGCCCATCGAACCCGAAAGCTGCACCCGTCGAGGCGGTGCTCGACACGCGTACCGCCGGCCTGTTCTTGCATCTGACGAGCCTGCCAGGCCCGCACGGCAACGGCGACATGGGCCCCGCTGCCAGGGAGTTTGCAGACTTCCTCGCCGCGGCGCGCCAGCACTGGTGGCAGGTCCTGCCGGTCGGCCCCACCGGTGCTGGCGACTCGCCTTACAGCGGAGCGTCCGCCTTTGCCGGCAACCCCATGCTCATCAGCCTCACGGACCTCGCCGAGGAGGGGCTACTCGACGCCGGCGAGCTGGGCGGTGCACTGCCGCCTGGTCAGGTGGACTATCGCCGCGCGGAGAAACTCCGTACGGAGGCCCTGCGCCTGGCAACGGCGCGCCTCGCGACAGGTGCCGGCCAGCACCGCGCGGCTTCGAACGACTTCCGGAGGCGCGCGCGGAGCTGGCTCCCGGACTACGCGCTTTACATGGCCCTTCGCGATCGGCACGGCGGCGCGCCCTGGACTTCGTGGGAGCCGGCCCTGGCTCGCTACCAGAAAGACGCCATCGAGCGTGCGCGGCGCGAGCTGCGGGTCCCCATCGCACGCTATGAGCTCGAGCAGTTTCTATTCGATGTCCAGTGGCGCAGGTTCCGCGATCACTGCGCGGCGCGTGGCGTGGGGCTCATCGGCGATGCGCCGATTTTCATCGCCCATGAGAGCGCGGATGTGTGGGCCAACCAGGCATACTTTCGGCTGGACGACCGGGGCCAGCCAACGCACGTCGCCGGCGTGCCGCCCGACTACTTTAGCAAGACGGGGCAGCGCTGGGGGAACCCGCTCTACCGCTGGAAGCGCATGGCCCGCGACGGCTACGCCTGGTGGATCGAGCGCTTCCGCGGCCTGTTGGGCCGTTTCGACGTCGTCCGTCTCGATCATTTCATTGGTTTCACGCGCTACTGGGAAGTGATCGCCACCGAAAAGACCGCCGAGCACGGCCGCTGGTTGAAGGGCCCCGGCGCGGACCTCTTCGAAAAGGCGCGCCAGTCGCTAGGAACGCTGCCCTTCATCGCGGAGGATTTGGGGGCCGTAACGTCGCGCGTCCAGGCGCTTCGCGATCGCTACGACTTGCCGGGGATGCGCATCCTCCAGTTTGCCTTTGGCGGTGACGTGCAAGCGTCCAGCTTCTTGCCACACAATTACGTGCGCCGCTCGATCGCCTACACGGGGACGCATGACAACGACACCATCGTCGGCTGGTTCGAAGACGACGGCCTCGCCGCGGACAGCCCGCGCTCTCCCGAGCAGGCCGCCGCGGAGCGGCGAAACGCGCTGAGCTACCTTGCGGGCCCAGGGGCCACACGCTTCGCAGGACCGTCGCACTGGGAGATGATCCGCGCGCTGTACGGATCGGTCGCCGACACGGTCATCATCCCGATGCAGGACGTGCTCGGCCTCGACAATCGCGCACGCATGAACCACCCCGGCAAGCCGGAAGGCAACTGGGCATGGCGTCTCGCTGCCGAGGACCTGACCGCCGACCTCGCCGAGCACCTCCGGCAGCTGGCCACCACGTATGGGCGCGCTTCTCCATTGGCCGGCGCGGGCTCCTGAAACGATGGTCCCGTTGCCCAACGTACACACCCCCACTGGCCATCTCATTGTCATGCACGGCGCGGAACGCATCCCGCTGCTGCGTGTGGCGGCGTACAACGCCGAGCTGCGGGACGAGGAGGGATTCATCGGGGACCGCGCGTCGGTCGGTGCCTTCCGATCAATTCTGGACGACTGGCGGGCGCGCCTGCGCAAGGTCGGCGAGGACCCCCTCGGCGACCTCGATACGCATGCCATCACCAAGAAGAAGCTCGACAGGATCCTGCAAGACGGCGACCCGCAGGCCGCCGGCCTAATTCACGCGACGGTAGAAGACTTCGCCCAGCAGCTAAGCGCCGTTGCAGCACGCTTTTTGCGTCAAAAGGCATGGAAGGACGCCAAGCGCATCGTCCTCGGCGGTGGTCTGCGGGCCAGTCGCGTCGGCGAGCTCGCGATTGGCCGGGCGAGCGTCATCCTCAAGGCCGCTGGCCACGCGGTCGACCTGGTTCCAATACGCTACCACCCCGACCAGGCCGGCCTGATCGGCACGGTCCATCTGGTGCCGTCGTGGATCTTCGCGGGGTTCGACGGCGTGCTCGCCGTCGACATCGGCGGCTCGAACATCCGCGTCGGGATCGTGGATCTCCATCTGAAAAAAGCGCGCGACCTTTCGGCGGTCCGCGTCTACGCATCGGAGCTCTGGAAGCACGCGGACGAAAAGCCCAAGCGGGGCGAGGCGGTTGAGCGCCTGATCACAATGTTGGTCGATCTGGTTGAGCGTGCGCACCGGCAAGGGATATCGCTTGCGCCCTTCATTGGCGTCGGCTGCCCGGGTGTCATCGAGCAAGACGGGACGATCGATCACGGCGGACAGAACCTCCCCGGTAACTGGGAGAGCAGTCGCTTCAATCTGCCGCAGCTGATCCGTGTGGGCGTGCCAAAAATCGGCGGCCATCCCACCCATGTCGTGATGCACAACGACGCAGTGGTACAAGGCCTAAGCGAGGCACCGTTCATGCGCGACGTGGACACCTGGGGCGTCCTCACCATCGGCACCGGCCTCGGCAACGCGTGTTTCGTGAATGTCCAGGCCGATGCCTAGACGTATCAGCGCACCGTCTGGTGGGCCATAATCCAACGCGGGACGCACCCACGCGTTCAATACCGATGCGACGTGCCGCGACCACAGCGGCCGCGCCCACCTTCTGCAACGCCTTGTTCGCACAAGCTCGCGACGAAGCCTGCATCTCCGTCGCGAGCTCGGTCTCGCTGGCGGCGCACCGAGCGCCCCCGTTCTACAATTCGCGGATCACGCGAAGAGGCGAACGTCCCCTTGGGCGGCTTGGTATCGCGGCAGCAAACGCGGCCACGAAGCAGGCGGACCGCCCCAAGGAGACGAGGCAGGCGTCAGGATACGACGCGCACGTTGTCTGCCTGCAGGCCCTTGGGGCCCTTCTTCACGTCGAACTCAACCTTCTGTCCCTCGGTGAGGGAACGGAAGCCGGTCGCCTGAATGGCAGACTGGTGGCAGAACACGTCTTCGCCCCCGCCGTCCTGCGTGATGAACCCGAAACCCTTCGAATCGTTGAACCACTTCACGGTGCCAGTTGCCA
>JALYHV010000397.1 GCA_030776205.1 Myxococcota bacterium | reverse complement strand
CGTAGCCGATGCCCTGCTCCTCGCGGACAAGCACGATGCTCACGCGATCGACCTTTGCGACCTCCGCGATTCGCTGCACGACGGTGAACAAAATCCCCCGGAAGTCGAGGTTCGACGCGAGCGCCTGGATCAACACGCGCCTGCTGACCGCGTCATCGTCGATCACGAGGATGGGGCCACCGGGCACGCAAAAGGGTAACCGGGTCGATGCTGGGCTAGCAACCCGAGGCGCTCGGTGGAATTCCTGCCGACTAGGAGAGCTCCTCTGTGTCCGGGGGTGTGCCTGGCTCGAGATCCAGTTGCACTGCAGCGCCTCGCGTCACGAATTTACGCCCGAGCGCCTCGTAGCCCTTTCGATTCGTGACGCGGCCCCGCGGTGTCCGCCCAACGTAGCCTTGTTGAATCAGAAAAGGCTCCACGACGTCTTCCAAGGTATCGCGCGGCTCCGCCAGAGCCGCGGCAAGGGCGTCTACGCCGACGGGGCCGCCGTCGTAGTGGTCGATGACGACAGCCAGATAGCGCCGGTCCATCTCGTCCAGCCCCGCCTCATCGACATCCAGCCGCTCGCACGCCTGGCGCACACGCGCGAAATCGATCGCACCGGTCCCTAGTACTTCGGCGAAATCTCGGATCCGCCGCAGCAGCCGATTGGCAACGCGCGGCGTGCCGCGGGACCGGCGTGCAATCTCTTGCGCGGCTTCGGGATCGACCACCACACCCAGCAATGCCGCGCTCCTCGTGATGATGCGAGCCAGGTCGGCAGGGGAATAGAAGTCGAGACGCACGACGTGCCCAAACCGCGACAACAGCGGCGCGCTAAGCAGCCCCGTGCGCGTCGTCGCTCCCACGAGCGTGAAAGGTTGAAGGGGAATCTGCACCGCGCTCGCAAACGCGCCATCCCCGGTGACCACGTCGATGTGCAGGTCGTCCAACGCTGGATACAAGCTCTCTTCTACGACGGGGTTGAGGCGGTGAATCTCGTCTACGAAGAGCACGTCGTTTCTCTTGAGCTTGGTCGTCAGGAGCGCGGCCAGCGAGCCCTTGTGTTCGATCACCGGTCCGCTCGTTCCGACGAGATCGACGCCCATTTCGTGAGCGAGTATGTGCGCGAGTGTAGTCTTTCCGAGACCGGGGGGGCCGCACAACAGCATGTGATCGAGCGGCTCTCCGCGCCGCTTGGCTGCCTCCACGAAGACGCGCAGGTTTTCCTTGTGCTTGGTCTGACCGATATAGTCCGCGAACGTCCTCGGGCGCAGCGTCCGGTCGAAGCCCGCGTCGTCGCCCTGCGTCGTCGCGTCGGTGGGGCGCGCGGGTTGGTCCGGCCGCGGAGCGATTCGTTTGGGCATTTGCCCCCTAGGTCCCTAGCCGCGCCAGGTAGTCGCCGATCTGAGGCAGAGGCAGCACGCTGTTGGCCACCCCGGCGCGAACGGCCGCCCCGGGCATTCCGTTGACGACCGCCGTCTCTTGCGACTCCGCTATGATCGTCCCGCCAGCGTCCCGGATCATGCGCGCGCCTTCGACGCCGTCGTCGCCCATCCCCGTCAAGATGACGCCTATGCAGCGGGGTCCAAGCGCTGCAACGCTCTTGAACAGGCGGTCGGCGCTCGGAACGTAGCGATCCGTCGTTGCCGCTGGATCGACCCGAATTTTCAGCTCGCCCCCCTGCTGCACGAGCTCCATGCATTTTCGGCCGGGACAAATGAAGCCAGTGCCCTGCGACACGATGTCTCCGTCGCTCGCCTCGACCGTTCGTACCGGACCGCGCTTGTCCAGTCGCTCGGCGAACGTGCGGGTGAACTTGTCAGGCATGTGCTGAGCCACCACGAACGCGGCGCTCGTCGTCGAGGGGAGTCGCCCGAAAATATGGAGCAACGCGCTCGGCCCTCCGGTCGAGCTGGCGATGGCGACGATGACCTTTGGCGCGCGGTAAAGGACTCGCGGGCGCGGCAACGGTTCCTGCGGTCCGGCGTTCGCATCGGTCGACTCCGTGCCAGGAGCGCGTCGAATCAGGGATGTGGGCACGAACGAGGGCCGGAGCGCCCGGACCAGCAGCACCTTCTGCAGAATCTCCTGACGCACGTCGCTGGCCTCGGTTCCGAGGCGGTCTGGTTTTGGAACGAAGTCGAGCGCTCCCAGCTCGAGCGCCTTGAACACGTTCTCGCGCTGTGAATAGCTGCTGACGACGATCACCGGCGTCGGAACCTTCGCCATCAAAATGCGCAGGAAGGTAAACCCGTCCATCCGCGGCATCTCGAGGTCCAGCGTGATGACGTCGGGTTTCAGGGAAGTGACCAGCTTGAGCGCCTCCTCCCCGTCGGCGGCCTTCCCTACTACCTCCACCTCGGGATGGTCGGCGAACACCTGCGCGATGCTGCGGCGATTGTAGGCCGAGTCGTCGACGACAAGCACGCGGATGGGCTTCGTCCTATTCGCGCTCACTTGGACCGATCCCTGAGCGAACGGCGTCGGCAGCCGCGAAGGGCCTGCCGGCGGCGCGGTTGCCGTGGGCGGCGCCGATGCTCCCCGGACAGAACCAGGCTTTCGATACAGGAGGTCATCTTTCAAATGTAATAGCTCAAACGCCGTCGTGACGTTCAGCAGCGATTCGGAGTGACCGAGGAGCAAGATTCCGCCGGGATTCAGTCGCTCGTACAGGATGTCAATGGCGGCCTTCCGCGCGCGCGCATCGAAATAGATGAGGACGTTCCGACAAAAGATGACGTCCGCGTTGCCGAAGACACGCGAGCGGTCCTCGTCCAGCAGATTCATCTGACCGAAGTGGCACATCGAACGAATGGTCTCGGAAACCTGCCAACCCTCGGGCTTTTCGTGGAAAAAGGCTCGCCGCGTCTCCTTCGACGTGACGCGAAAGCTGCTCTCGCCGTAGATCCCCCGCCGTGCCATGGCGACGCACCGACGCGAGATATCCGAGCCGTAGATGCGCACGTCCCATCGTGGATCGGCCGCGCGCTCGGGCACGAAAAGATGCGTGCCTTGCAGGAGAATGC
>JALYHV010000396.1 GCA_030776205.1 Myxococcota bacterium | reverse complement strand
GCAGGGATCCAATTCGCAACGGAAGAAGCCGGCGCCGGCCGGATCGTCAGCCCCACGCGCGATGGCCAGGCCGATCGCCAGCGCAGCCTCGACTCGCCCTTCGAGGGACGCGGCGCCGGCGGATGCGGCGTCGTGGTCTGCCTCCGAATCGATGCCACCCCGTCCCCGCCCGACCGGCGAGGTGGTCGACGAGGCCACGGCCGACGAGCAGACGCGCAAGGCAGTTTCGTTCGTGCGTACCCTCTCCGAGCGGATGCAGATGAACGTGGAGGTGAACCTGGCCCCTAACGATGGCGAGGGGTCTCCGGACGAGATCCGCATCGAGATCGAGGGGCCGGACGCCGGGCGCATCATCGGCAAGAAGGGAAACGTGCTCGACGCGGTTCAGTACCTCACGACGAGGGTCGTCGTCCGCCCGGGCGACCAGCGTCGTCACGTCATCGTCGACGCCGAAGGGTATCGCGCGCGTCACGAAGACCAGCTCTCCGAGATGGCACGGCGGCTCGCGCTGCGCGTCGCGGTCGAGGGTAAGGTGATCACGTTCGATCCGATGAACGCGCGCGAGCGACGCATCGTCCACATCGCGCTCCGCGATGTGAAGGGCGTGCGCACGGAGAGTCTTGGCGAAGATCCGCAGCGCCGCGTGCAAATCATTCCGGACAAGACCAACGCGTAACCCTCATGAACGCAGGACGCCGCTCTGCGCGCCCGGAGGCACTCGCGCCCCATGGGCAACGCGTGACAGCGGCGTTCGCGCTGATGTGCACTGCGTGCGGCGGGACCGGAACGCTGACCGAAGTCGGACCTCCGGACGTCGTCGAGGAGGCGGTCGACCTTTGCGGCGCGTTCAGTGGCGTTGGCGCGCCATGCCCGCGCGCGGGGCCGACACGGTGTTTTCCCATGTGCGCCATGGGAGGATGCTTTTGCCGGGCGGGATCCGGAGGGCCGGAGTGGGCATGCACAACCGACACGTCTTGCCTCCCGGCATGCGTCCCGCTTGACGATGCTTGCGCAGGGAGCGGCTCTTCCGTCGTGGAGGCGGGGCTGGCAGCCGCCGCTGACGAACGCAGCTCAGAGTGAACGGCGGTCGACGGGACCGTCGAGCGGCGGTCGCTGCATGTGCCCGAGGCGCGAGAGGCGGGCGTGGCGAGGGGCCGCTTGCGCGAGCCGCAGTGGCGCGTCGGTGCCGAGAGCCACGATGAAGTGCCCCATTGAGCGGATGCGGCCAGCCACGCCGTCGAGCGTCGCCTCGCCGACGACTTGGACATGTCTGCCTGGAGGGGGAATTGCCAGCGGCGCCCCGCTCGGCGCGAGCGCCACGACATGACCTTCGCCAACCCAGACGCGCCCTGCAAACGCGAGCGCGTCGCGCCACTGCGTGAGCTTTTGGCGCTCTTCATCAGAGAGCTCCCCTCGCGGAACGCGCGCCCCGAGTGAGTCGAGTCGTTCATGCAGGACGTTCGCGAAGGACGCGCCGCGCGCCTGGTTGCCTTCCACCACGACGACTCGCGGGCTGAGACAGCCGCGTTGATCGAAGCGGGCCACGTCGACCGCCAGAGCCTCGGCGGCGGAATCGAGCGATGCGTCGCCGGTGACGACGGCCAATCCCATCCCGGTGCCATGCCCCCGGACGAGAGCTCCAGGACGGACACGATGCCGCACGGCAGCGATCGTTTCATCGCTCCCGTAAACGTGGAGCACGTCAGCGCCGATCGCTGCCACATCACGTTCCTCTACGAGAGAGATCGCCGGATCAGCGGCGGCCGCGATGAGCGCGCGGGCCATCACGTCGTCGCGAGCCGACGGGCGCACGGTGACGCGTTTCGCCGCCGCGCGTGCGAGCGCTAACGCGCGCAGGGGCGCGACGAAAACGTTCGATGAAAGAATGACGTGCACGTGCGCGGCCGTGCCGGCCGCGCTGATCAGCGCGCGCAACCCGGCGTCCGTCGCCGCCTGTTCGAGCGACGCGAATCCGAGCTCGACCCCTTGCGGCGTCAGCCCTGTCGCGATGGCGATCGCCGGCGCGATAGCGGCACGGTTAGAGTGAACCGCGCGGGCCGCGCCGAGGAGGCGCTCCACATCGGCCAGCCGCTCGTCGAGGCCGCGGGTCATCGTCGCGGCTCGTAATTCACGGCCGATCTGCCGACAATATGTCGTCGATTGCGATGGAGCAACCACGAGGCGGCGCGTCCGACGATCGCCCCAGCAGCTCGAAGCCACCTGGCACGCGCCGAACACGATCTTGGGCGACAATCGCGAACGCGCTGTCGACGTTGGCCAGATCCTCAATCCGGGCGATCCCGACTTCGCCCGGCGCGACTGGCGCGAGCGACACGCCGTCGACCGGAACCACCCGGGCCCACGGAGGCTCATGGTAAACGCCGTGACGGGCCCGCGAATCGACGGCGGTCGCCTCCCAGAACTGGCTCGACAGCTCGGTCATTCCGTACTCGGCGACGACACACCTCTCGTCCACGGCGAGCGCACGGGCGACGTCACGGCGGAGCTCGGGGATCTCAACTTCGCGCGACTTGCCCTTGAAACCACCCGTCTGCATCACGCGGCTCCCCGGCGGAAACGTCAGGGTCTCGCCTCCGAGCGCATCGAGCAGATGCACTAGCGCAAAGCTCGTGGCCAGAACAAGAACAGGAGACGTCCGCTCCAGGCATGCGACGCGCGCTCTGAAGCCCGCGATGTCCAAGCTCCCGTCGCGCACGAAGAACGTTCGTTCAGACGGCTCCGCGACACCGAGCTCTCTCGCGAACAACGCCGTCATGCGCGTGAGCGACGAATCGGGAGCGTCGCGCTCGGGCGGTCCCACAACGAGAACCGGCACCGGAAACGTCAGCCCGCCGCCCAGCATGGCGCGGCCAAACGCGAGGGCCGCCGCGTCGTACGTGCCCGCGTCGCGCATGGCGTGGACGCCGCGCGCGCCGGTCGTCGTTCCAGTCGTTCCGCTCGTGCGAAAAACCACCCCCGCGTCGCGGTCCTCGAACGCGAAGACCGAAGCGAGTTTGAAGGCGTCGCATGGGACCGCCGGCGCATCCTCGGCGCGAACGATGGATGCGGGCTCGACACCCCGTGCGGCGCAAAGCCTCGCGTAGCCGGGGACGTGGCTCGCTTGGTAGCGCGCCAAGGCGCTGGCGAGGGCGTCGAACGACTCCGGCGGCCGGGCTCCTTCTCCGAACGCGTCCACGATGGCGCGGACGCGGGCGTGAAGCGCGTCACTCTCGGCATGGGAGCTCATGGTGTGGCTGCCAGCACTGCGCCGAGCGTTACCGCAAACGCGGCGAGCAGCTCCTCGCTGATGTCGAGCGGCGGCGTGAGGGTGAGCACATCGCCCGCGGCCCCCCCCGTCAGGACGATCCAGCCGGCCTCGAGCAGCCGCCGCATCACGATCAGCGCGCGCGGCGCACCGCCCGTCAGCGCCACCCCTATCATCAGCCCCCGCCCAGTCACGCAGGTCACGCCGCGCCCCAACGTGTGCTCCTCGATCGCGCGTCGAAAGCGCGCCCCTGCCGCGCGCGAGCGCTCGACGAGCGACCGATCGGCGATGGCGTCGAGCACCGCCGACGCCGCGGCACATACCCACGGGGCGCCGAAGTGCGTTCCCGTGTGAACGGTCGCGCCACCGTGGCTGCCCCAAGCCGCCATCGCGCGTTCGGTTCCAATGCATGCGCTGATGGGAAAGCCGCCGCCCAGCCCCTTGCCTAGGCAGATCACGTCCGCGACGACACCGTCCTCGGCGCTCGCAAGCCACGAGCCGCTCCTTCCGAGGCCGGTCCAGATCTCGTCGCATACGAGCAGCGCCCCCGCCGCGTCGCATTCGGCGCGCAGCCCCGGCAGAAAGCCTGGCGGCGGCACGACGCATCCGCCCCGTCCCAGGATAGGCTCGACGATCACGGCGCCGACGTTCCCCCGCGAAAAAGCCTTCTTCACCTGGCGCATCGTTTCGGCGAGCGAAGCCTCGTCGCCAGGGTACGGCGCGAACGTGACCCAGGGATTCAACTGCGCGGCGAAGGGCTCGCGGAACGCCGGGCGTAGTCCGCACGCTGCGAGCGGTCCATGGGCGAGCCCGTGGTACGACCCTTCGAAGGCGATTACGCCCGCGCGTCTCGTCGCGAGTACCGCCGTCTTCAACGCCGCCGTCACCGCATCGGCGCCGCTGGATCCCAGCATCACCCGCCCATCCCCTCCTGGATGAAGTTTGGCCAGACGCTCGCAGATCGCGAGCTTGGCGTCCGAGGCGTACACGTCACCGAGGGCGAGCCACAGGCGCTCCCTTTGCCGGTCGACGGCACGAGCGACGCAGTCCGGTCGATGCCCGAGCAACAGAGCGCCAAAGCCTGCAGCGATATCGACGTACCGATTTTCGTCGGCGTCGACGACGTTCACCCCATCGCCCCGCACATACACGATAGGAGCCTGCGGCTCGCTGCTCTCGCGCGCCCGGGCTTCGCGTCGCGCGTCCACGGACGGCGACTCTAGCGCAGAGAGCCGCGCCGATAGTTCGCGTGACCGCGGCCCCGGCGGCCGGATGGGAACGTCGGGGAGCTCCTGTCCAACTGGGTGCCGGGGATCACGCGCAGGCAAGACAAGAGCGGATCGCTTGCCATCACACGACGACACGGTTGCGCCCAGTGCGCTTGGCTTCGTAGAGCTTTTCGTCAGCGCGCTTTATGAGATCCATTCCCGTCCGGTCGGCCTCGCCCAACATGGCGACGCCGATGGATATCGTCACTCGGATGACTTCGCCCTGGAAGACGAAGCGGCTCTGCTCGATCTTCTCCCGGAGGCCTTCGGCCAACGCGCGCGACCCGTCGAGATTCGTTTCGGGCAAAATGATGGCGAACTCCTCACCGCCGTACCGGGCGAGCACTTCGTCGCGGCGAATTCGTTGCTGGATGAGGCGAGCGACCTCTTTGAGCACGTAGTCGCCAGCGAGATGGCCGTGAAGGTCATTTATTTTCTTGAAATGGTCGATATCGAGCATCAAAAAGCTGAGATCGCGCAGATGACGGCGGGCGCGCATCAGCTCCTTGTCGAGCGCCTCGAGCAGGTACCTCTTGACGTGTACCTGGGTGAGACCATCGATGATGGTCATCCGATAAATCTCTTCGTGGTACTGCGCCTCCACGTCCTCGCCGCTGAGAAACTTGAAGATCGTCGGCCCTACCTTGATGCGGTCACCGTTGCCGAGGCGCGCCTCCCGCACGATCTGCTCGTCGTTGACATAGGAGCCGTTGGTGGAACCGTCGTCGATGCACCACCAGGCGCCGCTGCGCTGCTCCATGTGCGCGTGCCTGCGCGAAACGCTGTCGCCTTCGAGAACGATGTGATTCTCGGCGCCCCGTCCGATCCGGATGGGGCTCACGTCGAGCACGAAGCGCCGCCCGAGAAGCGTGGGCTCCTTAGTATAAATGACGACCACGCAATCGTTGCCCTTGGCCCCGTCCGCTCCACCGAGGGGTTTCTGCACGACGGCTGTGACTCGAGTTTTCTCCTCGGACTCGCTCACGCGCGGGGCCTCGCGGTCGCCACTGAAGCGCATGCAAACTTGCGCCGGCAGCGTTTTTTCTCAATCAATGACGCTGCCTTTGAGCGTATTGCCCATGAAACCGGCGGTCAAGACACCGCGGTCGCGCGCAGCCGCTCCTTCAACCCGCGCGAAAGCGCGAGAGCGTAGTCGATCGTAGCTACCCGGTTAAAAGGCACCGCCCATCGAGCAGAGGAAACAAGTGGAGCACATGGGAGAAGCGGGTTAAGGACGGTTCCGCCGTGCGCCTCGATGTGAAGCGCACACTTGGCCGTCGCCAGCCATAAATCCACAGGCATACCGCGGGCGCGTTCGAGCAGCCGCGGGCTCAGCGGCCCGTGATCGCGCGCCGCGAGCACCGCATGGAGCGTCACGCCGCGCCGCGCGAGCGCACGAACAACGCGCTCGGGACGGGCCAGCGCAGCGATAAGACCCAGCCGTGCCCCGCGGAGATCAGCCCAATTGAGGCGCGTTGCGCCGATCCTAACCCCTTCGGATAGCACATGGGCTTGGAGCGCTCCAGGGACCTGGCTGCCCATGCCGGGATCGCCCACGGCCACCACGGCGTCGCTCACGGAGAGGAGCGCGGCGACCGGCGCTCGGAGATTGCCGCACGGCGGCATCCTTGCCGAACGACCCCACGGCTCCGAGGCGTCCACCGCCAGGAGAGCGAGCGTCGATGGCGTCGGCTTCGTCTGCGCCACGCCGTCGATCACGAGGATGTCGGCGTAGCGCGCCGCGAGCGCGACCGCTTCCTCGCGGTGGGGCGCAACGACCACACGCGCTCGTCCGTCCAAATGAAGCCCAGCGAGAGCACGCGCCGCGAGCAAAGCTTCATCCCCGACCTCGTGCAGCGCATCGGCTTCGGTCACCAGACGAGCGCCACGCGGCCTCCCCCGATACGCATGGCCGACGAGGACCACATGCCGGCCGCTCGCCGCGATCTCCGCGGCGCAGGCGACCGCGAGCGGAGTTTTGCCGGAGCCACCCAGAGTCGCGCCGCCTATGCAGATGACGCGTACGCCGGCGGGGACCCGAAGGGAGCGCACGAGGTGGCGCGACGCCGCTCTCACCCAGAGCCCGGAGACGTTGCCCGCCGCTCGGCCTTCGCGTCTTGCGCCCTCGAACGGCGCACCCGCGACGTGTTCGTTCATCTGTGGCGGAGGGAGGCGCACGGAAGAGAAGGCACTGTGGTGCGAAGCATCGCCACCACTCTGACCTGGGAGGTACCCAGTGAGCAGAAGAGGTGGGGCACAGCAAGGCGCAACGTGCTCCTCCGGTCAACGGAATCCGCGCCGCTCGCGTTATGCTGCGCGCACATGATCTCCGTGGACCCGCTGCGCCTCGCACGCCGCCAGATGGATATGGACCGCGAGCGCACCACGCGATTCCCGCACCTGCTCGAGCACAAATGGGCGCGAATGAGCGCCTCACCACTTGCGTTTCTCCGCGGCTCTGCGCCGCTCTTCTACGACGTGCTCTCCCGTTACCGCTCGCTCGCAGACGGCCCGCGAGGCGAAGGCTGGCTCGTGGGCGACGCGCATCTCGAAAATTTCGGCGCGTACCGCGCCGGCGCACTCTCGGTCGCGGACACGATGACCACGATCCGGCAAGAGCGGGTCGTTTTCGACCTCAACGATTTCGACGACGCGTTCGTTGGTCCCTGGCGCTTCGACGCCCTCCGCCTCGTAACCAGCCTGGTCCTCGGAGGCCGCGAGATGGGCGCTGACGGGCGCTGCACGCTCGCGCTCTGCGATGCGATGGTGGAGTCGTACGTGGCGGCTCTATTCCGCCGGAGGAAGACCGTTGCGCCGCCAAAGGCGGTCACCGAGCTCATCGAGCGCGTTCAGGGGCGGACACGCAAGCAGCTCCTCGACGCGCGAACCGACTGCGTCGCGGGAGGCGGGGAGCGGCGATTCGCGCATGGCGCCCGCTACGCTCCTCTTCCGTCCAAGCTCCGCGCGCGGGCGGTCCGCGCCTTCGCCCGGTTCGTCAAGCGCCTGCCGCGACAGGAGACGCCACGCGGAAAAGGCCACGAGCGCGCGTTTGACGTCATCGACATCGCCTTTCGCGTTGCGGGCACCGGCAGCCTGGGGTGCCTCCGGATCGCGGTGCTCGTTCGCGGCAAGGGAGGGCCGGACGGCGCGTGGATCTTCGATATGAAGGAGGAGGGGCTGCCCTCGTCCGCGTGCGTGGTGAAGCCTCCGCCCATCAAGGCCGCGGAGCGGGTCGACAGCGCGCTCCGCGCTTGCCTGCTCACCCCTCCGCGGATGATCGGCACAAGCTCGCTGCGCGGCTCATCGATGTTTGTGAGGCGGCTAACCCCTCAAGAAGATCGCATCCACCTGGCCGAGGTCGATCCGATCGACATCGAGCCTCTCGCCCGTCACCTGGGCGCACTGCTCGGCGCCGCCCACCGTCGCGCGGCCACGCGGATGCCGAAAAAGGAGTGGAGCGTGGCGGACTGCGCCGGCTTGCGTGCACGCGCTATTGCCTTGGCAGGGATCCACGAGGCGACCTACCTGGCCTTTTGCGACCTCGTCCGATCATGACGCCAAGCGAAGATGCGCTTCGCTTCTTTGACGGCATCGCGGCGCGTTACGAGCGGGTTTACGCGTTGTCGTCCGCGGAGTCACGCCGCCGCATGACTCGCGTCCTCGGCCAGCTGCCCACCGCCCCGGCGCGCATCCTCGACCTCGGCGTGGGTACTGGACGCGAGCTCTCGGCATTGCTCGACGCGGGTTACCAGCCGACCGGCATCGACGTGTCGCCTGGCATGCTCGCGCGGTGTGCGCGGCGATCCAGGCCTGTGGATCTCGTGGAGGCAGACTTTTGGCGGCCTCTGCCCTTCGACGATTCGTCTTTCGACTCGGCGCTGGCGCTTCACGGAACGCTGGCTCATGCGCCCGATTTGGGCGCCCTTTCGCATCTCTCGCGCGAACTCGCACGCGTCGTTCGCCCGGGAGGTGCGTGGGTGGCCGAAGCGCCGGCTCCGGCATGGCTGGACGAGGTCGATCGTGCAAGCGTGAATACCGGCGCAGCTTCGCGCGACACGGCCGAGCGACGCATCCGCCGGACGGGACCGTCGACGTGTTTGTGCGAAGACCTGATCGCGGGGGTCTCCGTGAGGGCGCGTGTTTTCTCCGAAGAAGAATGGATTTCCGCGTTGCGGCCCGAATGGACGACACGCCTCGAAGGACATGGCGAGCTGGAATGGTTTCTCGTCGCGCGTCGTGTGTGATGGGTGGCTGCGAGGTAGCCGACGGTGCAGGCGACCGCGAGGACCGCGCACGCTCCCGCGCCATCGTCCGACGCGGCCTGTGCTACTGACAGGCGTCGATCGTGGATCTTTTGTACTTCGTTCTGCTGGTCAGCTCGCTGATCTTCATCCACGAGTCCGGCCACTTCGCGTTCGCGAAGATCTTCGGCGTCAAGGTGCTGACCTTCTCCATCGGCTTCGGCCCCAAAATCGTTCGCATCCGGGGAAAGGAGACCGAGTACTGCGTCGGACTCCTGCCCTTCGGCGGCTTCGTCAAAATGCTCGAAGAGAGCAAGCGCACGGCACCGATTCTGCCCGAAGAGCGCGGTCGCACGTTCGAGGCGCAGGCTCTCTGGAAGCGCCTGGTCATCGTTCTGGCCGGACCAGCGATGAATCTCCTGTTTCCGATCGCCCTCTACACGTCGGTGTTCCTGGAAGACACCGAGTTCTTGCCGCCGACCGTCGGCGTCGTCGATCCGGGGAAGCCTGCGGGCGGCAAGCTGGAGTCGGGCGACCGCATCGTCAGCGTCGACGGCTATGCGGTGACCAGCTTCCCCGAGGTGCAGCACGTCATCGCCCGGAGCGTTGGACGACCCGTACGCCTCGGCGTGCGGCGCGACGGAAAGACGCTGGACGTCACGGTCACGCCGAGTGACGAGGTGCAGCGGCGCGAGCTCGACGTCCTCGAGCACACGGGGCGCGTGGGAATCGATCCTCGCTTTCCGGCGGCCGTCATCGGCGTCGTTCGCCTCGACTCGCCTGCTGGCACGGGCTTGCGCACCTTCGACTTGGTGACCGCAGTCAACGGCCGACGAATCGAGCGCTTCATCGATCTGGTCGACGCCGTTGCCGAGAACCGCGGTGACCAGTTGGTCGTGAGCTACTTGCGCCCGGTGGACGTTCCCCACGCCATGGGAGGGCTGTGCGAGCTCGCCGTGTTGGAACCGGGTGCCGCTACGCTGACACCCCTGCCGCGCGTGCCTGGGAGCTCGCCGCCGACGGACGAGAACTCCCGCGCCATGGATCTGCTGGAACGCACCGGGATTGAGAGCGCGGACATGTACGTCGCGTTTGTCCCGCAAGCCTCGAGCGAATGGCGTGCGGAGCTGCGACCGGGCGATCGCATTACGACGCTTGACGGGGCTCCGGCACGCCTATGGCGTGCGATGGAGGGCGAGCTCATGGCGGGTGCCGACAAGATGCACGAGCTCCAATGGCTGCGCGACGGGACGCCCAAGCGCGGCTTCTTCCAGCTCCGTAAGGAGCAATGGGACGACGAGTTCGGGCAGCACTATGAGCGTTATGTCTTTCGCACCGATCATTGGCTGCCGACGGCGCCCGATCGCCTGGTGCCGAATCCGCACCCCCTTAGCTATGCGCTGCGTCGTGGCGTCGAGGAGACGGGCAGCGTCATCAAATTCATGAGCATCGGCATGCTGCGTCTGATTCAGGGGCGGGTCTCGCTCTCCAGCGTCGGCGGGCCGATCACGATGTACGACATCGCCGGGCAGGCGGGCGCACGCGGCGTCGCTTACTTCGTCTGGGCCATGGCGATCATCTCAGTCAACCTAGGCATTATCAATCTCCTGCCCATCCCCGTGCTCGACGGCGGGCATCTCTTGTTCTTCCTCATTGAGGCGGCGCGACGCCGGCCGCTCCCTCTTCGCATCCGAGAGGCGGCCAGCCTCGTCGGAATGGTGATGCTCGTCCTGCTGATGCTGGTCGCGTTCAAGAACGACGTCGAACGACGGTGGGACGTCATCGTCATGCAGGTACGCGAGCTCTGGTCGTGACTCGGGCGCGGCGAAAGCCGAGCACGCGAGAGCTCGCAGCGCTGGTCATCGCGCGTGTCGAGGGCGATGGGGCGTTCGCCTCGGCGGCGCTCGAGGCCGAGCTCGCCCGAGCGGTGCAGCTCGAAGAGCGCGACCGCGCTCTCGCGACCGAGCTCGTGTACGGCAGCCTTCGCGTCACACCGTGGCTCGAGCGCGAAATCGCGCGCTTCGTGCCCCGCGGGATGGGTACGGTCGACCGACGCGTCCGTGCGCACCTGCTCGTAGCCGCCTACCAGCTCTTCTTCACCCGTGTGCCGGCATTTGCCGCCGTGAGCGAGGCCGTTGACGCGGTGACCGCGGCGAGAGGAGCGCGGGTCGGAGCTTTTGCGAATGCCGTGCTGCGGAGAGTGGCGGCTCGTTCGGCTGTATCGCCCAACACCGGCGAAGCGCTCCGGGAGGAGGCTATCGCGGCGTCGGCGCCGGGGTGGCTTCACGCCGCCTTGGGCCGCGCCCTGTCGCCTGCCGGAGCCGCCGCATTTCTGCGCTGCGGAACAGAGCGGCCGCCAGTTGTCCTGCGCGTCGAGCGACGGTCGGAGCGCGAAGACTGGTTGGCGCGCCTGCGCCGGCACACCAGCGGCGCAACGTTCGACGCGGGAACAGTTTCTCCTTTGGCAATCCTGGCGCGCGGCGCGAGCCAGCCGCAGAAGCTGCCTGGGTGGACCGACGGCGCGTGGGCCGTCCAGGAGGAAGGGTCGCAGCTGGCCGCGCTCGCGGTGGGTGCGCGCGAAGGGGAGGTCGTGCTCGACGCATGTGCTGGGCGCGGCAACAAGACGGCCATCCTGGCCAGGGCAGTCGGCGCGTGCGGCGCGGTGGACGTCTGCGACGCGCGGCCTAACAAGCTCGAACGACTCGGTCAGGAATTGGATCGCATCGGACTGCGGGCACGCGGTCGCTTCGCGGTGGACTGGAGCGTCGGCTCGGGAGACGTGTCGGGCTCCTACGATCGCGTCCTCGTCGACGCGCCGTGCAGCGGGACGGGCACGCTGCGCCGCCGCCCCGAGATCGCGCTCCGTCGCGGCGACACCATGGACCTTGCTGCGATGGGGCGCGTGCAATTGGCCATCGTTTCACGTGCGGCGCGGCACGTCCGCCGCGGAGGCTCGCTGGTGTACGTCGTATGCAGTGTCCTCCGCGAAGAAGCGGAGGACGTCGTCGAAGCGGCGCTCCGCGAGTGCCCCGATTTTGCCCCGGCGCCCTTCGACGCGCCAGAGGCGAGGCGCATCGCGCAAAACGCTTCTTTCTTTCGATTGCTGCCCCACGTGCACGGAACCGACGGGTACTTCGTCGCCCGCCTGATTCGCGACGGCTGAAGACGCCCCGCTCGGCAAATCCCCTCATCCGCGCGAGCTCTCCGCTGTCGCTCCAGCCCGCGCCTGGCCGGCTCTCGGCGACACGACGGTCAGCTTCGCTTCGCCGCGATTGCGGTCTCGAACGGCAACGCTATAGGCTGTCACACCTTTTCCGGGAGAAGCGCGCTCCATGCTCATCGACGTGACCCTTCCTCAGCTCGGCGAAAGCGTCACCGAGGGGACGATCTCCAAATGGCTCGTCCACGAGGGAGATGTCGTCAAAAAGGATCAGCCCATCGTCTCCATCGCCACCGACAAGGCCGACAGCGACCTGCCGGCACCCGCCGGTGGCCGCGTGACGAGGCTGCTGGTCTCCGAGGGGCAGGTCGTCCCCGTGAAGAGCGTCATTGCCCAAATCGACGACTCGGCCAAGGTTTCCACGCTCTCAGCCGCCGCACCGGCCTCGTTGGCTTCGGTCCCCGCCGTGGTGGCGTCGCCGGCTCCCTCCCTCAAGGCCCAACCTTCGACGACGACCCAGGCGCTGGCAACGCCAACGGTACGCAAAGCCGCGCTCGAACACGATGTCGATCTGGCTAGCGTGCAGGGAACCGGCGAGCGAGGGCGGGTCACCAAAGACGACGTGATGCGGGCGGCCGGCGCCGCCACGCTTTCGGCGGCGAACGACCACGCGCACGCTCCTTCGCCCGCGGAGATAAAATCGCCTCCTGCCGCTGCGCGTGCTCAGCAGCTCACCCAGATGGTCAACCAAGGCGGCGGCTTCGTTCCGCCCATTCCGGGGGTGGGTTACGGCACCTTCAAGGTGCCCCCGTACCGGCCCTTGGATGGCGACAAGGTCGTCCCGTTCACCCGCCGCCGCCGAATCACGGCCGACCACATGGTCTACTCGAAGGTCGCGTCGCCCCACGTCGTGACGGTCGCCGAGGTGGATTTGCACCGGGCGAGCAGGCTGCGCGACGCGCACAAAGAACGATACAAGGCCGAGGGAATGAGCCTGACGATGCTCGCGTTCGTCGTCGTTGCGACGGCGCGGACGCTGCGCGAAATCCCGTCGGTGAACGCCCGCGTGCTCGATGACAGCTTCGTCATGTTCCATGACGTGAACGTAGGCGTTGCGGTCGATTCGCCGGAGGGCCTGGTCGTACCGGTCGTGCGTCGTGCCGACGAGCTCGGCGTTCGCGGGATCGTTCGCGCCATCGACGACGTCGCCAAGCGGGCGAAGAGCGGCAAGATCACCATCGACGACCTCAGCGGCGCCACGTTCAGCGTTTCGAACCCGGGCCTCAAGGGCAACCTCTTTGGCGGCGCGATCATCAACCAACCGAACGTCGGCATCCTGCGCATGGGCGAGATCCAGAAGCGCGTCGTGGTGGTCGACTCCGGCGACGGAGAGGATCACATCGCGATTCACCCCGTCATGTACGTGGCGCTTTCGTACGACCATCGCGTCGTCGACGGCGTGGCAGCGAACGGTTTTCTTTGGAGGGTTACGGAGATTCTGGAAAAGGCCGAGTTCGAGGTGTGAGCGCCGTTGGACGAAACGCCATGGGCATCCCGGCTCGCGCGAAGGCCATCCCGCACCGGATCGAGGCCTCGCCTGTCACCGCGCGCATTGAGGCGCGTGCCATTTGGCGCTAACTCACGCGCCGATGGCCACGAGCTTCCCGGACGACCCGCCCATCACCCCCGAGCTCGCCCGCGCCCACAAGCTGACGGACGAGGAATACGCCGCCGTCTTGCACGCGCTAGGTCGAACGCCTAGCTACGCCGAGCTGGGCGTCTTCAGCGTCATGTGGAGCGAGCATTGCTCGTACAAGTCATCCCGAGTCCACCTGCGCCGTTTGCCCACGAACGGCCCGCGGGTCATCCAGGGGCCGGGCGAGAACGCCGGCGTCGTCGACATTGGAGACGGGTTCGCCGCGGTCTTCAAGATGGAGTCGCACAACCATCCCAGCTTCATCGAGCCGTACCAGGGCGCGGCCACGGGCGTGGGGGGGATCCTGCGGGACGTCTTCACGATGGGCGCGAGGCCTATCGCCAGCCTCAATTCTTTGCGCTTCGGGCGCGCCGACCATCCACGCACACCCGAGCTCCTGCGGGGCGTGGTGGCCGGCATTGGCGGTTACGGCAACTGCATCGGCGTGCCGACGGTGGGAGGGGAGTTGCAGTTCGACGTCCGTTACGACGGAAACATCCTGGTCAACGCCTTCACCTGCGGCGTGGCCCGGACCGATCGCATCTTCTACGGTCGCGCCACCGGGGTGGGCAATTCGATCCTCTATATCGGGGCCAAGACGGGCCGCGACGGCATCCATGGGGCGACCATGGCGAGCGACGAGTTCTCGAAGGGCGGCCCAAGCCAACGCCCCACGATGCAAGTGGGGGATCCCTTCATGGGCAAGCTCCTCATCGAGGCTTGTCTCGAGCTCTTCGCGGCGGAGGTGCTGGAAGGCATCCAGGACATGGGGGCCGCCGGGCTGACGTCGTCGAGCGTCGAAATGGCCGGGCGCGCGAACAATGGCATCGAGCTCGATCTCGACCAGGTGCCTCGCCGGGCCAGAGCCATGCGCCCTTACGAGATTCTGCTGAGCGAGTCTCAGGAGCGCATGCTCCTCGTCGCCAAGCCTGGACAAGAAGAGCGCGTTCTCGAGATCTGCCGCCGTTGGGATCTCGACGCGGCGGTGATCGGCAAGGTGACCAACACGAAGCGATGGGTAGTCAAGGCGACGCCCGGCTACGATCCTCTCGTCCAGCCACCGTCCGCGCGCGCTGCGACGGGCGTGGTCGTATGCGACGTACCCATTCACGTCCTGACGGATGAGGCGCCTGTCTACGACCGTCCGCGCACGTCCGCAACACGCGCCATCGCCTCCCGCGAGGACGCCCTCACCGCGCCTACCGCTTCCCTCGCAAACACACCCCCGCTGGATCTGCAGCGCGAGCTTCTCGCCTTGATCGGCTCGCCGAATATCGGCTCGCGCGCGTGGGTGTGGAGACAATACGATCAGATCGTTCGGGGAGGCACGGTGGTGCGAGCCGGATCCGACGCGGCCGTCGTGCGAGTCCCGTGCGACAAGGACGGGACGGTAGTCGAGAAGTTTCTCGCATTCGCAGTCGACTGCAACGGGCGCATGGTCGACCTCGAGCCCTATACCGGCGCTGCGATGTCCGTCGCCGAGGTCTGCCGGAACCTGGCGTGCACGGGGGCAGAGCCCATCGGTATCACCGATTGCCTCAATTTCGGCAATCCGATGCGCCCGGAGGTCATGGAGCAGCTCGCACGCGCGATCGATGGTATCGGTGCGGCGTGTCGCGCGCTGGGCGTTCCCATCGTGAGCGGCAACGTCAGCCTCTACAATGAAACAGACGGGCGTTCGATCTTGCCCACGCCCACCGTCGCCGCCGTCGGGCTCCTGCGCTCCAGTGCCGACGTAGTGACCGCGCCGTTCAAACGCGCCGGGGACGTGGTGCTGCTGCTCGGGGAGGCCGCGTGCAAGGGCTCCGCGGCGCTGGCAGGTAGCGAGTGGCTCGTCCGGGCGAGGTCGGGACAACCCTCGTATGGCGGCACGCTGGGCCTCGGCGCGGACGACGGCGGCGCCCCCGTCCTCGTGCTGGAGGCGGAGGTGGGGTTGCAACGCCTCGTGATCGAGCTCGCGCGCTCCCAATGGCTCGCCAGCGCCCACGACGTCTCGGACGGCGGGCTCGCGGTGGCGCTGGCGGAGTGCTGCGCGGCGGGTCCGGAC
>JALYHV010000395.1 GCA_030776205.1 Myxococcota bacterium | reverse complement strand
TTACGAACTTGTGGTGGTTACGGTTGTGAGTCGGTATCCAGGCAAAGATGGGATGCCCGTACAAGACGGAGACCCACATCGCAAAAACCTCGTTTGCGGTGCGGCTCACGAACGTCGGGCAGTGGTTATGGTTGTGCGCGAATATCCCCGCGCAAAATCCCATGTAGAGGGCCAGGGGCGCGGTCCAAACGAGGAGGCGCGGATGGCTATAGGCGACGAGGATCAGTGCCGGAAAAAAACCGAAGGCCCAGAGCAGCGTTCGGTAATCCGAGGGGACGCGCGGTTTCATGCAGCGATCATCGCAATGGACCGAGCGCGCCGTCCATTCGCCTTCGGCTCCGATTCGGCTGCGTCGAGAAGGGCGGCGACGCAGGCGAATGAAGGTGCGAAAGCGGAGCTCGCACCGTTTCAACGGAGAGCGCGTTCGCATTTTCGTTGGACGACGGACGCGCAAAGGACCGCTGCTACGGATACCGCATCGGACAGCCAGGGATTTCTCCCGAACGTGCTACGCCCCTTGCGCCAATGCTGCCTGCACCGCCCGCGGTCGTCCCTGCCGACATCGCGCTCGTCTATCCGCCGACCTGCGATCCCACGGCGCCCTACCTCGCCGTGCCGATGCTCACCGGCTTTCTCCGCGCAAATGGCGTGCGGGTCTTGCCGATCGACGCCAACGTAGAAGCCTTCGACGAGCTCCTCGAGCCGACCGCGCTCGGCCGGTTACGGGATCGCCTAGAGGAGCGCCTGGCCGCGCTGGAGCGACGCGCGGTGCTCGCCCACCCGGATCAGCTCGAATACGCCGCGCTCGCGCAGGCCCGCGGTGACGCGCACGCCGTGCCGGGCGGCATCGCTCTGGCGAAGGCGACCCTGCGCGATCCGCAGCGTTTCTACCAGGCCGACCAGTACGGGTCGGCCGTCGCCACGTTCGAAGCCGCGCTCCGCGTCGTTTCGGCGACGCACCATCCGCTGCATCTGGACTTCTCCGCGTTCCGAACGCCCTTCGGGCTCACGACGATGGACGAGGTCGAGCGGGCGAGCCGACCGGAGAACGATCCCTTCGACCGGTTCGTGACGCAGTCGCTCGTCCCGCGACTTCGCGCCGCGCGAGTCCGGACCGTGGGCCTCTCGGTGTGCTTTCCGGGGCAGCTGCAGCCCGCCTACGCCTTCGCGCTCAAGATCAAGCGCGCCCTGCCCGAGGTGCACCTCACGTGCGGCGGGCCCGGCGTGACGCAGATGCTCGTCCGGCTGACGGGCCAGCGACTCGCGCGGGCCCTCGGCCCCTTTGATTCGGCGTGCCTCTTCGAGGGGGAGCACACCCTGCTCGCTCTCGTACAGGCCGTCGCGGGCGAGCGCAGCCTGCGCGACCTCTCCAACGTCGTCGTGCGCGATCGCCTTGTCGGCGCGCGATGGCTCGCAGGCCACGGGATGGAGGACCTGCGGGCGCTGCCGGCGCCCGACTTCGATGGCCTTCCGCTGGCCCGCTACTTCGCGCCTCACCTGGTCCTCCCGTACGACCCCACGCGCGGCTGTTACTGGGGAAAATGCACGTTTTGCCACTATGGGCTCGCGGAGGTGGGCACTGCGGCGTACCGCGAGCGAGGCATCGCGGACGCGGTCGCTCACCTGCGTGCGCTGAGCGAGAGGCACGGGACTCGGTACTTTTATTTCTCACAGGACTCGGTGGCGCCGAAGACACTGGTCAAGCTCGCGCAAGCCATCACGGCCGATGGACTCGACGTGCGATGGGCGACCGACTTGAAGCCGGAGAAGTACCTCACGCTGGACCGTGCTCGGACGCTCCGGAGCGCGGGTGCCGTAGCCTGCGCGTTGGGGGTCGAGTCCGGGTCGCCGCGTGTGCTCGAGCTCATCGACAAGGGTGCGCCGGTGGAGGTCGTGAGCGGCGTCATCGAGCACCTGGCGGAGGCCGGAATCGCCGCGGAGGCCATGTGCTTCACCGATTTCCCCACCGAGACTCACAGCGATGCGTTGCTCACGCTCGATTTTCTTCGGGCGCGCAGAGAGCGCATCGCCGTGTACATCGTCGGCGAGTTCGGCCTGACGCACGGCTCGCTCGTCGCGCAGAATCCCTCGCGCTTCGGCATCCGCGAGACGTGGGAGCTGTCGGGCGACGACCTGGGGCTCGGAATCTTCTTCGCCCCCGCGGGGGAATGGAAGACGGAGGAAGAACGCGCCGACATCGACGAACGCCTGGCGAGTCTTTCGACCGGCTGGGCGCTACGCACGTATCCGTGGGCGGGCGCGGTCTCCACCGCGCACTCCATCCTCTACTACGATCGCCGTGGTCCGAGCGTCTTCCGCGATCTCGCGGCGCGGGGCCTGCGCGAGGAGATCCTCGGGGCCGAGCAC
>JALYHV010000394.1 GCA_030776205.1 Myxococcota bacterium | reverse complement strand
ACGCCGCTCCGGGCGTCGCCGGGGAGCCGAGCGCTTTCGGGCGGGCCGCTCGGCGAGAGGTGGCGCGAATCCTACCTGACTCGACGCCGATCACTCTCGGAACGGACCACGTCATTTTCCGTACGTTTTACCTGCTGCGCCGCGCAGAGGGGCGCGTCGTGGGTCCTGCATCGATGGAGGCGATAGTGAGGGGTGGGCAGGCCCAGGTGCTCTTCAGTGAGCATGACCTCGGCGGCGCGCTCGCGAGGAGCGGCTCGGGCGTGTGGGAGCAGGCCGTCGTGCCCGGAGGAGACTTTCAACGTGAGCACGCGATCCGGCTGGCCGTGAACGTCGCGATGTACGTTCTCTGCTCGAATTACAAGGACGATCAGGTGCACGCGCCGTTCCTGATGAGGCGCCGTGCTCTGGCGAGTCCGTGAGCGGAGGCGTCGGTCATGCTTTCCACTCACCTCGGCGCGAGCGCCGACTTGCCGCCCTGGGCGGTCATCGCCGCGTTCGTGTTCACGCTGGCGAACATCGCAGGGTTGGTAGTCGAGATGCGGCGCGGGGCACGGCGCGCAATGGTTGTAGCGTCCACCGGGCTTCTTGCGGTCATGGCGCTCCTCGCCGCGGTGCTCCGGCCCGCACACGTGTCGGCCCGCGAGAGCGTCGTCGGAGCGCGAGTCGTCGTGCTCGCCGACACGTCGCATTCCATGGACCTTGCCGACGAATCGGGACGGCCGCGGCGCGAGGTGCGAAACCAGGTGATCGCGAAGCTGCAGCAAAGCGCGCCAACCGCTCGCCTGGTGGTGCTCGGATTTGGAGACGGGCTCCCGGTCCCCTTCAGCACGGCAGGGGCCAACGCTGCGGCGAACGGCGGCCAACGCAGCGAAGGCACCCCCCGCTCGAAACGAAGCGATTTGGGCGTCGCCCTTCGCGCGCTTGCGGCTTCTCCCGAAGAACGACCTGCGGCTGTGGTCGTGGTGAGCGATGGGCGCCTCGACGATCCGGCGGAGGAGCCCTCGCCGGCCAGCCTGCGGGCGCTCGGCGATGCGCTGCACGTACCCGTGCACGCCATAGCGACGACGCGTGAAGCACCGGCCGACGCCAGCGTCCGCCGGGTTAGCGCGGCGGGCGCCGCGGTGGCACACGTTCCGCTGCCGCTGCGGGTGGAGGTGGGCTGTGCGGGCGGTCTTTCGTGCGACGAGCTGACGGTCGTCGCGCGCGAGCTCCGAGACGATGGACCGCCAGCCGTCCTTGCATCGGGCGTCGCGCACCTCCGCGATGGCAAGGCGGCGCTCGATCTGACTGTGACTCTCGAGCGGGCCGGCCGCCGTCTCGTGGAGCTCTCCATCGTTGCGCCTGCGGGCGACACGATCCCGGAGAACGATCGCCGCCTCGTCCCCTTTGACGTATCGCGCGAGCGCGTCCGCGTCCTCCACGTCGCGGGGCGGCCGACCAACGACGTGCGCGCGCTGCGCCAATGGCTGAAAAGCGACGCGTCCCTGGACGTCGTAGCTTTTTTCATCCTGAGGACACCGACGGACTCGGTGAACGCCAGCCAAAGCGAGCTGGCGCTCATTCCCTTTCCGGTCGACGAGCTCTTCCAGCAGCACCTACCCAGCTTCGACGCGATCGTCCTTCAGGACTTCGATGCCCAGCCGTACGGGCTTGAAAAGTACTTGGAAAATATTCAGCGCTACGTCCGCAGCGGCGGTGGCCTCGTCATGGTCGGCGGCCAGAACTCGTTCGTCGCCGGCGGTTACGCGGGAACCCCGCTCGCCAGCGTCCTGCCCATCGAACTCGAGGGAGCACCCGGGGCGACGAGCGCCGACCCATCTCCTTTCGTACCCGAGTGGACGGCGGCGGGCTTGGCGGCTCCGTTGCTTGGACCGCTGCGTGACGCCATCGGTGAGGACCTGCCGCAATTGCCTGGCGTGAACGTGCTCGGCAACGTCAGACCAGGCGGGATCGCGCTCTGGTCACACCCTACGCGCACCACGCGGGACGGCACGAAAATGCCCGTGTTGGCGATTGGCGAAGAAGGGGACGGGCGAACCATAGCCCTCGGGGTGGATGGCGCGTGGGAGCTCGAGTTCTCGGAGCTGGGGGCGCGGACCGGAGGCCGGGGCCACAGGGCGTTGTGGGACGGACTGCTCGGATGGCTGATGCGGGATCCACGATTCGAAGCGGCGCAGGCGGACCTACCGGACGGATGCGCCGCCGGTGTTCCGGCAACTTTGCGCGCACGAATCACGCGGCTTCCGGGCAGCAAGCCGCAGGCAATCGGACTCGACGTGACGCGAATCGACCGACCCGGGATGATGCCGGCCCTTCACCTCGTTCCCGCGCGCGAGGCAGAAGGGACGTCCGTGGACCTGGCGCTACCGCCGCTCGCGGCGGGTGGGTATACGGCGCGGCTGCGTTTTGGCGACGGGACGACGGCACGCTATGATTTCGCTTGCGAGGCTGGCGGCGACGAGTGGGCGGACTCACGCCCGGACCCCCAAAGGCTCGAAGCGTTGGCGAGTGCTACGGGCGGCTCCTTCTCGTACGCTGCGGACGCGGCCGGCCTCTCTCTGCCGAAACCCACGGTCGTCAGCGCCGAGCGCCACGTCACGCCTGTGGCGCCGCCATGGCTGTGGACGCTCGGCGCCGCCGTCTTCTTGGGCGCTCACTGGGTAGCGCGGCGGCGCAGCGGCCTGTCGTGAACGGCTGATGGACTTGCTATTCTCAGGCGTGCCCCGGTTCTCCCGCTGCGTCGCGGCAGTGCTGGCGCTGGGCGCTTTGTCGTTCCCGGGGTCGGCCGCGCGCGCTCTTGTTTGGCCCGACCTGGCCGAGAAGATCGAGACCGACCTACGCGCGGCGGACGGCATGACCCGACGCGCGGCCGCTCAAGACATCGGCTCGCTCGGGCGCGCGCGAGGAGCAGCGCTCGCCCTGCTCGCGCTAGGAGATCCCGATGCCGAAGTGCGTCTCGCGGCTGCCGACGTGGCGATACGCTTGCGTGCGCCCGGCGCTACCGACGCGGCAATGGCCTGGGTCAACGCGCCCGACGCCCGCCTCCGCAAGAAGGCTTGCGACATCGCGCGCGCGATGCCGACGCGGAGCGCCGTCGCTCTCCTCGGACGCGCGCTCGGCGATCCAGACGCCGAGGTCCGCGGCGCCGCGGCCGACGCGCTCGGTCGCCAGGACTCGCAAGAAGCGGTGGCTCCGCTGCTGGGTCGCCTCGACGATCCGGCTCCCGCGGTGCGGATTGAGATAGTCGAAGCGCTGGGACGCCTCGGCGATGCGCGGGCGATTGTGCCATTGGTCAGCAAGGTCCAGGACTCGTCGCCCGACGTCCGGCAAACGGTCGCGCGTGCTCTCGGCGATCTCGGGAACGCGCGAGCCTCACCCGCTCTCATGGTCGCTCTGCGCGACCAGAGCGTCGACGTGCGACGCGAGGCCCTCGCCGCGCTCGGCCGAATCCGCGCCGACGACGCGGTCGACGCCATCGCACCCTTCGCCGCGGAGCGCACGGCGGCGCTGCGGGCAGCGGCACTCGCGTCGCTCGGACGGATCGCGTCCGCCGCGGCGATCCGCGTTCTGCTCGTAGCGCTCGGCACACACGAAGACGCGACCGCGTCTCTGGAACGCAGTCCCGTGCGCGATGCGCTCGTCGC
>JALYHV010000393.1 GCA_030776205.1 Myxococcota bacterium | reverse complement strand
GCGCCGCTCCGTTCGACCTGGGGTGAAGCGGCGCGGCGCGGCGCGGCCGACGGGCGAACGCTGTCGACAGGGCAAGTCCGCTGCAAGCGCGCTTTGCGGGCGCGCCTACGCGCCGACCAGCGCGAGGAGTTCGATTTCCACCTGCGCCCCTCGCGGGAGCGCCGACACTTGCACCGTGCTGCGCGCGGGGTAAGGCGGGCGAAAGGAGCGCCCGTAGATTTCGTTCACCTTGGCGAAGTCTGCCAGATCGACCAGGTAGATGGTCGCCCGCACGACGTGGTCGAAGGAAAGGGAAGCGGCCGCGAGCACCGCGCACAGGTTGGCCATCACGCGCTCGGTCTGCGCCCCAACGTCACCCGGGATCAGCGCCCCCGTCAGCGGATCGAGCGCGATCTGCCCGCTGAGGTACAGGAAGCCTCCGGCGCGCGTGGCCTGCGAGTAGGGCCCGATCGCGTCGGGTGCCTGGGGTGACGTGATGGCGACCTTCATGTCGGGGATTCTACAACCGCTGACGGCCCGAGAGGGCGCGTCCCATCGTGATGGGGTCTGCGAACTCGAGATCACCACCGTGGGGAACGCCGCTCGCGATGCGCGTTACGGCGACGCCGAGGGCCCCGAGCTCGCGCTTGAGGAGCAACGCCGTGGCCTCGCCCTCCACACTTGGAGGGGTGGCCACGATCACTTCGGCTACGCCGTCCTCGCGCACGCGATCCCTCAATTTCGCGAGAGGAAGATCCTCCGGCCCGATGCCCTCGAGTGGTGAAAGCAGCCGCCCGAGCACGAAATATCGGCCGCGCAGCACGCCCGCTCGCTCGATCGCCAGGAGATCATGAACCCGCGCAACGACGCATAAAACGCTCGAATCGCGCTTGGAATCGTCGCAGACGTCGCACGTCGCCCGCCCGCTGCTTATCTCGGCGATGTTCCCACATCGATCGCAAGGACCGAGCTCGTCTCGTAAGCTCGCGAGCTCTGCCCCAAGCTCCCGAGCGATGGAAGAATCGGCTGTGAGCAACCAGAGGACATACCGCTGGGCTGTTTTTTCCCCGACACCGGGGAGCCGAGCCAGCAGCTTGACGACCCGCCTGACCTTCGGGCTCACGTGAGCGGTTTCACACCATCCCAGGGATCTTGACGCCGCCCGTAACCTTTTCGAGCTCGACTTCCATCTGCTTGTCGGCCTGATCGATGCCCTGGTTGATCGCGGCGCAGACCCCATCGAGAACGAGGTCAGTGTCCTCGGAGGCAAGCGTCTGCTTATCGATATCGATGCGCTTAACGCTTCGGCCCAGGGTCACGACGACCTTCACCTTGCCCCCAAGGCTCTCGACCGTCAGCTCCTTGTCCTTGAGCTCGCCCCGGGCCTGATCGACCTTGCGCTGCATGCGCGCCGCCTGGCGCATCAGCTCGTTCATGCCGCCGCGAAATTGCATGGTGTTCCTTTTACCTTATCCGTCCCCGCTCGGCAGCCTCACCTCGCGAAGCTGCGCACCAAAGAGACGAATGGCCTCCTTGACGAGGGGGTGGTTCTCGACCGCCGCCCGGGACGCGGCCGCCTCGGCACTTCGGCGTTCGAAATCGAGCGACGCCACGCTCCGTTCCCCCTTTGACGCCACCGCACAGAGCTCGATCGCGACCTGCGTCTGGACGCCGAAGTGCGCGCGCACCTCGCGCGTAAGCGCGGAGAGGGTTTCTGGATCGCTCGCCCGGGTCGCAACGAACCCGGCTGTCGCTTCGAACCCAAGGACGACGCGCTCCTCGCCTACCTCGAGCGGCAGCGCGTGATCGAACAGCGACGCGAGGGAGGGCTGGGTCGCGCGGAGGCGCTCCAGGATCGCTCGCCACGGACCGCGCATGGGCTCATGGCCGTCGCGCTCCGTCACGGAACGAGCGACCGCCAGGGGCGGTGGAGCGGACACAGCCACGACGAGCGGCCGCGTCTCTCTCGGCGGCGGCGCCGTTGGCGAGGCGGATGCCTCGGCCAGGTCCAGCGCGCCGTGCGTTCGCAGCGAGTCGGCGTTCTTGACGGGGAGGCGCGACTCGACACGCTCAGGCTCGGACCTCGTCGGCGGCACGTTCGTTCCACGCCCTCCGCCGCCACCTCCCCCGCCGCGCGGTGCAGGCGTCTGTGGGGGAGCACCGGCGAGCCGGCGTTCAAGGTCGCCGAGCCGCGCGAGCAACTCGTCCATCGGCAAGAGCGCAGTCCGGCGCGCGAGTCGCACCAAGGTCATCTCGAGGGCCATGCGAGGCTCCCCGCTGCGTACGAGATCATCGTACCCGCGCGAAAAGCCTTGAAACAAGCGGGCGAGGTCGTCGGCATCGGCGCGGGCGGCCAGCTCCACCACGTCGCGCACTTCCTCATCCGCCAGGTCGAGCAACTCCCGAAGGCTCGGGCCTTGCGCTTGCCCGTGCGGCGCCGCCTCGCAGACCTTCGCGACGACTAGATTGCGTAAGTGGCGAAGCACGTCCTTCATGACGTGCGAAAGGTCGAAGCCCTGCTGTGCCAGGCTCTCGACGACAGCGAGGCACGCCGCGGCGTTTCCAGCGACGAGCGCCGTCGCGAGCTCGTGCAAAATCTTGCGGTCCGCGACGCCGAGAACGCGCGTGACGTCTTGGCCGGTCAACTTGTCGCCGCTGAAGGCAATGACCTGATCGAGCAGGCTCATCGCATCCCGCATGGATCCCGCCGCCTCCCGGGCGAGCACTTGGACCCCCGCCGCGTCGGCCTGGATCGCTTCGTCGACGAGCACCTGCTGCAACCGAGCGGCGATGGCCTGCGTGGCGATCAGCTTGAAGTCGTAACGCTGGCAGCGACTCAGGATGGTGACTGGGACCTTGTTGGCCTCTGTGGTTGCAAAGATGAATTTGACGTGCGGCGGCGGCTCCTCGAGCGTCTTCAAGAACGCGTTCCAGGCCTGCGTCGAGAGCATGTGTACCTCGTCGACGATGTAGACCTTGAAGCGATCGCGAGCCGGCCGGAAGGTCATCCCCTCCTGGAGCCGTCGCACCTCGTCGACGCCGTTGTAGCTGGCGCCGTCGATCTCCTGCACGTCGATGTCCTGGCCGGCGGTGATCTCGGTGCAAGGGGCGCATCGGTTGCACGGAATGGCCGTCGGCGAATCGCGTTTGCCATCCGGACCGGCGCAATTGAGGCACTTCGCGAGCAGCCGCGCGCTCGTCGTCTTCCCTACGCCGCGAACCCCGGTGAACAGAAACGCGTGCGCGACGCGACCCGTGGCGATGGCGTTCGCCAACGTGCGCGCGACGTGGTCCTGTCCGATGAGATCCTCGAACGTTTGCGGCCGGTACTTGCGAGCGAGGACGAGATAGCTCACGGGCGTCATCGATTACAACGCGTGACGGCGGAATGCGAGTCTCACCCCCGCTACCTTCGCGGCTCGGCTCTTTTGGGCGCCTGGGTCAGCCGTTCAGCGCTTTGACCAGCTCGGGGACTGCGACGAAGAGGTCCTGAACGAGCCCGTAGTCGGCAATCTGGAAGATGGGTGCGTCGGGGTCCTTGTTGATGGCCACGATCACCTTCGATCCTTTCATGCCGGCGATGTGCTGGATGGCGCCGGAGATGCCGATCGCGACATAGAGCCGTGGTGCCACGGTCCTGCCGGTTTGTCCGACCTGGATCTCGGGCGGCGCGTACCCGGCATCGCATGCGGCCCTACTCGCTCCCAGCGCACCGCCCAGCGCGTCGGCCAGGGGCACCAGCACTTTTTCGAACTGCTCCTTGAGAGCCCGACCACCCGACACGACGACGCGCGCCTCGCCGAGGTCGGGTCGTTCGTTAGTGGCTGCGTCGAGCCCGAGGAACTCGACGCCCGCAGCCGCGGTCTCATCCGGGCCGCGCGCTACGTACTCGATCGGGCTCGCTCCGCTTGCATCCGATCGGTCGGCTGGTGCGAACTCGGTCTGGCGCACGCTGACGACCTGGAGTGGCGTCGTGATCTCAAGCCAGCCAAGCACGTTGCCGGCATACATTGGCCGGCGGAACCTGCGCTTGCCTGATTCGACGACGACGCGGTCGATGTCGGGGGCGTAGCCGGCACCCAGCCTGCCGGCGACCCGGGGAGCGAGGTCCTTGCCGAACGCCGTTGCCGTCATGACCACGGTGTCGAAACCGCCATCGCGCGTGACCTTGGCCACCGCGGGCGCGAAGCGCTCGCAGACGTAGCTGGAGAGCGCTGGGTCTTCGCATGCCAAGACCTTTTCCGCGCCGAACACGGCCAGCTCGCGCGTCGCGCCGCTCGAACCGGGCCCGAGGGCGAGGATCGCGAACGGTGCGCCCGCCTGACGCGCGAAGGTGATCGCACTGAAGGTCGATTTGCGGACTTTGCCTTCGTAGATTTCGGCTACGACCAAGGTACCCGGCATCAGATCACCTTCGCTTCGGTCTTGAGCTTGAGGACGAGCTCCTCGACGTCTTTGACTCGAACCCCCGGTGCCCGCTTCGGAGGTAGCTCGGCGGCGACGTAACGCACCTTGAGCGCTCGGTCGCTCACCAAATCTTCGAGCTTCAGCTCGACGAGCGGCTTCTTCTTGGCCGCCATGATGGCCATCAGAGCCGCGAAGCGCACCCCGTCCGGGTAGGCATGGGCCGCGGCAGTGTGCTTCGATCGGACACTCTTGGGGTGGACGATCTTGTCGAGGACGGTGACGACCGCCGGAAGCGTCACTCGGAGCCGCACCGTTCCGCCCTCGACCTCTCGCCCCACGATCAACGCTTTGTCGTCTTCGCTCTCTACCGAGCCGGCGTGAGTGGCCTGACCCCAGCCGAGGTACTCGGCCAGCAAGACCCCCACCTGATCCGATTCGTGCTCCGCCTGCTGGTAACCGAGGAGGACGAGATCCGGCTTCTCTTTTTCCACGAGCGTCTTCAGGCCCCGCGCCACGAGATCGCCATCGAGCGCGTCGTCTTTCGCGTCGACACGTATCGCGCTGTCGGCCCCCGTGCCGAGCATCGCACGCAGCGTTTGCTCCGCCTCCTTGGGGCCGAACGTCACAACGACGACCTGGCCCAAGCGCTGCTTTGGGGCCGCGCCGTTCTCGGTGAGACGAAGGGCTGTCTCCAGCGCGTATTCGTCGTACGGGCTGGGCTTCGCCTCCAGGCCGGAGGCGTCGACCTCGCCCTGCGGGGTCAACTTGATCTTGTTCAAGTTGTCGGGGTCGCTTACCCGTTTGACGGCGACGAGGATCTTCACCGCTGGCAACCTCCGGAGTGAATGGCGATTCAGTCGCCTTCGATAAAAGGAGACCGCGCGCGTGTCAACCAGCTCAGGCAGTGGTATCGCCCCCTAGCGTCGCGCTATCGTCCGCGCGCCATGGCTCTCACAGCGGATTACCTCGTCGTCGGCAGCGGCGTGGCGGGCCTTTCCTTCGCCCTCGAGGCCGCTCACCACGGCGAAGTCCTGATCGTCACCAAACGCAGCGCAGACGAGTCGAATACGAAGTACGCGCAGGGAGGCATCGCGGCGGTCCTCAGCCGCCAGGACTCCTTCGAGGCGCACGTTGCCGACACGCTTCGCGCCGGCGCGGGGCTCTGCCATGAGCTTGCGGTCGAGGTGTGCGTGAGAGAAGGTCCGGCACGGATCAAGATGCTCCGGGATATCGGCGCTCAGTTCGATGTCGTCGAGGGCGCGAAGGACGGCGGCGACGAGCTCGATTTGCATCTCGAGGGCGGTCATAGCGCTAGACGCGTGGCCCACACGGCCGACATGACGGGTCGCGAGGTCGAGCGCGCGCTGCTGGAGGCGGTGGCCCGTTCACCGCGCGTGCGAATTCTCGAAGGGCACACCGCGGTGGACCTCATTACGATGGCCAAGTATGGCGGGCCGGAGGTCTGCTCCGGAGCCTACGTGCTCGACGACGCCAGCGGCAGGGTCGTGACCATCCTCGCACGAGCCGTCGTGCTCGCGACCGGAGGCGCCGGAAAGGTCTACCTTTATACGAGCAATCCGGACGTGGCGACCGGCGATGGCGTGGCCCTCGCGTTTCGCGCCGGCGCCGAGATCGCGAACATGGAGTTTTGCCAGTTTCATCCAACATGCCTTTACCATCCCCAGGCGCAACGGTTTCTCTTGACCGAGGCCATGCGCGGAGAGGGCGCTGTGTTGCGCCTGCCGGACGGCTCCGCTTTCATGAAGAACCATGACAGCCGCGGCGAGCTCGCACCGCGCGATGTCGTGGCACGTGCCATCGACATCGAGATGAAGAAGACCGGTGTGGAACACGTTCTCCTAGACATCACCGACAAGAGCGCGCAGGTCGTTCGCGAGCGATTCCCCGGTATCTACCGCGAGTGTCTGCATTGGGGCATCGACATCACGCGCCAGCCGATTCCGGTGGTCCCGGCTGCCCATTACATGTGCGGCGGCATCACCACGAACCTCGAAGGGCGCACGACCATCCCGGGGCTATGGGCCATCGGCGAGTGCGCATGCACCGGGTTGCACGGCGCGAACCGCCTAGCCAGCAATTCGCTCCTCGAAGGGCTCGTCTTCGGCCACCGCGCCGCGCAGGCGCTTGGAACGAGCGTCGACCGGAGCAAGCCCTGGCCGGAGGTGCCCGAATGGGAGGTCGGGACGGCGACGCCCAGTGACGAGGCGGTCGTCATCACCCAGAACTGGGACGAAGTGCGTCGACTGATGTGGAACTACGTAGGGATCGTGCGATCGAACGCGCGGCTGCGACGCGCGGCGAGGCGGATTGCCCTCTTGCAGGAAGAGATCGTCGAGTACTACTGGAAGTACTTCGTGACCCGCGACTTGCTCGAGCTTCGCAACATAGCGACGGTGGCGCAGCTCATCGTCGAGTGCGCGTCCAGCCGCCGCGAGAGCCGCGGGCTGAACTTCACCAGCGACTACCCGGACGTCGATCCCAGGTTCGCCAGGGACACCGTGATCAAGCGCGGAGTTCCCGCGCACTTGCGCGGCCGTTGAAGAAGACCGTGCCCGAGGAACAACAGCGCCATCGCTCGATGACGCCGCTCACGGCGGCGATGTGGACAATGGGCCTGTGGCTGCTCGAGAACACGTGCGTTCAAATCACCGAGAGCGCCCGTCCCGGCGCGATCGGGGACGTCGTGAACCTCGCGATTTGTCAGGTCCTGGCAACGTCCATCGCCGTCTTTGCCATTGTCCGCGTCCACGCGCCGGAGGCAACACTTCGGCTCGAGCTCGGGCTGCGCCCGGTGGGTCCCGTGCGCCTGGTGTTGTCGGCCGTCGCCGGCGCGGGGCTCTACCCCGCGATTTCGACCATCAACGACGCCGTGGTCCGGCGCTGGCCGTACGCCCCCTCGGACAGCGATGCGATCGAACGGCTTCTCAGCGTACCGTCGCAAGGGGCGCGCATCGCGCTCGTCGTCGCTGCGTTCGGGGTGATGCCGCTCACGCGCGAGCTCTTCTTTCGGGGCGTTCTCTTCACCGAGCTCCGACGGGCGGTTTCCCAGCCCCTCGCTGTAGTGGCTTCCGCGCTCTGTTTCGCCGGCGGCTCGCTCGACTGGCGCACCATGCCCACGTCGCTCCTCCTTGGCCTCGGGCTCGTACGAATTCGCGTTGCGACCGGTTCGGTGTTTGCCTCGATCGCTGCGCACGTCGCGTTCTGGGCAATCGAAGGCATTCCCATCTTGCGGGGTCGATCCCCTAGCGAGGACGTCGTCTACTCACTGAGGAGCATCGTGGGCGGTGCGGCGGTCGCGTCGTTGGCCTTTGTCCTCGTCGGGGTGGCGCGGAAGCCACTGGAATCAAAAGGAGATCTCTTTTATCGGTAACTTGCGGGCGTCACGTTCCGGCGCTGGAGCTGTAAAGCGGTTCGACCAACGCGAAGCGCACGTTGGGCGCAAGGCGATAACGCGTGCGCCCGTATTCGCCGGCGTCGCGAACGCGCTCGATGGCCGCAGGGTCGCCGAGGAGATCGCGCACTCGCGAAATCAGAACGCGAACGCGATGCTCCGCATCGGCGCTCTCCGGCCCCGGGCCGCCCGCTGCGCGCAGGATTTCGTCGGCGCTGAGACCTTCCTTGGCCCGCCGGAGCAGCTGGACGACGAGCGGCTCCAGCGCGCGCCGCCGTTCGAGCGAAACCTCGCGGTCATCGACGCGCAGGTGGTGGGCCAGCGTGTCGACGACGAGGGTCGCGCCTCGGGTCGCGCGCGACAGCTCATTCAGCGGCAAGCGCGTCACTCCCTGGGGAGTCGTTACGTAAATGAGCGGCTCGCCCTCGTTTGGCTCGCCGCGGGCGTCGAGCCCTTCGCTCGAAGGTGGACCGGCAATTTGCTCGTCGTAGACGCGCGGCTGAGTCTCAGCGGCTCCGGCGGCGTTCATCAGGCTCATGGTGCGCTCTGCGTAGCGGACCACGCGACTATCGCCGCTGCGAAGAGCGAGCTCCCACAGCGCCAAGGAGAGCAGCCGCTCCGGGAAAACCCAGCCGTGCTTGTCGCCGGAAAGCGCCGCGCGTTCTACCGCGGCACGCGCCGTGGCGGGGTCACCGAGTGCCAGAGCGCAACGGCCGATCACCAGGTTGAGCGACCCTGTGACGAACGCGTCGACGAGCTTGTCGGCATGTGCGGCGGCGTGCTCGAGCGCTTCGCGTAGCTCCCCGCTCGCCTCGAGCGTCCGCGCGCGCGTTGCAACGAGGTCCTGCTCATCCATGAGGTCGACCGCGGTGAGCTCGGCGTGAAGTCTCTCGGCTTTGGTCAGCCACTGCCGTGCGGCCGGCGCTCGTCCGAGCATGGCGAGCGCCGACGCGCGGTGCTCCGCGAGCTGGTAACGGAGCATGGGGTGCTCCGTCTCGCCCAGCGCGAGGAGGCCCTCATCGATGGCGTGGAGCGCCGCCAGGGGGTGGTCGGCCGCTATTTCGACGATCGCGAGCACGTCGTGCGCGTCGGCGTGCCGCCAGCCCGCCGCGAGCTCGCGCGCGATGCCTACGGCCTGGACCGCGCTGTGCCTGCCCTCGTCGAAGCGACCGATGCTCGCCATGGCTATCGCCAGGTTGCCATGCGCGCTCATGGCCGCGGCGCCCCGCGCGGGTGCACGTGCCAGAGCCGCGCCGTAATGCTTTGCGGCACCTCGAGGGTCACAGAGGCGCATCGCGATGTGACCGAGCGCCATGGCTGCAGAGGTCCGCCAGGCGCCGTCCTCTATGCGGTCGGCAACGTGCTCCGCGAGGCGAAGCGCGCTGGCGGCGTTGGCCAGCCGGTTCAGTTTCAGTTCGAGCTGCGCCTGAGCCATGTGCATGTCGAGCTGCTCACGGAGGCCGGTCCCTTTTGGCGCGGCGCTGAGGGCGCGTGAGGCGAGCCGCAGCTCGGCCTCGGCGTGATCGCATCGCCCCTCGAACGTCGCAAGCATCGAGCGCTCAATCGCCAGCCGGGCGCCATCGAGCGGGTTCCACGAGGCGAGCGCCCCCGGAAGGGAGGCGGCTAGCTCGCGCGCGCGGTCGACCCGACCGGTCTCGCGATACGCCCTGAGCAGGCGAACGGCGAGGGCAGGATCGGTACGGGCGCGTCCCGAGAGGACGCCTTCGAGCCAGCTGGCGATGAAGGGCCCTTCGTCTGCGGCGGCGAGGCGATCGAGCAGCTGCGCGCACGCAGCGATCGACACGCCGTCGGACCCTTGAAGCGTCGACGGCATGCCTCGCCGCGACTCGGGCATCCCCGCCGACGGCGGCGGTGCGGGCACGGAGGGACGGGGGGGCGGAACCGTCGCGCTCGAGCGCGGCCCGCCGTCCGGTGTGGAACGACCTGCCGCGAGGCCTTCTCCCATGCGGGGCGTCGATTCGGGCGCAAGCGCAGGGGGCGGTACGAAAGCACGCCGCGCCATCGATCGGAATGATAGCGCGTCGGGAGGGCCTCGTCTCGCGTGCCGTCCGGTTACGGCGTGCTTTCATCTCCGTGCGCGCTCCGTGTGCCGGTCGCGAAAGTTGACCGCTCGCCTGGAAGTGGCCTTTCGGCTAGCCTACCGCCCGCGCCATGGAGACGCTTGCCTCGCCGGCGTCGCTCGCAAACGGGCTGTGCGACGACGGGTCCGTCGACCCGGCGGACGCTCATAATTTCTCCGACGATATTGCGGTCGCGCTCTTCGATCACATGGTTCTCCTCCGCCTTTGCGAGGAGAAGCTCGCGGCGTTGGAGGCCGCTCGCGAGAGCCCTCCGCGCGGAGAACCCTTGCGAGGCGGGGAGGCGGCGACGCTCGGCGCCATGTCGGCGATGCATGATGACGACTGGGTGTTTCCCGGCGGACACCGGTTCGCCGCGGCGCTCTGGCGAGGTGTGTCGCTCGACACGTGCGTCCAGGACGTGCTGGGTAATCTGCGCGAGGGGGCCCCACGGGGCGAATCGGGGGTGCCGATGACCACGCGCACGCCGTCGGAACGCGGGCCCTGGAAGCGGGCACGTGTTGTGCCAGCGAGCCGGACCGGTGCGAGCCAAGTTCCCCACGCGGTCGGGGTGGCGTGGGCAGCACGTCTTCAGAAACGCGAGGAGGCGGTCCTCGTTCTTTTCGAAGACCGGGCGACGAGCAGCGCCGATTTCCACGCAGGTCTCAACTTCGCCGGGATCAGCCGGGCCCCCGTCGTTGCGGTGTGCTGCATTCGAGGTCTGCGCGGGAATGCTGGAGACGCCATCGAAGACCGAGGGTCCCGGGGGAAAGGCAGGGCGGTCGCCTACGGGGTGACGGACGTTCGCGTCGATGGGACAGACATCGTGGCGGTCCGCAACGTCACGCGGGAGGCAAGGGCGCGCGCCGTGTCGGGCATGGGCAGTACGCTGATCGAGGCGGTCATCGACCCCGGCAAAGAAGCGGACCCGCTGGCGCGCCTCGGGCGACACCTTCGGGCGCGTGGCATCTGGGGGGAAGAGCGCCAGGGCGCACTAGCGGCCGAGATGAGCGCCGAGGTCGACCGCGCGCTCGCCGACGCGTCCGCCGCCGTTCGGCCCTCGCTCAACACCTTGTTCGACGACGTCTATGCCGAGCTGCCCTGGCATCTCGAGGAGCAGAGAAGCGAAAGCGCCGCGTGCCGGTGAGTGTCTGCCGATGAGCGTCAACCTGGTGCAGGCGATCAACGAGGCGCTTCGCCACGAGATGCGCCGCGATGAGCGCGTCATCGTCCTTGGCGAGGACGTCGCGCGAATCGGGGGTGTGTTCCGCGTAACGCAGGGTCTCCTCGACGAATTCGGCGAAGAACGGGTCATCGACACTCCGCTCTCCGAGGGAGGAATCATAGGGACCGCCATCGGCATGGCGCTGTTCGGGCTCGTACCGGTAGCGGAGATTCAATTCGCCGATTTCATTTATCCTGCGTACGACCAGATCGTGAACGAGCTGGCCAAACTGCGCTGGCGTTCCGGCGGGGAGTATGCGGCCAAGATGGTGGTCCGCTCGCCGATCGGCGGGGGAATTCGCGGCGGCCTCTATCACTCGCAATCTCCCGAGGCGCTCTTTGTTCACATCGCCGGGCTGAAGGTCGTCTGCCCAAGCAACCCCTACGACGCGAAGGGCCTCCTGCTCGCGTCGATTCGCGATCCGGACCCAGTCCTTTTCTTCGAGCCAAAGCGCATTTACAGGGCCGCGAAAGGAGAGGTTCCGGAGGGCGACTACATTGTGCCGCTCGGGAGCGCCGCTATCGCGCGGCCCGGGCGCGACGTCACGCTCCTCGCGTGGGGGGCCATGCTGTACGAAGCCCTCGCCGCAGCCGAAGAGGCGCAAAAGTCAGCAATAGAGTGCGAGGTTGTGGACCTCCGCACGTTGTGGCCGGTGGACATCGAAACAATAGTGGCGAGTGTGAAGAAAACAGGCCGAGTGATCGTGGTTCACGAGGCGCCAAAGACGTGCGGTTTCGGCGCCGAGCTCGTGGCTTTGATCAGCGAGAAATCGTTCGTGCATCTCGAGGCTCCGCCCGTCCGCGTCTGCGGCTACGACACGCCCTTCCCTTATGCTCTGGAGATGGACTACTTGCCGCTTGCACACAGGATTCTGCCGGCCATCGTTCAGACCGCGAACTACTGACGCACGCGGGCGGACGCCGGCCAGATTTCGAGAGGAGAGGGCCGTCGATGGCGCGCTGGGACTTCAAGTTACCGGACCTGGGCGAAGGCGTGACAGAGGGGGAGATCGTCAGCTGGCTCGTCAAGGCCGGGGACGACGTCAAGGAGGACCAGCCCATCGTCGAGGTGATGACCGACAAGGCGACCGTGACGATCACGGCACCCAAGGCCGGCACCGTTCGCGAGAC
>JALYHV010000392.1 GCA_030776205.1 Myxococcota bacterium | reverse complement strand
GCGCTGCGGCGCGCGTCCAGCGCCGCGCCCACTTCGCCGCGAGCCTGCCGGACGACGGCGAGCGTTTGCCATGCATCGACGGCTGCCCCAGCCACGTTGTGACGTTGGGATAGGATCAAGAGGCGATCGGCCACCTCCGCCGCTTTTTCCAGCTCGCCCGCGTAAGCGCAGCGTGTGGCGAGCGCTGCACCGCAGCGCGCTTCCTCGTCGAGGAGGTTCTGTGCCTGCGCCGCGCGGCACACGTCGTCGAGGCGCGCGCTCGTGCCTGAATCCCCCCCGCAGGCGTCCTCGTATCGCACCCGCGCGCCGCGAGCGCGGACGTCGCTGGCGGTGTCGTAAACCGCGTCACGCATGGCTCGGACGGCCGTGTCGCGCTCGCCCGCGCGGGCGTCGAGCCGATTCCACGCCTCGTCCAGGAGCTGCGCCCGCGCAAATTGTGTGGGCTTGTCGTCCGCGAAGGCGAGCGCCTTTTCGGCGAGAGACACCGCGTCCGCGAGTGCGTGCGCCGCGAGTGCACGGCGGGCAGCCTTCTCCAGGAACGTTGCGGCGGCGACACCTTCGCCGCCGAGCTCGAGGTGACGCGCGATGATGGCGTCGTCCTCGCCGAGGTTCGCCAGCCAGCGGCCGGCGCGGGTGTGACACTCGATCAGGCTGTCCTCGCCGAGCGATGCGTAGGCCACCTCGCGCATCAGCGCGTGTTTGAACGCGAACTCGTGCATCCCGGCGAATCGCGAGTGCGTTTGTTCGACGAGCACATCGGCATTGCAAAGCTCCCGTAGCGCGACGTCCGCCCCTGCGACCCCCAGCGCCTCGAGGCCCACGTCCCAGCCGAGTTGCCCGAAAACAGCCAGCTTGGCTGCCGCGTCGCGGCCATACTCGTCGAGCGCGTCGAGCTGCACTTGCATGGCCGCTTCGATTGTGGGCGCCGCGGATCCGTCGCGTCCAGCGGCGGCGATGCGCGCGAGCTCCTCCGCGAAGAGCGGCAGCCCCGCCGACTGGCTGGCTATCGAATCGGCCAGTGCTTCGCCCATCTCACCGCGTCCTTGCTCGCCGAGGAGGCACGAAGCGATCGAGCGCGCCTCCTTTCGCGACAGCGGGCGGAGCTCGATCCGGACATGATCGCGATTCCCGAAGCGCGTCGGATCGTCTCGCCACAGGGCAGGGCGCGCCACCACGATCAGATAGACCGCCCTTCCGGCAGCGCGTGCGAGCAGATGGTCGGCCCAGACGAGGCTCTCCGCATCTGCCCACTGCGCGTCCTCGATCACCACGACGAGTGGGTGGTGGCGCGCCATCCCGACCGTCATCTCGGTGAGCGCGAGCCACAGCGCGTCGCGCGCGCCCCCGGCAGCGTCGTCGATCTCCGGAAACGCCTCGCCGGCCACGAGTCGGGCGAGGAGTGCGCGCGCGGAGTCGGAGCAGGGAGCCTCGCTCATCGCGACTAGCAGGTCCGTCGCATCGAGCACCTCGTGCAGCTCCGCTCCTTTTGCGACGCCGGTAAGGCGGCGCGCGATGTCGCCCACAACCCCAAGGGCGTGGCTCGTGCCGAACGACTCGCTCCGCGTCAGCACCAGCTGCGGCCCGCTAGCGTGCGCGGCCATCCGCGCTAGCGCCTCGCGCCGTAGCCGTGTCTTACCGATCCCGGGTGCCCCCGTCAGCGTCACGACGATCGGTGTTCTTTCCTCGACGCAGCGTTCGAAGCTGGCAACGATCTGCGCGAGCTCGGCCTCGCGACCTACGAACGTGGCGCCGCCGAGGACGTCGCGACGCCCCCGCAGCGGCGGACCGACTACGGCGCTTCCATCACCCCGGAGCTGCAGCTCGAAGCGCCCTTGCGTCAACTGCGTCGTCGTCGTGTCGACGAAGAGCTCACCGCGTGGCGCGTCGCGGGCGAGGGCCGCGGCCCGATCCACCACCTCCCCGGTGGGTCGTGTCCGGTCGATGCGCGTTCTGCCGGTTGCGATGCCAACCGAGGCGTTCAGCTTGGCAATTCGTAGGCCCAAATCGATCGCCCGCAGTGCTTCGTCTCCGAGCGCCTTGTGCACGCCGAGGTGGGCCACGATCGCGTCGCCGCCTAACTCGGTCGCGTCCGCCCCACGGGCGCGCAGGTGCGTTAGGAGCCGCGCGCGCACAGCGCCCTTGGGGACGCGAGTCGCAACGATCGAAGTCACGAGACGCGACCCGCTGGACTTGCCGATCGTCAGGCTGATGGGCGCCGCGTCGTACGAGCCGCTTCGTGTCAGCTTCCCGGCCGAAGGGCCTCCCAGCTCGGACGCAATAGCGCGCAGCTCCCGCGAGACGTCGCGCGCAGTCGCGGGCCGCTCGCCCGGAGTGGTGGCCAGCAAGCTCGCCATCAGGGCGTCAAGCCGCGGCGGAGCGTCGATGAACACCTCCGACAGGCGGGGCGCCGAGGCGGTAACGAGGCGGGCCAGGATGGCGATTGGGGTGGGTCCCACATGTGGCGGCCGGCCCGTGATGAGCTCGAACAAAGTGGCGCCGAGCGCGTAGAGGTCGGCGCGCGCGTCCACCTCGCCATCACCCCGCGCCTGTTCCGGCGCCATATAGGCGGGCGTACCCACGATTGTTCCCGTACGCGTCAGCTGGACGTCGAGCGCTGCCGCGACGCCGAAATCGACCAGCTTGGTCGTGTGAGGCCCCGCCCGTCCCGGCGCGCTACCGACCAGAATGACGTTGGACGGCTTGACGTCGCGATGGATTATCCCCGCCTGGTGGGCGGCGGCCAGGGCTTCGCAAACATCGGCGGCGACCTCTAGGCTTCTGACCAGGGAAAGAGGCGCGCGCCGCTGCCTTTGAGCAATGTCCTCACCTTCCAGCCACTCCATGGCGATGTAGGGCTGTCCCTCTGCCAACTGTCCAAAAGCGACGACGCGGACGATGCCGGGATGCTGCAGGCCTGCCAGCACGCGGCCTTCGCGGCGAAAACGCGCTTCTTCCCCAGCATCGACGCCGGGCACGGCGATAATTTTCAGCGCCACGGCCTGCCCGCTCATCTGGTCCTGAGCCCGGTAGACGATTCCGATCCCGCCTCGCCCGACCTCGCGTTCGACGACGAACCTCCCGGCGAGTAGCTGCGCCGCGGGAAGGGTCATTCTCTTTTCTGCGTACCTACGAGGAAGATTTCCATGCTGCCGGTGCGTGTCCCATCCGGCCGAATGAGGCGCTCCGTCGCGTAGAGACGTTTCAGCTCCGCGCGCGCGGCACGGAGGTCGTCGCTCATGAAAAGCTTGCCCACGAACGATGCTCCCTTGACGGAGAGCCTATCCGCAACCGCCAGCGCATGCATGAAGAGCTCGAAGCTTCGCGCCTGATCGGTGACCCGGCTGCCGGTCGTGTTGGGCGCCATGTCGCTCAACACCACGTCATACGGCGCCAGCGCGGCGAGCGCGTCGTTGGAAATGTCGAAGGCGTCGCCCTGAAGGATAGTGGCCTGGGGCGGGAGAGAGACCCCCATCGGCTGGCGATCGATCGCGAGGAGTCGCCCGCTTTGGCCGATACGCTGCGCGGCGTAGAGCGACCAGCTCCCCGGCGCAGCGCCCAAATCGAGCACCCGCATCCCGCCGCGAAGAAGCCGGACCCGCCGGTCGATCTCCTCCAGCTTGAAGACGCTCCGCGCCGGAAAACCCGCCCCTTTGGCGGCCCTCGTGAAGTGGTCCGGCTTGGCGTACGGGTTCTTGCGAGAGGCCATGGCGCCACCGCCGGCCACTGCGGCTCAGCGCTTCGTCGACTTCTTCTTGGCCTTGACGGCCTGGCGGACGAGCACGATGCCATTCCGTGTACCGGGCACGCCGCCCTCGAGCAGGAGCAAGTTCTTTTCGACGTCGACGCGCGCGATCCTGATGTTGAGCACCGACACCGTCTCGTTGCCGTATTGTCCGCCCATCTTGAGGTTCGGGAGGGTCCTTCCTGGCGTCATGTTCGTGCCGATCGAGCCGGGGTGGCGGCGGTATTCGTGCGTTCCATGGGTGCTCACCGCGCCGGCAAAGCCCCAGCGACGGACCACCCCCGTGAAGCCGCGTCCGCGCGTAGTCCCGCGCGCATCGACCTTCTGGCCTGGCTGAAATATCTCGTCCAGCTTGAGCGCTTGCCCGATTTCCCACTTCGACGCGAAGTCCGGCTCGCACCGGAGCTCCTGCACGACGCGTTTCGGCGTCACGCCCGCCTTCTTGAAAATGCCCGCGGCCGGCTTCGTCGTGTGCTTTTCCTTCCGCTCGCCGAGGCCTAGGACGAGGGCCGTGTATCCGTCCTTTTCCATCGTGCGCTTGCCCACTACCACGACGGGGCCTGCTTCGATGACCGTCACACGCGTGACGGCGCCGTTCTCCTCGAAGATCTGTGTGCAACCGAGTTTGCGGCCGATGGTTCCGGGCTTCGTATTCATGGCGGATGCGCTCCTGTTCGCTGGCGCGTTTCAGTGACGATGGCTTTTGACGCCGACGGGCCCGTTTGTGCACGCCGTCGACCAGCGAAAGGGACGGGAGCGCGACGGAAACGAATCCGGGCGCTCGGCACGCGAGGCGAGTGTTTTGGAAGGGTGCCGAACATACGGGAGAGACGCCGTACGTCAAGTCGCGTCCAGGCGTCTCGCGCGTCCTTCCACTCCGCGTTTGACGCCGTCGTTTGACACGCCTGGAATCGCATGCTTTAAGCCCGCGCTCCTTTCCCTCGCCGGTACTTCCGTCGCCAACTCGCCAACTCGCCACCTAGCCGCCGAGCCGCTGCTCGGCGACATCGCCACCGAGCCGTGGATCGCTCGGCGACCGCCACGCCGCCCCCGAGACGCGCCATGAACACTTCGCCAAAGCTCGCCGATCTCGAGTCCAAGTTTCTCCGCACGGACCTGCCTGAATTTCGTGTGGGCGACACGGTGCGCGTCCACTATCGCATCGTCGAGGGTGACAAGGAGCGCACGCAGGTCTTCCAAGGTGTCGTCATCAAGCGGCATCGCGCCGGCGCACGCAGCACGTTCACCGTGCGCAAAGTCAGCTTCAACGTGGGCGTGGAGCGCATTTTCCTGTCCCACTCACCGCGCATCGAAAAGGTCGAAATCGTCAGCAGGGGTGTCGTCCGTCGGGCGCGCCTCTTCTACTTGCGCGACCTCGCAGGCAAGGCGGCGCGCGTTCGCGACCAGAAGGACGTCTGAGCTCCGTCACCCTTCGGGTGACGACGAGTACACGTCGTGAAGCAGAGACCGTTCGAAGATTGGAATGCGTTCATCGAGCCGGCCACTACCGGTGACCCTTCGGACGACGTCCTGTCGTTTCGTTCGCGGCATTGGGGACGAGAGGTCGCCGTCGAGCCATCGCTGATCCACCAACCCGAAGGGATCACGGCGGCGGCGATTGCGGCCGGCGTGAAGCACCCGGGGGTGCTCGATTTCACGGTCGTCAAGCTCGATGAGCCGGGGTCGGCGGCCGGGGTGTTCACGAAGAACCTTTGCCCGAGCTATGCGGTCCAGCTCGGCAAGCGAGCGCTCGCCAACGGTCGCGCGCAAGCGCTGGCGGTTGTCAGCAAGAACGCAAACGTCTTCACGCCGAACGGCGAAGCGGACATGCACGCGCTTGCGGGGCTCGTCGCGCGCGAGCTCGCGGTCGACGAGAACGACGTCGTGCTGTCGTGCACGGGCGTCATCGGTGTCCCGCTGCCTATGGCGAAATTGCAAACCGCCCTGATCGGGTTCGCGCGCAAGCTTCGTCCGGGTGCTCTCGACGAGACCGCCCGCGCCATTCTGACGACGGACGCCCGACCGAAAGTCTGCTCGGTGCGTGTCGGTGACCTCGTGGTCTGTGCGATGGCCAAGGGCGCGGGCATGATCGAGCCGAACATGGCCACGATGCTCGTCTATTTTTTTACCAACGCGGACGCCGATGCCTCCGAGCTCAAGGCCATCCTTACGGACGCGGTAGAGCGGACGTTCAATAGCATCAGCGTCGACTCGGACACGAGCACGAGCGACACGGCCGTCGTCTTCTCGACACGCCGCGCGAAGCTCGACGAAGGTTTGCGCGCCGACTTTGCCGACGCAGTCCGCTGCATCGCTCTCAAGCTGGCGCGCGACATCGTGGCGCAGTCGGAAGGAGCAACGAAGCTGATCGAATGCGACGTGTCGGTCGACACGTCAGCGGCGGATGCCAAGCTTCTCGCGAAGAGGATCATCAACTCTCCCCTAGTGAAGACCGCCGTCCACGGGGGAGATCCCAACTGGGGGCGCCTCGTGATGGCCATCGGCAAGCCGGACGAGCGGCAGACCATCCGTTCCATTCGGCCCGCGGAGGTGGTCATCGCGATGATGGGCCAGGTCGTCTTCTCTCGCGACGAGCCAGTCACCGTCGATCTCGTCGAGCTCTCGAGCCGGATACGTGCGTCGCGACGCGTCGCCATCGACGTTCGCATCGGTGGCGGCCGACACCTCGCCAAGGTGTGGGGCTGCGACCTCGGTCCGGACTACGTAGCCATCAATTCCGAATACACGACCTGAGTCGCGACGAGCTACTCGCGAGCGGGCTATTGCGCGCGATCATCGCAGGCGCGCCGGAAACCTCGTCCGCAGCTCGCGCACCCATCGAGCGCCTTCGTCGAAGACGTCACCCGAGAGCAGCGAGGTGATCGCTCTCCTCAAGAACGGATGCTGGGGGTCCGCGAACAAGTAGTTGGCGAGCTCGCCGGAATAGAACGCTTGCACCGCGCCGATGAACAGCTCCGCGCCGGCGCGCATTTCCCTCTCCCAGGTAGCGAAGCTCGTCTGCGCCGGATCGCCTCCGGAGAGCACGCGCTCGATGGCGTCTGCTGCGTGCAGGCCCCCGCGCATGGCGAGGTGGGCGCCGGTCGAGAACAGAGGATCGATGAACCCCGCGGCGTCGCCTAGGGCGAGCCACCCTTCTCCCCTCATCTGCCGTACCCGGAAGCTGAAGTCCGCCGTGGCCCTCGGCGGGAAGCACCGCTCCGCACCCGCGATCATCGTGCCCATGGCGCCCGACTCTCGCACCGCTGCATCGAAGAACGCTTCGGGCCCCGCCAAGTGACGGTGCGCGCGCATCCATTCACTCGACACCACCGCGCCGACGCTCGTTCTGCCGTCCGCGAACGGGATCAGCCAGAACCAGCCCATATTGCTCGTCCCGACACCGAAAAGGACGATCTGGATGTCCCCCTCGCGCTCCCCGATATCGCGCCAGGCGCCACGCACCTGGGTGAAGAGCGCCGTGCGATCCAGGCCCTCCAGGCGCTCGACCGGCCCTGCGCCGCGCGACAACATCGCGCTCCGACCGCTCGCGTCGACGACGAAGCGCGCGCGCACTGTCTCTCCCTTGCCGTCCGCCGAACGCGACTCGACGCCGGCCGCGCGCCCGTTCTCGTGAAGGACACGCGTGACCTCGCATCCCTCGCGTAGCTCGGCGCCCGATGCGCCTGCATGGCGAAAAAGCAGCTCGTCGAACGCATCGCGCGGCACCTGGAATGCGTGGTCCCACGTGGGCCGCAGCGCGTCGGCGAAGGCGTAACGCGCGGTCCGCGTTTCGTGCGAGCCATCCACGAACCGTGCTCCACGCTTCATCATAAATCGAGCGCGCACCTCGCCTAGAATGCCGACCGCATCCAGCACTTCGAGGCTGTTCGGCAAGAGTGACTCGCCGAGGTGAAAGCGAGGATGGTGGGCTTGTTCGAAGACGGCTACCCGAACGCCACGCGACGCCAGCCGCGCCGCGCAGATCGCCCCGGCGGGCCCGCCGCCAATGACAACCACGTCGAACATGGCATTCTGCGTCCTTGCTGGCTGTCCCGAAGCCGAGCGCCCCTACTCCGCTGTCTTCGGAGCGGGTCCGAGCTGGATGCGCTCACCGATGTACGCCCCGATGAGCGTGAGCAAGATGCCGATCGCCGCGAAGATCAGATAAAGAAAGACAGGCATCGTGCGAACGGTCTGGCTCTGAATGAGCACGAAGGTCGTCGGGATGGCGACGAGCAGGCTCGCAACCGCCGGCTCGATGAAGGTGCGACCCGGCGAAATCATTCCAACCAGCATTCCGCCGAGAAACCACACCGGGATGCAAACCAGCATCCCGCCTTGTCCCTCGAAGTCGAGCATTGGCAGCACCATCGGGAGCCCGAAGACGAGGGCCGCCGTAAGCACGCCTTGAACGAGAAAAGCGATGAGCAGCCATTGCATGCTCACGCCTTCTTGCTGGTAGCGGCGCGCGACGTCTTCGTCGCGGATGCGCTTCTTGCTGATGTCTTCTATTTTGGACCCGCACGACGCGCAGCGCGGGGAGCCGGGGGGATTCTTTTGGAATCCGCAGGACGGGCAGACGACGGGCTTCGCGCTGGCCATTTTCCTTACGCTACAGCCGTACTGCCGCGCCAGCCAAGCGGGAACAACCACGGCCGCGCGCGTGTCGAGGTATGCTGTGCTCGGCGTGACGCAAGAAGTGCCGCCCGTCGTCCGGTCCGCCCTGCCGGAATCGATCGGGCTTGGCGTCGACGCCGACGAACCCGATGCGGAGCTGCTGGCGCTGCCCGCTCCGCCGCGAACCGCGCGAGCGCTCACCGTCGCCGTGCTGGCACTGGCTGGGATCATCGCCATGGCGATGGGGTTCGCGTTGCTAGGGGACGTCGCCTACGGCTTCCGCAGCGACTCTGCCGTCGTCCTCGGGGACCTTCGCAACGTGGCGCCAGGCGTGCTCGCCTCTGCCGAGAACGGACTCGTCAGGGCGGCCGCCACGCTCACTGTTGCGGGAGGCATCCGCTACGAGCGGCCCTTCACGGGAGACTCGTTCCGGACCATGCCCGTCGCAGGCCGACCAGACGTTTGGGTCGACCTACGAGTACCTCCCGGGCAGGAGAGCGGGCGATGGGAACCGCCGCAATCGTTCACTGGGCGGCTCGTTCGATTCGAATCCGCCGGTTTGAGGCATCGCCGGCTGGCGGCGGCAATCGAGCAAACGACGGAAGAGCGGCTGCCATCTACCGCCTTTCTCCTCGTCGATGGCGAGGTGCCCTCCCATGAACGCCGCGCGGTGGTGCTTTTTGCCGTCATGGTTGCCTTCGCGCTGTGGAACGGCGCATCGATCGCGCGGCTGTTCTGGCGCGTCCGCTGAGCGCGTCCGCCCGCATGCTAGAGCAGCCGCGTGAAGGTGGCGATCATCGGCGGAGGGGTCATGGGTTGCGCGACGGCTCTCGCGCTCTGCGATCGAGGCGCCGCCATCGTCCTGCTCGAACGGGCAATCCCCGGCGCCGAGGCATCGAGTGCCGCGGCCGGCATTCTGGGAGCCCAGGTGGAGCTGCACGGGCGGGAGGAGGAGCTGACGCGCTTCGCGGCCGCTCGCCAGGCCTGGCGCTCCTGGGCGGAGGCGCTCCGACAGGCCAGCGGAATCGACGTCGGCTACCGCGCTACGGGCGTCTTGAAAGTGGCCATGGACGAGCCCGAGCGCGCCGAGCTGGCGAGCGAGGTGCAATGGCAGGCGGCGAGGGGACTGCGCGCCGAGTTGCTGGACGCTCGAACGGCGCGCGCCGTAGAGCCCGAGCTAGGCACGGACGTGCTCGCCGCCGCCCATTTCGCGGACGACGCCCAGGTCGACCCTCCCGCGTTGCTGCGAGCATTGACGGTAGCCCTGACACGCAGCCCGCTTGCGACGGTGCGTTCGGGCACGAGCGTTCAGAAGCTTATCGTCGCGAACGGCCGCTGCCTCGGGGTGACGCTCGATAACGGGGACCTGCTCGCGGACGCGACGGTGCTCGCGGCAGGCAGCTGGTCGTCTCTCGTGTCAGGCCTGCCGAGCGGGCTACCTGCAGTCCGGCCGGTGCGGGGACAAATGGTCCTGTTGGAAGAACGCCCGCCGCGTCTGCGCACCATCGTATTCGGCAGCGGTGGATACGTGGTCCCGCGGGGCGACGGTCGCGTTCTCTGCGGCTCCACGATGGAGAGCGCAGGGTTTCGCAAGGAGGTCACCGCGGGCGGCGTTCACGGCATCCTGTGCTGCGCGCTGGCGTGCGTCCCGTCCCTCGGCGCGGCGCAGCTCGCGGCCACATGGAGTAATTTTCGACCGCACGTGGAGGGGGACCGCGCGCTCATCGGTGCGTCACCGATGCCGGGCTTGTTCCTCGCGACCGGGCACCACCGCAACGGTATCCTGCTCGCGAAGGTCACCGCCGACGCGGTCGCCGATGCGGTCCTCGCGCCGCCCGTCTAAACGCATCGACAGCCGTGCGCGCCCGCGTCATGGGGTGAAGTCCTGCTGCTTTTCCGGCGGTGGTGCCGGCCCGTTCGACTCGTGCGCCGGAGAGGGACGTGGAGGCGGCGGCAGCTGGGATGCAGGCTCGGCGGCGATCTTCCCGGACGGCTTCGCCTCCCTCTTGTCCTCCGGCTTTTCGCGCTTGTCGCGCCTGTCACCGCGCTTGTCCCCGTGCTTGTCGTCGCGACCCTTTCCTTGGCTGTCCTTGTCGTGCGCGTCAGGCGCCGACTTTTCGCTGGCAGCCGCAACGAGAGCGTCGCCCCGCGTCACATCGAAGCTCGGTGGGGTGTTGGGGTCGCACCCGGGCTGAAAGCCGGTCGCGTCGAAATCGCTGGAGAGACTGCCGGTCCTGTCGCTCTGGCCCTTGGGGTCCTTGAAGACGGCCTCCACCCGCACGACGTGCTTGCCGGCGCGGGACGGCGAACAGTACGAGAGCAGGTAGAAGCTCCTCGTGCGCGCCTCCACTCTTGCGCCGACCTCGTCGAATGCCTTGACGATGGCGGTCTTGTCCGCCGCCATGGCGGTCCCGCTCTTTCCTATTTCGGACAACTGGCCGGCCTTGATCTCGCCTCCGAGCCCGATGGCGTACACATCGAATGGTTTGTCGCGCACGCGCTGCAGCATCGTGTCGACGGGCACGCGGTTGGCGCGGTCCGTCCCGTCCGTGAAGACGACAATCGTGCCGAACTTGAGCGGTTGCGGGGCCCTGGCCAGCGCGTTGTCCAGCTCGTCGAGCGCTCTGACGACGGCGCCATTCAGATTCGTGCTCGGATCCTTGGGTTTGAAGGTGGCGAGCTGGCGCGCACCCGCTCTGGCATTCCCCGCCTGATCCGTGAAGGGAACGATGGGATAAAGGTCGGGCCCGCCGTCGAACGCATAGATGCCGACGCGCTGCTGCTTCTCGACGCGATCGGTGAACGCGCTCACCGCCTGCACGATCGCGTCGGCGTTGCCACCCTCGCGCACGCTGCCGCTCATGTCGACGAGAAGCAGCGTGTAATGGCTCGCGGCGACTGCCGGGTTAAGAATGGTTTGTTTGCTCTCGTATTGCGAGACGAGCTGGCCGTCCTCGTAGATACGAAATTGCTCGGCGGTCAGTCCCGCCACCGGGTCACCCCCGCCCGTCTGCACCTTGAAGTACACGGCGACATTGCTCGGCTTGCGCTCCGCGGACTTAATCGTCGTGAGCTGCAAGCCGGCGCACCCCGTCGCCACGACGACGGAGACGATGCCGGCAGCGCCCAGGAGGGCGCCGCGAGAGAACGAGGACGCAGGCTTCACGACGCGAGTGTAACGCAGATGGTTGCCGCGCATAGGCTCGGGGCTCGATCGAGGGGCGCAGCCCCGGTGCTGCGCCAAAAATCTAGTCCGCCGTATTTCGCGGTGGTTCGGCGCGCTTCGGCTTCGTCGGAGCGGGCTTGATCGGCGGCTCGAGTGGCGCGATTGGCTCGGCGGGCGCCGTCGGCGTGGGGACGACGACGGGATCTGGCGCGAGCGTGGTCATCGCGTCCGTGGCCGCTGCGCCGTCTCCGTGTGCCGGCTCCGGTCTGTTCGCCATCGACGTCGCGTTTCGCTTGCCGCTCCGCTCGGTGACTTCTTCGGCGAGCATCTCGCCCAGGATCACTACCGCCACGACGGCGAGCACGAGTCCCGCGACGGCGGCGGGATGACGGCGTCGCAACGTCCGAGCGACACGCGACGACGGCGGCGCCGTAGTCTCCAACCGCGGGGCGCTTCCGCCGGTCGCATGCGACGTCGCGAGCGTGGCCGGAGCATTGGACACCGGCAGGGGCCTACCGAGAACCGGATGCAAAGGCGCTTCGAGCACGGTCGGCGTCGCGCTCGAATCTCCGATGATCGCGGTACCGACCGGAGCGCTTTGCTGCACGCTCGTCTGCGGCAGTGTCGGCGAGACGCTGGTCGGGTTGGTGAGCGCCGTCTCGCGGGCTCGCAGGACGACCACCGTGATGTTGTCGTGTCCTCCGCGCGCGTTCGCCAGATCCACGAGCTTGCCCACGGCCTGCGCGGCCGGCTCCCCTCCGACAACGGCGAGGATCTCGTCGTCATCGACGAGGTCCGAGAGGCCATCGGAGCAGAGGACGAACGCATCGCCCGTAACGTGTGCGACGGGCTGCGAGCGGAGCTCCGCCTGCACGTCGGGGCCCATACCGAGCGCGCGCGTGATTCGGTTGGCGTCCGGATGATGCGCCGCCTGCTGCGGCGTCAATAGTCCACGGTCGACCAGCTCTTGCACCATCGAGTGGTCGCGCGTCATCCGGAAAATCTGCCCCTTGTGCACGAGGTAACACCGGCTGTCGCCCACATGCGCGATCTCCGTTCCGTGCGCGTGCATCAGCAGCGCCACGATGGTGGACCCGGGGCGGCCCATCGCCACCTCCGTGTTTGGCATCGCGTAGACGCTCCGGCTCGCCTCTTCCACCCCGGCGCGCAGGACCTCGGCTGGAGTCGATCCGTCGGACGCCCTATCGAAGGTCTCGACGATCGTCTTCAGCGCGAGCTCGGCCGCTTCTCGACCCGCTGCGTGCCCGCCCATCCCGTCGCAGACGACGCAGAGGTGCCCAAAACGCGTCTCGCTATGGCCGCACGCGTCCTCATTGACCTGCTTGTCTGGATCGCGCCCTGAATCGGAGCGCTCGGCGTACTCGATCGCCGGGAGCACCGGCACCGGCTGCATGCGATCCTCCGCGGCTCAGGGCTCCAGTTGAACGCTGAACTCGAGGGGCCCGAAGCGGAGCGGCCCCCCGACAGGTACGGGCATCCAGGCACCGGGCGCGATGCGCGAGCCGGACACCCAGGTGCCATTGTTCGATGTCTCGTCGCGCACCATCAGTCGCCCCGAGTCGAACCGGAGTGTCGCATGAACGCCGCTGACGCGGGGCTCACTGAGGAAGATCGGACACTGCGCCGGATCGCGGCCGACGCGCACCTCCGAACCCGATCGCACGGTGAACTGGCCTGCCGCCCCGCGGAGCGTGGCAGCGTGGGCCGCGGCATAAGCGTTGGGGGGCGGCGTCGGCGCCTGCGCGTTGGACGCTCCAGCAATAGGAAACGGAGGGGCATTCGCGCCCCCACCTCCCTTCGCGATCTCTGCTGGGAGAGGCTGGCCGCACGAAAAGCATACCGAAGGCTGCCCCGGCGTCGCCATCATGGTCATTCCGCACGTAGGGCACCGCACCTGGACGACGGGCGGCCGTCCCGCTGCGAACGGGTCGGGTGTGGCGGCCGGCGTCGACCGGGCCTGCGCACCGACCGCCCCCGGCGCGAACACGTTGGGCGACACCACGGGCCCCGGTGCGCCGCCCGCTCCGGCGCCGGCTGCAGCGGTTGTTCCGAACGGGTCCGCCGCGGGCACCATGCCGTAGCCTCTCGGCGGCGGCTGCGGGCCACCGTAACCGCCTCCTTGCGGAGGCACTCCATAGCCCGGCGGAACGTGATGCATCGCTGGCGGGCCGCCACCGCCACGTTTTCGCCCGCCGCCCCCGCGGAAGACAACGAGGACGAGGAGCACGATAACAACGGCGAGACCGGCCAACCCGGCGATGAGCGGCCACGACAACGGCTTCTTCGTCGCCTTCAGCGTCAGGACGGTCTTCTCGTCGACCGCGGACGCGCGGTGTGCCCGGTTGTCGTAGATGACGACGTGTGCGACGGTGCCGTCGCCCGAGCCCTCCAGCAGCTTGTCGTCGTCCGGGACGGTGAACGTCGCGTATCCATCGCCCGCCGCGACGGCCGTGCCCAACATATGCTGGGCCTGCAGCTGCTGCATCGCTCTCTTCGCGACCTCGGGGTCACGGCCGCTCGTCTGCTGCGGATTGGGTCTCGTACCCGCGGGGATGAAATACGACTCTGCGCGCTGCTTGTCGCCGCTCCAGCAGAAGTCGCCGTAGACCGTGAACTGACCGCCGGGATAGAGCGGGTTCGTCTGCGCTTCCTGCGCCGTCTTCACAAAGTCCACGTCGAGCGGCCACTGCGTGGGATCCATTCCGAGCGGAACCTCTTTGAACGTGCCGTCCGGCGCGATGGTGGGGTGGGTGTTCTCGAACACGAGGTTGAAGGTCTGCTCCACGCTCGTGTTGACGCAGCTCATCGTCCAGTGAACGAGCCACATCGAGTTGAACCGCGCTTTGACGCGGCTCAAAATCGTCTTCGATTTCGAAGCACCCTGGCCCTCTTGCACGATGTCGAAGAGGCCGCCTATCTCGGGATTGGCGAGGGCCTGCATGAACTGCGCTTCGTTGTTCCGGTACACGTTCTCGATCAGGCTCGCCGCGTTCGGCAGCCAAATCGAAATGACCGGCAGCGGCGTCTTGGGCAGCGACGTGTTGTCCGCCGGAAAGCGCCCCTGGTTCAGGTACTGATGAAACACATCGGCGCTCGGGCTCGCGCTCTCCGGGTCGCCCCGCCCCGCGCCGTTCGAGAGGAGCACCATTGCCTGATGAAGCGGAACGCTGTCGGGCTGGTCGGTGTTTCCGAGCGAGCCGAAGGCGTCCTGGGTCATGCTCTTTATCTCGGAGAACAGGGCGCGGTCGCGCCCGTGCGAGGGTGTTGGCGATTTGAAATCATTGAGCGCGTTGCCGAGATCGGCTCTTTGCTTGAATGTCTTCCACTTGGTGTCCTTCACGACCTGAATGTCGTCGAAGAACATCAGGTCCATCAGGTCGTTCGGCTGCATCTGCTCGATGAACTCGTGGGCTATGGTGCGCGCATCGCCGAAGCGCGCCCCTATGCTGCTCGCCGCGTCGACGGCGACGAGCCAGGCGGTGCCGACGTGCGGCTGGTTCTGCGCCTTGCCCCACTGGACCTTGTCAGCGAACTTGGTGAGCTGATCCTCGCCCGAGACCTTGACGAGAAGGTGCGCGTTCTGCTCCGGGAAGGGGAACGGATCCCAGAGCGCACCGGGCTTCTCGAGCTGCTCGCTCCAGCACGACAGAATGCCCGCGCCGCTCACGCCGGCGCAGGGCTGCAGCACGTCACTCAACCGCTTGAACTGGACGACCTCGATGACCGTCGTCAGGAGGGGCTTTCCGTTCTGCAGCCCTGTCCGCGGATCGATCCGTAGAATGTGGGCCTCTGGCGCCGCGGATGCGACGCGACAGAACGATGTGACCGCGAGCAGCGTGGTCAGCGGGATCGCGAGAAAGGCGAACAGCAAGAGCGATGATCGTCGTGCCATCTCGACGTCGTACCTCGTCAGTTGCATTGCGGTTGCATTGCAGGCGTGAGTTGCTCAGGTGCGACCGATGACCTTGGCGATGGCGGTGAAGCCACCGAAGCGAATACGGTCACCGTCCCGAAGCTCGCGGCGCCCGTTGAATCCAATGTGCTCATCGTTGACGAATGTCCCATTGGTGGAACCCGTGTCCTCGACCGTGATGACGCCGCTCGCGCCGTCGATGTCGAGGGCCGCGTGCCGCGACGAAATGGTCGGGTCCTGAAGCGGGATATCGAGCCCTTCGCCCGCGCCCGCCCGCCCGAGGAGCAGACGGCCCGCGGTGAGCGGCCAGAACTCACCGCTCGGATTGGTGCCGTACGCGACCAGAAAGCCGCGAAGGACCTTGGGGGGTACGACCTCGGCCTGACGCGGCGAATGGGTCGAGGGCGCGTGATTGTGAGGAGGAGGCTGCGACGCGCCGAAGGCGGGCGGCCCGGCGGTCTGCGGGTAGCCCGGGGCGGGGGCGCCGAACGGTGGATGCTGCGGAGGAGCGCTGTGGCCCGGAGGAATTCCGAATGCCGGCGGCGGCGGTGC
>JALYHV010000391.1 GCA_030776205.1 Myxococcota bacterium | reverse complement strand
GGCCCGTTCCGGCCACGCCTCGAGCCAGGCTAGCGGAGCAGCGAAGGTGGTCAAGTCACTGCCGGGCAAGCGAGCTCCACCGTTGACGTGCCTGCGTCCTTCCGTCGGAACGACGAGTGACGCAGCGTTGCCGAGCGTGCCGCGTGCGGCATTCGCAACTCCCGCGCGGCGTTGGTCGAATGGGTGGGCATGAACACCTCGAGCGTCTCGAATGCGGGTCTCCAGAGCGGACCCGGATTGTCCGCCGATTCCCGCGTTTGCGGCGCGGACCTTCCTGGACGCGGCGGGGGTACGGTGCACGCGGCGGCCCGCCCCGGCGGCGGCAGCGAGGGCAGTCCCAAAATCGCTCTCGAGGCGGCGGGCACAACGTTTCTTCCGAGGATGGAGCCACCGGGCGGGCTGAGCGTGTTCGCTTGCTTGCTGCGGCAGCCGCCATGCCTGGCGGAGGAGCCTTTGTCGGGTGGCGAACCACGGGGGGGCAATCGCCCGCGCAGCTTCTCGCACGACGAACAGGCTTCCGGTCGGGCCGAGGTGCCCCGTCGCGGCGTCGCGACAGATGCCGTTGCCGGCGCGGGCAGCCGGCACGAGCCCGTCCCAGCCGCCTTGGCGCCTCCGCCATCGTTCACCGATGCGGCCGCCGCCTCTCCGGTCGAGGCACGCGCGTGCGTCACCCTCGAGGATCTGGTTCCCGCGCTCGTCAGAAAGATCGCGTGGTCTGGCGACGGAAGTCGCGGAGCCGTGCATCTCGAGCTCGGCGGCGAAGTCCTGTCCGGCGCGAAGGTGCTCGTGTGCGCGGAACAAGGGCGCGTGCGTGTTCATCTGACGGCCCCGGCGGGCACGGATCTCGACGCCTGGCGCGGTCGAATCGCGCGGCGGCTCGCGGGGCGCGGTCTCGAGGTGGACGAAATCGAGGTGGACTGAGCGCGAGCTCGCCCGCAGGTCGCTCGAGCCGCTCGCGGGAACGCTACGCGTCGGCGAGCACCCGCAGGACGTTGTTGCGCAAAATTTTGCCGATGGTCCGCTCCGGAAATTTTGCGCGGAGCAGCGCCTCCGTCAGCAAAGGAAGGCCACGCGGATCGCGCAGCTCCCGCGTCGGGACGATGAGCCCGTCCCAATCGCTTCCAAGGGCCGGCGCGTCCTCGCCGGCGACGTCGATGACGTGACGCAGGTGGCGAATGACGGGATCGAGCCCCTCTCCCCCGAGGTAGCGGGGATAAAAGATGACCCCCACGACGCCGCCCTTGTCGGCGACGGCCCGGAGCTGCGCGTCGTCCACGTTGCGCCAGTGCGCGAAGGCCCCAAGAACCCCCGTGTGGCTCACGATGGGCGGCTTTGCGGCAACCGCGCACGCGTCGAGAAATCCGCGCCGGTTGATGTGAGAGAGGTCGACCAACACGCCGGCGGCCTCACAGCGCCGAACGAGGTCGAAGCCCCAGCGCGTGAGGCCGGCCGCATCGCTCCGGCCCGGGCCATAGGCGGGGTATCCCGCCTCGTTCGCGCTGAAATGGAGGAAGCCGAGATAACGAACGCCCCGTCGCGCGAAGATCTCGACCGCCTCGAGGTTGCCTTCGAGCGCGTGCGCGCCTTCGATACCGAGGAGCGCCGCGATCGCTCCGCTGTGCCGGCATGCCTCGATCTCGCTGGCGGTGCGGACGAGCCGGAGGTCGCCCGGGCGCCGCTCGATGGCCTCGACGAGGAGGTCGATCTGCGCGTGAGCGCTCCGCGCCAATCCGCGCGTCCGCGCGCCGAGAGGGAGCGTCACGAGCCCGAAGAACTGCGCCCCCATTCCGCCTTCCCGCATCCGCGGTACGTCCACATGGCCGCCAAACGCGGCGCGCCAGAGCGGCGGCTCGTGGCGGGCGTGGAGGTCGTAGCCCAGCAGGTGCGACCAGGCGAGCGTGTCTGCGTGAAGATCGATGGGCGGGTACCGCGCGTGGACCGCCTGGGCTTCCTCGGAACCGAGCATCGATGGCGCAATGTACCCGGTCGACGGAGAGCGCGCGGCCGCGGCGAGGGCGGCCACCGAATCGCACGCGCCGCGCGCGCCGCCGCGCCTTGTTGACAGCACCGGCGCCGCCACTATCGTGCCCTTCGAGCTACCGGGGCGTGCATGCACTCTCCATCGAACAGGCCGCGCCGGTCCGCGCGCACCCGCAGCGGCCACGGCATCTAGGAGGTCGTGATGCCGCAGTTGGCGCTGGACGTACTCGAGCTCGTCGGTGAAACGCCGCTCGTGGCCATCCGTTCCCAGGGGCGCGGCCGCCGAGCGGAAGTGTGGGCCAAAATGGAGCAGGCCAACCCGGGAGGCTCGGTCAAGGACCGCATCGCTCTCGCGATGATCATGGACGCCGAGCGAACCGGCAGACTCCGGGCGGGTGGCGTCGTCGTGGAGCCGACCAGCGGCAACACGGGCATCGGCCTCGCCCTCGTTTGCGCCGTGCGCGGTTACCGGTGCATCTTGGCCATGCCGGAAAGCATGAGCCTCGAGCGCCGGCAGCTCTTGGAGGCTTTTGGTGCGGAGGTCGTGCTCACGCCGGAGGGCCGTCAGATGGAGGGCGCCGTGGAGAAGGCGCGAGAGATCGCGCGGGATACTCCCGGCGCTTTCATGCCCCAGCAGTTCGACAATGCGGCCAACCCACGCGTTCACGCGGAGACGACCGCGCGCGAGATTCTCGACGCCATGCGGCCGTTGTCGATCGACGCGTTCGTGGCGGGAGTGGGGACCGGGGGCACGATCAGCGGCGTCGGCGCCGTCCTTCGACGCGAAATCTCCCCGCCGCCGAGAATCATCGGCGTCGAGCCCGAATCGAGCGCGACCATCTCGCGCGGCGAGCGAGGCCCGACAAAGATTCAAGGGCTCGCGGCCGGCTTCGTGCCCAAGAACTACCATGCGGCCGTCGTCGACGAAGTGAGGACGGTGAGCGACGCCGAGGCGTGGCGCACCAAAGTGGCGCTCGCACGGAAGGAGGGGTTGCTGGTCGGGATCAGCGCCGGCGCAGCCGTTTGTGTCGCCCTCGAGGTCGCGCGGGAGCTCGGCGAGGGCAAGAACGTGGTGACGGTGCTTCCCGACACGGGCGAACGCTATTTCAGCCTGGAGACCTACTTTCCGGAGGTCGGGGCATGACGCGGGCGAAGGCGCGCGTTCTGCTCGTTGGCGTGGGTGGCATCGGCTGCCCGGCGGCGCTCGTGCTCGCGCGCGCGGGTGTGGGCACGATCGGTCTCTGCGACGACGACGACGTGGAGCAGGCGAACCTGCACCGGCAGGTCCTTTATACCGACTCCGACGTCGGCACGCCAAAGGTCGAAGCGGCCGCGCGTGCGCTCCGCCGCGTCACGCCCGGCATCGACCTCCGGTTGCACCGCAGGCGCTTGGTTCCCGATCGCGCCGCGGCTCTCGTCAGCGAGTACGACCTGGTGCTCGAGGGAGCGGACAACTTCGCGACGAAGTTTTTGACGGCCGATGCCTGCGCGCTCTCCGGAACGCCCGTCGTTCACGCCTCCGCGGTGCGCTGGGTGGGGACGGCGCTCGCCGTCGGTCCGTCCGGCCGGCCTTGCTACCGCTGTCTGTTCGAGAACGTTCCCTCGGAAGGAGGCGCGGCGTGCTCCGAAGCCGGCGTCATGGGACCCGTCGTCGGCGTCATCGCCGCCGCGCAGGCCGACCTCGCCCTTTCGGTCCTCGACGGCAACCCGCGCTACGGCGAGCTCGTCACGTTCGATGGCCGATCGGACGTCCTGCGTCGGCGCTACATAGCCACCCGCTCGGACTGCGATCTTTGCGGCGAGCGTCCACGCATCATCAGTGTCGAATCCCAAGCCTACGCAGCGCCCGCTTTTACGGGTTGAGGAGAGGAGAAGCCCTTCATGGAGACGATGGTACGCATCCCGACGCCGCTTCGAACGTTGACCGGAGGGGCCGACGAGGTGGCCGCCGCCGGAAAGACGGTCGGCGAGGTCATCGAGGATCTCGAGCGCAAGCACCCCGGGATCCGCGAGCGCCTTTTGGACGAGAAGGGCGTCCGTCGGTTCGTGAATATTTACGTCGGGGAAGAGGACGTGCGCTTCCTCGAGGGGCTGAAGACGGCGCTGAAGCCGGGAGATCAGATCAGCATCGTCCCTGCCATTGCCGGAGGGTGACGGCGCCGGAGCCATGGATCGCTACGCTCGCCAGAGGAAGCTCGCGGAGGTCGGCGCCGCCGGGCAGGGGCGCATTGGCCGCCTGACAGTCGACGTGAAACTCGACGGGTTGGCCGCCGACGTCGCCGCTCGCTATCTGGCGGGCGCCGGCGTGCGAGCCATTCGTGTGCGCGATGCCGCGTTCGCCGAGGCGGCACGTGCGCTGGCCCCTGCGCTGCACGTCGAGGTCGACTCGTCGCTCGCCGCGGAGC
>JALYHV010000390.1 GCA_030776205.1 Myxococcota bacterium | reverse complement strand
GACCCGTGCTTCGAGGACGCCACCCTGCCAATCCGAACGCTCCTGGGTCGCCGCGGTCCGAGCGCTTCCGTGAATGGTGCCCTCGGAAGACTTGCCGCCGCACGCGATGCCGGGGAGAACCCCGAAGGTCGCGAGGAACGACGCGCTCCAGCGGTCGAGCGGGGTGCGCAATCTCATGGTCCTGGCTCCTCGCAACGACTGTGCCGCGCGGAAACGCGAAGCGAGCGCAAATGCCGCTGTGCCGTTGTGCGCCTGCGATGACTCGGGTGTCGTGTCCTGAAAGTTAAGGCCGCCGTCGAAGCCATGTCGCACGTGCGTGCGGCGTCAACGACGCTCCCGAGCTCGTCGATCTCCAGCCCGGCAGAGCGGGTGCCGTACGGGCGCGCCGGCTTTGGGCGAGCCTCATCGATATCCGCTGTGGCGAAAGGGACGCATCGCAACCCGGCAAACCACTCCTCGCCGGGTCCACGGGGCATGACGCCCGCAACCTACGACGCGCGCGATGAACGTGACATCGATGTCTGGATTCCGCGCGACTCGCTCGTCGTCTTCACCGGCGTCTCTGGATCGGGCAAGTCGTCTGACCTCGCTGGGATACGACGTCGATCGACCCTGGCGCGAGCTTCCGAAGAAGGAACGCGACTGGATCCTCTTCACCGACGAGCAGCCCGTCGTCCCGGTCTAGGTCGGGTACAGCGCTGCGGAGGCGCGGCGCGCGGAAAAGCGCGGAGAGGCGGGGCGGCCTGATCGGTCTCGGAGGGGTAAGGCTTCGGAGCTCGTCCGAGCGCCCGCCGCTTGCGTTGCGACGAGCCGTCAGCGCGCCGGCGCTGCCCCTCGCTCGTTTTCGCTCATCACGCGAAGGACGTTTCCCCCGAGGATCTTGCGGACATCGGCGGGAGAGAACCCTCGCCGCAAGAGCTCCCGCGTGAGGAACGGAAGCTTCGACACGTCCTCCAAACCGGCGGGGGCGGCGGGCACTCCGTCGAAATCACTCCCGAGGCACACGTGTTCCACACCCGCTACGCGGGCGATGTGCACGATGTGATCGACGACACGCGCCGCAGGCACGGGCGGTAGGCGTGCGGCCGTCTCCTTGAACGCGCGCCACATGGCCAACTGCGCGGCGCGCGGATCGGACGCGTTTTCCCTCCGAATCGCGTCCATGTCGACCGACTGCTCGGCCGCGTCCAGCGTCTTCGCCCAGTCGGCATCGAGAAACTCGGGACCGAAGTTCACGCACACCGCCCCGCCGTTGTCGCGGACGGCGCGGAGCATGTCGTCGGTCATGTTGCGCGGCCGGTCGGCGAGGGCGCGCGCGGAGGAGTGCGATGCGATGACCGGGAGCCTCGAGACGCGGACTGCGTCGTAGAACGTGGCGTCCGAGACATGCGAGATGTCGACCATCATGCCGAGATCGTTCATCGCGGCCACGACGCGCCGCCCGAATGGGGTGAGGCCTCGACCGCGCCCCTCGTCACCGGAGCTCCCGCCGAGGCGGTTGGAGCTCGACCAGGTCAGCGTCATGTACCGGGCGCCCCGGCGATAAAAGACGCCGACGCGATCGAGGAGCTCGGCGTCCGTGGCGTCCCCGAGCGAATGGCCCCCCTCCACGCCGATGAGGAACGCGACCTTCTGGTGAGCGGCCGCGGCGGTGACGTTTGCGGCGGTGCGCGCGAGCACCGCGGTGGCGGCGTTGGCCGCGACCAGGGCGTCGATCGCGTCGAGCTCGGCCAGCGCCTGCGCGTAGGCCTTTTCTCCCGGATACAGCTTCGGGGGCACGAAGACGGACAGGAACTCGCCGTCGAGGCCCCCCTCGCGCATGCGCGGCAGGTCCGTCTGGCCGTCGGCGAGGCGAGCGCCGAGGTCCACCCGCTCGATGACCAGTCGCTGCGTCACGTCGTTGTGGGTGTCTATGACGATCGCGCCGCGGTGCAGCGACTCGGGCGTCTCGTCCGCGGGCGCGACGGCTCTGGCGCCATGGCAGCCGGCCATCAGCGAGACCACGCTCGTCACCGCGATCGCGAAGCGCGCCACCCGCCCGGAGCCATCCTGCACATGCACGCGGGAAGGGTACGCCATCCTCACCGATGCGCGACGGCTCGTGAGGGTGAAGGCGTGACGATCTCGATGTGAGCTTCGCGCGATGCAAGCGCTCGTTCGAGCCACGCAGGGAAGAACGGGTACGCTTCGTCGTGTTATCCGAAGGTCTCTTACGCGCTTCGGGGGAGGCTTGCGCCTTCGCTCGCGGATCTTGCAGACGACACTCCTGCCCAAAGATCATCGTATGCCCTCAGGAGCGACGCGGGTTCCCATACCAACTCGTTGCGTTCGTGCACGATCGTCGCGGTACGGGCGGGTCTGTATCGCGCCACTCGGACGCAACGATCGCGCAATCCGATGCTCTTGCTGCTGTAGGACCTGCACGAGTCGCGCAGGAGGGGTGCACCCCTCTGCCGTGATACCTGCTGCTTGATGGCCACATTCGCGGATCCGTCTCGTGTGACCCCATGGCTATCCATTGCGGAAGGGGAGGGAATGCTCCCCTGCAACCTGGGTCGAACGATGCGCATCGAGGCACGAACGACGTTTGATCTCCTAGTCAATGAGCTCACCTCCGTGCACGACTGACGCGACGTGAATGGGTCCTGCTCGCATGACCGACAAGGGTTTCACGCGTGACTCCCTCGCGCGCTCGGCTGAGTCCCCCATCGTGATCGCTGCCTTCCAACGGGAAGCAGACGTGCTTCCCACGAGAAGCACGTGTGATCTCCGTCACGAGCATGTGAAGAAGGTCGATGAACCTCGCGTGATCGATGCATCTGTCTCGCGGCTCTCTCCATGAACGCCGCGAGCATCGTGCCCCTTACTCGTGAGTATCGTGCAGGACTCCGCGTGGCTCACGTCCGCGTATCGTGAGCTCGCTGCAGGAATACCGCGAGCAAGATGCACTTGCGTGCGAAGCGGAGGCACGAAGCTCGTCTGCAAGTACCAGGAGAGCAGCGAGCTTCGTGCACGTCACCCGCAGGTAAGGTGCGCGTCTCCTGCGAGAGGGTGCACCGTCCTGTCGGGTTCCTGCACAGATCACTGCTGCAAAGATGTCCGTGACCGCGATGCTCTTGCCCCGGTACTCGCATCACGCGTTCGCGATGCCACGCTCGCAGCCCCGCAATGACCTGAAGAGGACTGCGGCGAAGCCACACGACGCGGACACGATCGGGGCGACGGCGGTGCGGAGGCAACGCGGCCTCGTCCTCGACGCTTACTCCAGGACGACCCGCGCAAGATGGCACGCGCCGCCAAGCTCGGCAGCGGATGGGCGTAGCTGATGACGATCTCGCGGCCATCGGCGGAGCGGAGCGCAACGTGCTCTTTTGCGAGGTAGTTGAGCCCTGCGGCGCTCGTTGCGATGCCCGGGATATAGCCGGGGATCACGACTTTGGGCTCCGTCCACGGCCCGGTCAGCGCGTCCGCGGTGCGTAGGCCGATGTCGTTCGACAGCGGCTTCGAGTAAATCGCCACCCACCGGCCGAGCCACGGATTCCCCTCCACCGAGAGCGCGTAGCTTGCCCGCTCGATGAAGGCGGAGGCCTGCGTGGCGTCGGCCACCCAGCTCGAGCCGTTCCAGAAGGTGTAGGCGCTGCGCATCGTGGCGCTCTCGATGGCCGCGCGCGACCTTGCATTGGAACGCGAGCCCGCCAAGCTCGCGGTTGAAGAGGTGACCCCTGCCGCCCTCCACCGTGGCACCTCCGTTGCCGAAAAGCGGCTCGGGAGATTGGAACAGGAACGTGGGATCGCGTGTCGCCTCCGTCGAGCGGAGCCCGAGGTGCGCCGTGCCGATGGCATCGACGTGGAACCCCGAGCCGTTCTGCCGAACGACGTGCTCGAAGAAGACGAGTGTGTCGCCGGTCGAGGCCGTCGCAAGGGTAGGCCGGGCCAAAGCGCGTAGCCGTTGCCGGCATCGGCGGTGTTCTGCAGAACCTCGGCGGGTGTGTAGGGCACGAGCTGCTTCGGCAGCCCTGCGTCGTCGAGTGGCTCGTCGAGGGCGAGGGAAGGCCATGGGGGAGTCGTGCTCCACCCCGCGGTGCTCGAGCGCACCGGCGTGTGGTCCTGCGTGTTCGCTTTCGTGAGAAACGTGTCGCCAAATGTCCACACGAGCTCTCCACCGACGAGCGCGGACGAGGTGCCGTCCCGCCCGAGCACGCTGCTCGGTGCGCGGAACGCGCCGAGATCGTCAACATGATCGATCACGAGAGCCGCGCGGCGCCCTTCGAGCCATGGTCGATAGCGGTGTGGTGCCCGAGTTCGAGCAAGAGCAAGCGAGCAATGCAGCGAAGCCCCGCGAAATCATCCTGGCGTCGTTGCACGCTTCGCGGCTATTGGTCTCGCTCGATCCCCAACGTGGCCGTCGGAACCGGTGTGGAATCGACGTCGGCGCGCGTAGGAGCCGGGTGTGCTCTGCGAGAGCACTGCACTGTGCGCTGCGCAATCCCACGTTCGCCCCGGCACCCGTGCTCGAAGCCTGCGCGCGCTCAACTAGGCGGATGTCTGAAAATAGGCGGCGCGGCCCGAGTCTTGCTGACTCAGCGCGCATGATTAATTCGCACGGCTCGTCCGCGGCCAGAACGCAATGGTCCAACGTCCGGCGTGGCGCCGCCCTGTCCCTCGCGGCGTCGGCCTCCCTGGCTCTCTGGCCGGCGCTGCACGGATGCACGAGCGTGCAGTCGCAGCGGGATCTCGCGGAGAAGTCCACGACTGCGCAGATATCGAGCGGCCTCGCAGCCACGTCGCGCCCACTCGCCGACTTCGTCGGGGTGGCCTCGGGCACCTTTCATGGCGATGTCGGCGCGAGCAGCCAATCGGACCAAATCGATCTTCTCCGGCGAATCACCCAAATGGGTATTCATCGGGTGCGGGTCGATTTTTCATGGGATGTCATCGAACCGAAACGCGGTCAATGGAATTGGGGCGGTTACGACAGCTTCGTCCGTAACGCGAACAGTTGGAACGTCGAAATCCTCGGCATATTGGACTACGGGACGACGTGGGCCAACCCCCTCGCCTACGCGCCCAAGGGCGATGTCTACGGACCGCCCGACCGATTCGCCGACTTTACGAGCTTCGCGGTCGCCGTGGCGACGCACTATCTCGGGTCTGTGCGCGCGTACGAGATATGGAACGAACCCAACAACGGCGGAGGCTTTTGGCACGAAGCGACGAACGCCGGGACGGGGCAGGTCGATCATGGGCCACGCAGCACGAGCACGAAGGTTTGGGGTGATCCCGGACTCTTTGCGCACTTGGTCGCTGAGACCATCAATGCGGTCCGTGCAAAGCTCGCGTTTCAGGCACCACTGCTTGCGCCCGGAGGGACAATATTTCTCGCTGAGCCACTGGCAGGCAACCCTCTCACGGGCGAGTTTCGCGGCAACAATTCTGGTCCCGACTTCATGAAGGCTGCATTCCAGGCGGAGCCGACTCTCGCAGCGCTCACCGACGCGGTGACGCTGCACGGCTACGATTCGTACCCGCCGCGCAGCCCGCCCGAATCGAACGCCGATCAGGATTTCACGACCAACGTTCACTTGAGTGAAAAGATAAGCCAGATGAACACCACGTTCGTGAACGCGGGAACGCCGAGCGGCAAGCCGGTATGGCTCACTGAGATCGGTTGGCCCAACAAAAACGACGTTGACGAAGGAAAGCAAGCACGGTGGCTCGTACGGTCAGTGCTCTTGGGAGCGCTCAGCGGCGCCGACCTCCTTTACCTCTACAATATGTACGACAAGCAGCAAAACGACGGCTTCGCTTGTGGGTTATTGTGTCCGAACACGGTGAAGCCCGAAGACTGGTTTGGGCTCGTCCGTTTCGACGGGTCGCCCAAACAATCCTATCTAGCGTTGACGCACCTCATGTCCACGCTGGGTAGCTACCACGTCACCGGTCGCGACACGCAATCCGTAGGGCCGACGCAAACCGTCTACGTGGTGCAGCTCGCCGACGGCCTCGGCAATCAGGCCTGGGTCGTATGGGATTCGACAGAAGCGGGATCGAAGTACCAGTGGCCCGTTCCACCCAATACGAATTGCACCAATATCCTCGGCGGAAGCTGCGCGATCACGAACGGCATGCTCTCGGTGAATTCGACGCCCGTCCTGTTTACAGTTGCGCCGGGCAAGCCCCCGATGGCCGACGAGAAGCTCGTCGCGTGCAACGCGTCGGGAGATCTCATGGACACGCAGGGCGGGATACGGGCCTATTGCGATGATCTCGGGGAAACGGGCAAATTTCAGTGTGATCAGTACGCAAACCGGTTCATGAGCTCCCTCAATCTGCCGCCCGTGGACAATTGGAAAAACAATCTCGCGTGCGAAATTTGCGATCTGATCGTCGCGGATCCGCGCCTCAGCGCGGTTTATTCGGTCTGGGGACCGGGCTACACGCCCACCGCGGGCAACCACCCCATGGCGAACGACCTCCTCGTCTGGGCAGAGACCGTGCACGCGGACGGGGTGACGAGCATGGGCTGCGACGAGCTTAGTCCGGGCGCCCCCGGTCACGTCGCGGTCGTGACCGCGGCCAGCAACCAGTCCGTGCAATACATTCAGCAAAACTGGATGGTGTCCGGTAGCGTGAGCGGCTCGGCGTACGCGGGGCTGGTGCGCGCCTCGACGAGCTGGGACCGGGGGGCCGGCTTCTTCGGAAGCCCAAGCCAGCCTGACGGCTCCCCAGACACGCTCTTTCAGCCGAAGTGTTGGGTCCATCCGAAGTGCCCGCCGGGCACGCGGTGCAACCCGGGAATCGGGGCCAATCCCTGCGCGCACGTCGGGTCCGTCGACAACGGTCTTTACTGCGGAACCTCTCCGCAGGCGCATTTCAACGAGAGTCCGGCGCACGCTGATCCGAGCGTTTTGTACGAGTGCTTCGACTCCCAAGTCGCCGACGAGTTCCATTGCCCGCGGGGCTGTTACGTCGCCGGCAATGGTGTCCCGGATGGCTGCACCGGGGATGACCCGTGCGCCGGCATCCCGGCAGGGGGAAATGGCACGTATTGCGGACGATCCATACAGCAAGGATTCAACCATTCCAAGACTGCCAATCCCGCGTGGCTGTACACATGCCTCGGAGGCCATCAGGTCCCCGACGCGCTGTCGAATTGCGGCGACACGGGATGTTCATTCAACCCTACCGGAGCCGACTTTTGCACACCGCATCCGACGACTGACCCGTGTGCGCGCGTATCGGGAGCAGATAATGGATTTTACTGCGGTACGTCGCCATCACCCGTTTTTGACGGGAGCAAGGCATTTCAAGGATACCTCTATAATTGCCGCGATGGGCGGACGGTCCAGCTGTCCGCGTGCGGGGCCGGCGGATGCACGTGGAACCCGAAAGGGCCGGATCACTGTGATACGGCAAGCGACCCATGCCAGGGCGTCCCATGGTCCCAGAACGGCACTTTCTGCGCCGGATCGCAGCAATTTCATTTTCAGCCGAAACTGGCCTATCCGGGATGGCTCTATACCTGCCGGGATGGGCATACCATCAACAACGATTTTTGCGTCAAGGGTTGCATGGAGGAGACAATTGGCCCCGACCTTTGCCTGCCCTAGCCGTGCGTCAGAGCCCGCGACCAACGCGCACGGTCAGCCGGCGGCGACGAGCGATCCTACCGGTGGTGTAGTCAGTCATGAGCGCGCGCTTCCACTGCATCAAGGCGCGCATTGACCACCGGCGTCCGGGGCCGAGCAACAGGCTTGGCCTCTGACCTTTTCGAGGCAGCTCGCGCCGACGCCTGCGCATGCCGATGCGAGCGCGATGTGCCCTGCCGTGCACGTGTAGATGAGGTCATTCGTGAAGAATGGCTGGGAAGCAAAGGTGGCGAATGCGCGGGCGCAGTACGAGCCATCGGGCTTGCCGGCGCATTGGTCGCAGGTGTCCGGGTGGACGGACGGGCTGATGAAACATCCGTTTCCGCAATGGTCCACCGAGATGATTTTGTGACTGAAGCAGTAAACGAGATCGGTCGAGCTGCCGTCGTAACCGTGCAACCCGTCGGTGGCGCAATACCATCCTCCCCCCACCGTTTGGCACGGACCGTCTGCGTCCGAGCCCGCGTCGACCAGAGCCGCGTCGCTGCGGGCCGATTCCAGGACAGTCGCCGCATCGACGAGCGCGCCCGCGTCCGCCCCGGCGGTGAGCGAATCGAAGTCGACGAATGGCGCGCACGTCAAGGCAGGGACGGCGAGGAGTGCCAGGAGAACGCGTCGAGTGCTCATGGTTCTTAGAATCGGCGCTCCAGCAGAAGCCCAGGACCTGTGCACACCGCGATACGAACCGCCGTTGCGTCGCCCCGCCCTTTCGTGGGGGGTCGTAACCAGAGCCAGCCGGCAAGGGACGTCGAAAGGAGAGCGGCGCCGAACAGTCCGTCCGCGAGCCAGAGCCGCGTTCGAATCGAAGCGACGGTCGAGGGCGCGCACGTGCCGCTGCGGCCGCACCCATCGCGCAGGGCGTGAAGGTCGCTGAGGCCTGTCATGCCGATCGCGGCGAAACCGACGAGCGAAGCGGCGCCGAGGCCCCCGAAGGCCCACGGCAGAACGGACGATGGACGCGACTCTGTCGAAGGGGGCGAGGGGGCCAGCGTGCGAGGCACGAGCGCTTCGCGGCTCGGACCCGACTTCCCGACTTCCCGCGTGGCTTCGGGTGCGAACGTCACCGGGATAAGGCGCCGCTTTTCGCCTTCACGCAACACAACCTCGACTTCGACCGGCGCCGATCCCTGCTTCTCGAAGCGGAGGCGATGGAGTCCCGGATCGAGCGAGCGCGCGATGCCGTCGAGTTTGTCCAAGAAGGGCCTCCCGTCGACGCTCGCGTGCGCGTCGACCACGTCGTCGCCGGCGACGCTATGCGCGCTCAGAATCACCGTCGGCATGCTCGCTTCGACTTCGACCTGCCATTCTGCACAATCCCGCCGAATCACCTCCGGACAGACGGTTCGCAAGCAGGTGCGGAGCTCGCCGATCGCGTTATTCAGCTTGCCTTGTCCGCGCAGGAGCTGCACGGCTTCGGCGGCACGCGCGCAAGCTTCCACTGAATCCGCCGCTCGCGCCCGGGTCGGCAAGAGCACGAACGCCAAGAGAAGCACGACGCCGGACGCCCGCATCAATCGCCCTCGAAGCACGCGCGTGTGTAGTGGCGGTGGCCAGCGAAATCGAGCTCGTAAGGTACGCGACAGCTCTCGGGCCTAACAGGGAGGCTGGGATGCCCGGCGTCCGGAACGGGCGCACCTCGCACTGGGCGCAATCCAAGTCGCGAGACCTCTGGAGATGCAATGACCTGCAGCGGAGGGACGGGCGCGACGACGGCCACGGGCGTAGCAACGACCGAGCCCTCGACCGGGTGTGGTGGCGCTTCTGACACCCAGGTCAAAGTGCCGGCGGGGCTGCGTTTCAGGGCCAAGGCCCCGGTGAAGGCGCTGCCGACGAGGAGCGAGGCGATTGCGATCGCCACACCTGTCTTAGGGAGGGTCGACCTGCCGCGCGCGACGATAGACGTCGCCGACCTGCGCGCGTCCGCAGGAGCCACGGCGTCCTCGCCGAGCTGCATCTTTTCGATGGCGGCCACGGACGCGGCCTGCCGGGTCAACGGCTCGCCCAAGTGATTCTGCATCCAAGCGCCAACCTCGAAGACCGAGGCGCGCGCGACGACCGCTTGCAGCGCCAGCGCCATGTCCCTGGCGGTGGAGTACCGATTCGCCGGTTCTCGCGCCAATCCACGCATCACGACATCGTCCACGCCGAGCGGCAGATCACGCCTCCAGCGGCTCGGCGGATCGAAGTCGCCGAGCAGGACCTGCTCGACCGCGGCGTGGTCCCCTGCAGCGACGAGGCTGCGACCGGTGAGGCACTCCCAGAGCACGACGGAAGCGGCATAGACATCGGTGCGCGAAGACACCGGCTGTGCTCGAAGCTGCTCCGGCGCCATGTACGCGATCTTTCCCTTGAGCGCTGGCTCGCACGTGACCGAAAGCCGGCCGGCTGCCTTGGCGATTCCAAAGTCGACGACGCGCGCGACGCCGTCCGCTCCGACGATCACATTTTGAGGTGAAACGTCACGATGAACGAGGTCGAGCGGGTTGCCGTGCTCGCTCGTGGCGGCGTGCGCGGCCTGCAAGCCGGCGAGGACGTCTGCCACGATCGCGGAGGCGACCGGGAGCGGAAGAAGGGAGCCGTTCGCCCGACTCTGCGCGACGACCCGCGCCAGCGATTCGCCGTGGATGTAATCCATTACGAGAAGGAGCTCGTTTTCGTGTCGGATGGCATCCAGCATCGAGACGACGTTCGGGTGCCGCACGCGGGCCGCTATGCGCGCCTCGTCCAGGAACATCGAAACGAACTCCGGCTCACTCGCAAGGTGCGGGTGCAGCCGCTTGATGGCGACGACGCGCCCGGTACCCGCCACGCCGAGCTGTCGCCCGAAATGCACGGTCGCCATTCCTCCACGCGCGAAGGGCTCGAGCAGGATGTACCGCCCCGCGATCATCGACGCCGTCGCGAGCGCTCGCGGGCGCATGGCCGAGCGCGAAAGTCGCTCACACGCGGTGGCGTGCGCGCAGCGTGTGAAAGTAGCGTCGAGCGATGCCCGAGGCGTGCGCCGCGCGCGTTACGTTGCCCCCGTGCTTGGCCAAGACGCGATCGACGTAGCGACGTTCGAGCTCGTCGATGACCCGCTGTCGCGCGAGCGAGAGCGGAAGATCCATCTCTAGTACAAGACCGAGAACGTCGTGGAG
>JALYHV010000389.1 GCA_030776205.1 Myxococcota bacterium | reverse complement strand
GTGCCGGCCTGTCGTCGTGGCGGGGGACGGTCGCGCGCCTCGTGTCGACGTCGGATCGTGGGCGGCCATCGTCCTCGGCGCCGATGGCGGCGCGGGATCCGAGGATCTCTGCCGTCCGCTCGCCCTTCGGCCGGCAGCTTTCGGCCTCCAGCCAGGCAGCGCCGTCGACGTACACCTGCGCATCTCGCTGATCATCCCCGATCAGGACATCGCGCGCGTCCGCGCCGAGCTGCGTACCGTCGACGTCACGGCGACCGGACCCAGCCGCTCGCCGAAAGACACGAGCGCGAAGCGTACGCTGACGCCGGCTGCGGAAGATGTCGTCACCCGAGCCATCGCGCCGCTCGTCGAGGCGCTCCGCGGACTTGGCGGCGAATCGAGCGCGGCAGCCGTCGATCTCAGCGTCCGGTGCTCGGTCGCCAACCGCTGAACCGGGCTCACGAGCCGCGAGATCGCCGCCGCAAATGCCGATCACAGGCACGCCGTACGAACTTCGTTCGAAATCGGGACCAACGATGCTACCTTGTGCAGGCTTCGTTTGCGGCTGCCTGCCCGAAGGGACGCTTGGTATTTTCCGTGAAAAAAGAGGAGTGCCAGCCGTGGACCGCATGTCCTACGATTCGTGCGAGGCGACCACGTGGATAGTGATCTCGCGGAGGCGGTGGAGGCACTGAAGGCGGTTTTCAGCAAGCGGAAGCTTCCTTGCTCCTTCGGCAAGGCGTCCCAGCCGCTCGTCGACGAGCTGCGGAAAGCGCTGCGAGTCCCCTCCCGCTACCGGAGCTTCTTGCTCTCGGCCAACCCGGAAAAGGTCGAAACCGTCACCCCGGTGGAGCGCATTCGGCTGATTCCCGCCGAAGAGCTCATCAAGACGCAGCAACTCGTGAAAGCGCCGGGGGAGAGCGGAGCGGCTCCCGCCGACTGGAAACCGGCGTGGATAGTCATCGGCGAGAGCTCGCTCTTGGGCGACCCCTATTTTCTCGACGTGAGCAAGCCCGATCCCGAGGGGGACTGCCCAGTTTACACGGCGATGAGCGGCCAAGATCGCTGGTCGCCGACACTGGCCGCCTCGAGCTTCGCTCAGTTCTTGCGCATCCTGTCGACCGCCATGGAAATCGCCGCCGGCTTCGGCGACGCGATCATGGACGACGAGGACGAGGACTCGTTTCGCGAAGCGCTGGGCCCCAAAGTGAAAATCATCGACACCGCGGCGATGCGGGCTGGCCACTGGACCTGAGTCCCTGAACGGCACCGCGGCCTCGTCGATGACCGAGACAGCCTACGCGAGGAGCCGCTACCGCCCGCCGGAAATCGAGCATCGTTACGGGCCGAACGTCCATCTGCTGGACGACCCGTTGTCGTGGACACTGCTCGCCCGACTGTGTGCTCGCGACACCCAGCAGCCGGACGTTGGGCGCCTGGTGCGCACGCTCTATGAGAGGTTGGCGCACGCGGTCGTCGCAGCGGAGTTCCCGCGCGCGCGCATGGACGTCCCGACGCGTATGGTCATCTCGTCGCCGCAAGCCGTGGTCCGGTCCACGGGAATCGCTGCGCAAACCATGGCGGTGACGGTCGGCATCGCGCGCGCCGGTACCCTGCCCTCGCAGGTCGTCTACGACCTCCTAAACGATCTGTTGGACCCTTCCTGCGTGCGACAGGACCATCTCTTCGTCTCTCGCGTCACGGACGCGGAAGGCCACGTGACCGGAGCGACGTGGCACGACGCCAAAATCGGCCGCGAGGTCGACGGCCGCATCGTGCTCTTTCCCGACCCGATGGGCGCGACGGGGACGTCCCTGAAGAGTGCGCTCGATCACTACAACACCCGGCTGCAGGGCAAGCCGGGTCGCTGCATCGCGATGCCGCTCATCGTCACGCCCGAGTACTTGCGCAACGTTCTGAACGCCCACCCCGCCACGGTGATCTACGCGCTGCGCGTCGATCGCGGAACGAGCACCGACGACGTGCTCGCAACAGTGCCAGGAGCACGCTGGGACGAGGAGCGGGGCCTCGATGATCACCAGTACATCGTTCCAGGAGCGGGCGGCGTGGGCGAGATCCTGAACAACGCTTGGGTCTAGCTCTCGCAGGCTATTTGCTGCGCCGCGGGTTGTGGGCGCCGACGAGCGCGACGTAATCGGGCAGCGGCATCGTTTCCGATTCTCGCATGTCGGGGCGCACCGCGTCGGCCAAGGCAGGGAGGCGCGAGCTCAACATCCGAAGCTCGTCGGCAGCCGGCAAGCGCCCGTTCGCGACCCACTCGTCGACGGCAGCACCGATGGCCTCCAGCCGGAGACCGCGCAGGTGACCGCGTCGGACGAGGTCGAGATAGCTCCGCGCCAGCGCCTCGCCGTCGAAGCGGTGCTCCGTGACCAGCTCGACGGCGACGCGCAAAACGCCGTCCGCGCCCAACCGGCCGTCTTCGTACAAGACGAATGCCGCCTGCAAGTAGTTGTAGAACGGCACGATGCGCGAGCCGTATGCCTGGAAGTCGCTTGGCGGCGTCTGCCCCTCGAGGTGGATGAAAATCCGCTCGACGACGTCTTCGCGCTCGACGGTGCGGGCTGCGTCCATGGTCTCCGCGACGACGTCCGCGTAGAGACGGCCGCGCTCGAGCACCCGCGAGAGTACGTCGTCTCCCACTCTCCCGGCGAGGAAGTCTGCGTAGAGTGAATAGACGTACGCGTCGGCTTCGGCGTCGTCGCCGAACAGGGTCTCAGTGCATTCAGCAGCAGGCTCCCCGGCCTGGGCCAGCCTCGCCCGGGCCCGTAGCAGTGCCGGGAGTTTGTAGCCGAGCTGATCGCGCATGGCGCGGAACCTGAGGCGGAGCAAATTCTGCAGGTTGGGCTTCAGCGTGAAGGTTTCCCAGGTGATGCCGTCGAGGCGCAGTTTGTCCTCCAGACGCCGGCGCATCTGCTCGGGCGACCCCGAGAGAATGTGCACACGCACCCCGGCGCGGACCATCTCGCGGAGGAGCGTGGAGGCCCCCGGATTGGTCCTCTTCTGATCCGCGCGCTCGAGGGCGGTCCTCACCAGCTCGCGCAGCGTGTCGAATTCCGTGCGAAGGTACGTCTTGTCGAGGTCCCAGCGTGCGATATGCGTCGTCAACCGGGCCTCTCGTTACCATAGCCGAACAGCCGGACCCTCCTCGTCGGAGTCGGAGTCGGCGGCGAGCGCGTGGCACGCTCGGCAAGAGGCGACCCCCTCGTCAACCCGCCATCGCTTGGCGCAGGGTCTCGAGCGTCGTCACGAGATCATGCGCGCCCGAACGTGAGGCGAGCTCGAGAGCCTCACGCAAGTAGTCGTGCGCATCCTTGGGCCGGGCACGCCCGAGCGCAACCCGAGCGAGCGCACCAAGGACTGCGGCGCGGTCTTTTCCGCTCGGTCCTGCGACGTCGAGCGCTTCCCTCAGCACCCCCTCGGCGTCGCTGAGCTGGCCGCTGCTGGCAAGTGCCTCGCCGAGCTTCCTGCTGAAAATCAGCAGGGCGTTCATGGGATCGTCCAGCTCGCCGCGGAAGAGCTCACGCCGGGCCAATTCGAGGCCACGGCGCAGCGCCACGACTGACCCTCGGTGGTCGCCCCGCGCGCTCGCGAGCGCGCTGACGCGTTCGAGGAGCAGGAGCGCCTGGAACGCGCTACCCCCCCAGTATTCGTGAAGCGCGCGCACTTCGATCGGGAGATCGCGCTCGCTGCAAATCGCCGACGCCGCGGCGTGCAGCTCACGCTTTACGGCAGCCGGGATCGTGGCCAAAGTCACCTCGCGCACGAGCGGATGCGCCGTGCGGACGCAGCCTTCGTCAGCGACGAGCATGCCGGACCGGCGCAGGAACGTCAGCGCGTCCGCGAGGTTGGCTTCGCCGCCAAGGATGCGGCCGAGGATCGCCTCGTCCGCGTCGTCGCCCCACACCGCAGCGGCTTGCAAGACGCGGCGCGCGTCAGCGGGAAGGCGCTCCACGCGGACCGAGATGACATCGGCCAGACCAGAGGGGACGGCGCCCGACTCCTCGCGGAGGAAGTGGAGCATTTGCTCCAAATACAGGGGAGCCACCGTACGCCCCCCCTGCACCATGAGCGGGGTGGGTCTGGCGCTCTTCGCGAGCGCTTGCGCCACCTGGGTCGTCGGGAGCCCCGTGAGGATTCTCGGGGCAGGGCTGCCTGCCGGCCAGCCGGGATCGAAGCCCGGCGCGTACGTCGCGACGAGGAGCGCCGGCACGAGCGGTGGATCGCCGAGCGCGTCGGCGAACGCGTTGCCGCTCGTCCCGTCGACGCAATGCAAGTCGTCGACGGCGAGCACCACGCGATGGCCGGGTGCCCGGTCGCCGGCGAAGACGATTGCCCACCGCAACGCTTCGGCGACGGCGAACCGCCGCTCCTCCGGCGAGAGCGCCGCTCCGCGGTCGCTGCCGGGGTGTCCGAAGATGTCCGCCAGTCCTCGGCGCGCTTCCGCCGTCGCGCCGACCCAATCCCGAACCGTGCCGCCGGCCTCCGGCAACGAGGCCAGCTGCACGATGGCATGGCGGAGCGCCCACCCGCCGACTTCGGCCCATGCTGGGTCGGGGCCCGTGTGCACGACGACGTCGCCCGCCGCGGACGCCACCTCGAGGAACTCCCGCACCAGCCGAGACTTCCCGACGCCGATCTCTCCCACGAGACGCGCCCCCGTCAGCGATCGCGACTCGGCGCGGCGGTCCTCGAGCCACGCGAGATCGTCCTCGCGACCGATGAAGGATAGGGGCGATTTCGAAGGGAGTCGCGCGGGCACGGGCGAACGCGGGCTGATGG
>JALYHV010000388.1 GCA_030776205.1 Myxococcota bacterium | reverse complement strand
CCCGCGACTCGATGGGCTCGTCGGGTCGCGCCCCGGAATGTGGGCGAGCCTGGCCATGGCGTTGGCCGAGGATGCGCACGGCGCTCCGCGCACGGCGAGCGCCTTCTACGTCTCGACGGCGCAGGCCAGCGCGCGGAGCGCGGATGCCAACGCGCCCCTCGTGGGATGGTTCGCCGTTCGTCACCTCCTCGCCTTGCGCGGCTCCGTCTCGGATCTCTTTGCGCAGCATCGCGCTGAATTCGAGGCGCTCCTCGCGAACCCGGGGCATTTCGGCTGGCGCGCCGTGACCGAACTGGAAGACTGGCGAGCGGTAGAGACTTACGATAAATCCGAACCCACCGGGAGCGTCTTCGATGCCGAGGTCGTGCGCAGAATGGGCTGCGCGCCAACCATTCGGCTCGCCGGACCATTCGGGCACGGGGCCGCGGCTGATCGCCTGCGGCCGTTTCCCGCCGAGCTCCCCGCGCCGTGGCCGGTCGTCTGGGCGCCGGACGCCATGCGGGCGAGCATCCCTCGCATCCTGCCGACGAAGCAGCACCGCTGTGTCGCGGTTTCGGACATGCAGGTGCCCGAAGGGGTATTCTACGCGGAAACTTTTTTCGTGACTCGCGGCGATCGGGAGATCCTGGTCGCCGTCCAGGGGGCGGTGGCCGTATGGGTCGACGACACGCCTGTGCTGGTCCGCGGTGCCGAGAGTTGGGGCTCTTGGCAGCGCTTCGGGGTACATGTCTCGGTCGGCGACGGTCGGCACCGTGTGCTCGCGCGGCTGCTGACCCCCGCGGCGAGCGTGCGCCTGCTGAACCCGGACGGCACGGCAGCAGGGGTGGCCGCCGACGTCGATTCGCGCGCGCCCTACGCGATTGCGTCGCCTCTTGTCCTCGCCGACCCGAACCCGCTCGACGCAATCGTGCGCTCGGCGGCAGCCGGCGACTCCGCGGCCACGGCTTCTCCCATCGAAACGTCGCTTTCGGCATTCCTCGCGCATGCAGAGCAGCTGGACGACGTTGCGACGACGCTGATGGAACCGCTCACCGCGCCGGCGGACGCGGGGGCTGTTGCGCTTCAACTCGCGTCGACATTCGTTGCGGGCGATCCCGCCCTGCCCGAAGAGGCCAGAGCCGCCCAGATGCGCGCTCTACGGCGAAGAGCGCTGGACGCCGACCCACGCTTGTGGCGAACGAGAGTGGCGACGATCCTCGACGAGGCCGAGCAACACGGCCGAACTGAGGGAGTTGCGCCGCTGCGCCGGCTCGCCGATGAGGTACGCGGCGAGCCCGAGATCATGGAGCAGTTGGCGCGCCTCTATGGCAGGCTCGGATGGCACGCGGAAGAGATGAGAGTTCTCGCCGACCTCGCAATCCGGTTTCCGGACGATGTTTCTGCCCTTCATGCTTACCTGGACGTGCTCGACGAAGACGGCGCATCCAGCGAGGCGGATCACATCGCGGCGCGAATAAAGAAGCTGGAGCCCGACACCGACGTGGTCATCGATCGCGCTCTCTCGCGACACGACTACAAGACCGCGACGTCGGAGCTCGAGAACCTGCAGAGACGGCGCCCCGACCGCAAAGACATCACTGTGCGTCTCGCGGATGTCCTGGCTCGATCCGGGGACTTCACGGCGGCCGGCAAGGAGTTGGCGAAGGATCTCGCCAAACAGCCCCTCGACGTTCAGGCGCGCTTTCGCCTCGCGGACATCGCCTACGCCAAGGGCGACGAGGGGGCGCTCCGTCGAGCACTTGCCGCGGCGCTTCAGGCGGGCGCGCCGAGCGCCGAGCTACGAACTGCAATTGACTTGCTCGATGGCGCAACCGATTTGGAGCCGTACCGAAAGGATGGTCGCGCCATCATTCGCGAGTTCGAGGCGTGGGAGCGCGGCGGCCATCACATGGACGGTACGGCCGCGAGGGTCCTCGATTACGCGGCCACGTGGGTGCACGGCGACGGCTCGAGCGAGATGCTCGAGCACGAAATCCAGAAGATACAATCGCAGGAGGCGATCAACGCGGAGTCGGAAACGCAACCGCCTTCCGGGCTCGTTCTGCATCTGCGAGTCATCAAAGCTGATGGCCGAATCCTCGAACCGGAGCCGGTAGCCGGCAAGCCCACCTTGACCCTGCCTCACATGGACGTCGGCGACTACATCGAGCTCGAGCACGTCACCCCGGAGCCGGGCGACGGCGCCAAGGGCCGCGAGTACCGCAGCCCGCACTGGTTCTTCCGGGAGGCGGACAAGGGGTACTGGCGGAGCGAGTTCGTGGTGGTTACGCCCCGCGACAAGGTTCTCCAGATCGAGACGCACGGAACGGTCCCGCCACCGGAGACGCAGCAGGTGCACGACTTCGTCGAAACGCGGTGGCGCGTGGACCTCAGCCCACCGGCCGTCGTCGAGCCTGACAGTGCGCCGCTCACCGAATTTCTTCCGAGTGTCCGCGTCGGGTGGGGAATATCCCTCGACGGTGCTCTGTCGCGCCTGCTGGACGTCGCTGCCGATGACACGCCTCTTGATCCTAGACTGCGCGCGAAAGCCCGGGAAATCGTGCGGAAGGTCCCAGAGACCGCGCTCGACGAGCGGGCCAGGCGCGTCTACCGGTGGGTGGTGGAGCACGTGCAGGACGGGAAGGAGACGGACGGTCGCCGCGTAGTCACCGGCGCGAGCGGGTCCCGGCAGGCCGCGTTTCGTTATCTCCTGAGGCTCCTAGGGATCGACTGCGCGCTCGCCGTCGTGAAGGACCGCCTCGCGGCTCCGCCCGTCGGAAAGATGAGCGAGGTGGAGCAGTACGATGGCTTGGCGCTGCGCCTGGTCACGGAGCACGGACCGCGGTGGTTGACGGTGCGCGACAAATTTGCACCGTTCGGCTACGTCCCGGCCGAGCTACGCGACCAACCGGCCGTCGTGATCGCCCCAGGCATGCCTCGAGAGAGGGTTAAAGCCGGCGGTGGCGCCGACGCGGTGGCATACACCGGCAACGCCGTTGTTCACGACGACGGGGCCGCGGACATGGACCTGGTCGTGACGTTCACTGGCAGCCGTGCGATCGCGTGGCGCAATGCTTTGGATCAGATCGCACGAGCCAAGCTCTATGACTTCGTAGAGCGCGAGCTCATCGCTCCGTCGTTCGACGGCGGTCACGTTAGGGCGATCACCGTCGATGGGGCCAACTCGCTCGACGAGCCGCTCGTCCTTCACGTTCGGGCCGAGGCTCCGCAAATGGCGAAGAAGGTCGGCTCAATGCTTTTCGTGCACGCTCCATTCGCCTCCCGCCTCGCTCAGCTAGGGGCGCTGCCAGAGCGGCGCACGCCGCTCGTTCGCCGGCTGTCCTGGCATACGGACGTGCGTATCCAGGTCGTTCTACCGCCTTCGGCCAAGCTCGCGGGGACTCTGCCCACCGGCAGAGCGACGTTCGCCGACGCCTACGTTGTCGTCAAGGACGGGGCGGCAGGCCACGTCATCGAGTTCAATCGTGCGCTGGACTTGCCTGCCGGACGCGTTGAACCAGGTGACGAGTACCGCGCATGGCAGGCGTTCGTGCGCGAGGGGGACAGGCTCCTGACGCGTGACGTGCTGGTTGGCAACTAAAGCGAGCATGGCGAAGATGCTGCCGCGCACGCTCGAGCCCGAAGTGATGGCCAGCGAGGAGGACGCGCGCGATTACGATGCGATGAATCACTCGGAGGTTAACGTCCGGTTTTGCGATGACCTCTTCGCGGCGATGTCCCTTGGCGGAGCGCGCGTGCCGGACGAAGGCACTGAGTTGGCGCTGGACATGGGAACCGGGTCGGCGCACGTGGTCATCGAGCTCGCCCGGAGAGCTCCCCGACTCAACATAGTCGCCATCGATCTCGCGGAGCACATGCTCGCCCTAGCCACGCGCAACGTCGAGCGGGCGGGACTCGCTGACCGGATCCGAATCGAACGCGCGGACGCAAAGGCAACGGAATGGTCAGACGGCGCATTCGGCCTCGTCATTTCCAACAGCTTGGTGCATCACGTGGTCGATGTGGGCGGCACGCTCAGGGAAATGTGGAGACTGGTCCGTCCCAAGGGGCTGCTCTTCGTGCGCGACCTCGCCCGACCGGAGAGCGAGGAACGGCTCCGCGCGCTCGTTTCGAGGTACGCTCCGGCGTTCGCGACCGCGGACCCGGCAATCTGCGGCGCGCAGAATCGGCAACGCTGCCTGTTCGAGGCCTCGCTGCACGCCGCGCTCACTGTCGACGAGGTCCGGACGGCAGCAGCAGGTGTAGGCATCCCGGCAAGCGCAATCCAAATGACGAGCGATCGCCACTGGACGCTCGCCCATTTCCGGCCGTGAGCTCAGCTCCGCTCGTCCGGTCGTTCCCGTGGGCGTCGCTGGATGCGACGACGCGAGCCGAAGAGACCGCGCGACGCAACGCGACGCGGTGGGCCTCAATGCACCTGAACGTCCAGGCGACCGGCTCCGTATTATCGCAGCTGCTCGACTGCCGGGTCACGATCTATTTTCGTAGGGCGCGCGTTTTCACGGGGGCACAGGTGGCACACGACGTATTGTGCGTCGCGCTGGCGCCTCAGGACCGGCAACGCGCCGACACGCTCGTCGTGCTCGAGGTCGAGCCGGCGCTCGCGGCGAACATCGTGGCGCGCGCCGTGCGGCGAACCCCTCCGGCGGTAGTCCGGACGAGCGTCGCTCCCGCGCCTCCGCTAGCGGGAGCCTTCGCGGCGGTAGTCATGGCCACGATACGGCGAGCGCACGGCGATCATCCGACGCGGCTCGTCGCCGCTGAGGCCGGGTCCCGCTTGGCTGAGGAGCTCAGGATGATGGACGGCGAGCGCATCGCCCTTTCGATGACGGTCCTCCTCGACGACGACGCTTTTTCGGCGCGCGTTCTCGTGCCTAGCGGCCCGACCGCCGGACGGCGCGGCCCCCCTTGGACGCGTGAGAGGCTCGACGCACTCGCTGACACGCCACTTGCGATTCCTATCGTCGCGTGCACGTTGGGAATGACGGCGGCCGAGCTCGCACAGCTCCGGCCCGGTGATGGCCTTGTTCCGGGCCGGTGGACGGTCGCGCGTTCGACGACCGGCCAATTCGTCGCGGAAACCATCTGGCTATCCGCGCCCGCATCGGGGCACGGGCACCGGGCGCAGCTCGGCGAGGATGGGCGGCTCGTGCTAGGTGGCCGCCTGGAATCGCTCGAAGATGCGGAGGCCACTATGGATGCGAACGAAAAAGCGGCGCTCGTCGAGTCACTCGGCGAAGTGCCCATCGCCGTCCGAGTCGAGATAGGCGAGGCAGTCATGCCCGCGCGCGACTGGGCGGCCATTGAGCGAGGGGACGTGATCACGCTGGGCCGGCGGGTCGGGGAAGCGGTCCTGCTTCGGGTTGCGGGGCTTCCTGTGGCACGAGGCGAGCTCGTGAGCATCGAGGGCGAGATTGGGGTGCGCATCTCCGAAAGGCTCGTCCCGCACGCGACGGCGCCATGACGCGGTGCCATCTGCACGCCCTGGCTACAGCCTTCCTCGTTCATGCCGGCTGCACGAAGCCACTCACGAACGGGATCCCCGACGCCGCAGCACCGCCGGCGACGTCCGCCGCAGTGGGGGCCCCAGCAACAGTGGCGACTTCGGATGCGACACCGCCGCGAACGGGAACGTCCTCCGGGCCCACCCGCGCGCGAGATTGGCGAGGCACCTACACCAGCCAGACGGCGAGCGTCTACGTGCCCCCCGACTGGAAGAACGTGCACTGGAAGGGCGCGGAAACGAGCCAAGGTCTAGGGCAGGGGTCGATGGCAATCGCCATTGACGCGCGGAGCGGACACGTGACGGGTACGCTGGAAGGGCCTCTCGGACCGGCGTGGATTGACGGCGTGTCCATAGACGACAAGCTCACGGCGACAATCATCCGCAAGGATCCGGCAGACCACGGCTTCGTCGGCACGTTGGTGGGCGGATTTACCACCGCGCGCGCCGAAGGCACGATGAACGCGGCGCTCTGGGACGCGAGCGCGCTTCGCACCGCGGCGTTCACATTGTCCTCCGACCCGAGCAAGTGACACGCGATGTTTGGTCCGACGCGGTACATCGAGTGGGCACTTCGCAGCCATGGCACCGTCCAATACGACCTCGCGAAGAGCGGCGTTCCGAGCGTGCCCCGGTCCGAGATGGGCGTGCCAGATGCCGCCGCGCTTGATGACGCTTCGGGGCGAAGGCGGTTGCATGAAGCCATCGCCGCTTACAACGCCATTCCCGTGAACGAAGCCGTCGCTTCGCTGGGAACGACGCACGCACTCTGGATGGCGTACGCGGCGCTCACCTCGCCGGGCGACGACATCCTGGTGGAATCCCCTGTTTACGAACCGCTCGTCCGAACCGCGGAGGGTGTCGGGGCGCGCGTCGTGTTGTTTGCCCGCGAGGCGCGGAGCGGCTTTGCGCTCGAGCCCGAACGCGTGGCGCGTGCCATGACTCCGCGGACACGGGTGGTCGCCGTGACGAATTTGCACAACCCGACGGGTGTGCGCGCGTCCGACGAACAGATCCGCGAGGTTGCGCGAATCGCCGCAGCGCATCGCGCTTACCTCCTCGTAGACGAGGTGTATGCGCCGTTCGACGCATTGGTCGACGCGAGTGGCGTCTTTGGCCGCAGCGCGCGGCGGCTCGCACCCAATGTTGTAGCTATTTCCAGCCTGACCAAGTGTTACGGCCTCGGGCCGGAGCGGATCGGCTGGCTCCTGGGGCCGGCGGAGGTGATCGCCCACGCGGAAGACGTCCTGACCGCGAGCTGCGGAATGTTGCCCCTCTCCCATGCGAACATGGCAATTCATGCGTTCGCGCAGATTGGTGCGCTCGCCGAACGGACGAGCCGGCTCCTCCTCGGCAAACGCGAGCGCGTCGCCGCTTGGGCTGCCGCCGAGCGCTTGGAGTGGAGCGCCCCGGTCGAGGGCCTCTTCGGCTTCGCCACCATGCCAGGCGCTGGCGACCTCACGCCTCTGCTCGAGCGTGCGGCGTCCGATCGAGAAGTGCTCGTGGCACCTGGGGCGTTCTTTGGCGTCGCGAACGGATTCCGTGTCGCATGGTCTGCTCCGGTGGATGTGCTGGACGAGGGGCTCGCGAGGCTCGGGGCTGTCCTGCGCGGCCGTCCGCGGGCCTCGGGGGGCAAGCCTCTTGCCGCGAGGCGACCGTGAGCAGATGCCTCTACCGCGAATTCGGGTCCGGCGGCTTCAGTCTCGTCAGCCACGCGGGAGCTGCGGCCTAGCTTGCGAGGAACTGCCCTCGGCGCGCGCGCCCGTCGTTCCACAAGACGTCCGAAGCGGGGCCACCGCTTGCAATCTCCGCCCATTCGGGCAAGACATCCTCGCAGAGCGGTAGCTGAACTCGGCCGCCGCGCCCGTTCGCACCCTGGCGGCTGCGCGTGCGCTCTCGGTCGCATCCATTGGGGCGGAAAGCTATGTCGACATTCCTTCATGTTTTCGGCACCACGTTTCCCGCATTCGGCGCGAGCCTCCTGCTCGGGGTCATGGTGCTGGCAAGCTACACATTTGCGGTGGCGCTCGGAGCCGGCGCGAGCGGGCGTCCGAGGGCGCTGCAGGCGGCTCGCTTTGGCGCGTACGGCACCGTCGCTCTAATCGGAGTGACCGTCGTTTGCCTTGCGTACGCCTTCGTCACGCATGACTTTCGGATCCGGTATGTCGCCCATTACTCCGACCGGTCAATGCCCATCCAGTACCTCATCACGGCGTTGTGGGGCGGACAGGATGGCTCCCTGCTGTGGTGGCTCTTCCTGCTGAGCGTTTATATCGGCGCTTGCGTGAAGTGGCTGGGTAAGCGCTACGTCGAGCTGCAGCCGTACGTCATCGCCACTTTGATGGTGATCGTTCTGTTCTTTTGCGTGCTGATGGTCTTTGCCGCAAATCCGTTCGCGACGAGTCTTTCCGGGACGCGCCCCGATGGTGAGGGGCTGAACCCGCTGCTCCAGAACTACTGGATGGTGATCCATCCGCCGTGCCTTTATACGGGCTTCGTCGGGTGTTCGATTCCCTTTGCATTCGCGGTTGCGGCGCTGGTGACTGGCAGGCTGGATCACGAGTGGATCGTAGCGAGTCGCAAGTGGACGCTCATCGCCTGGATGTTCCTCGCCATCGGCAATACGTTGGGGATGTTATGGGCATACGAGGAACTCGGTTGGGGCGGCTACTGGGGTTGGGATCCCGTCGAGAACGCCGCGTTCATGCCGTTCCTGGTGGCGAGCGCGTACGTGCACTCGATGATGCTTCAGGAGCGACGTGGCTTGCTTAAGGTCTGGAACGTATTCCTGATCGGGCTCACGTTCTTCTTGACGATCTTTGGGACCTTCCTCACGCGTTCGGGGATGATCGCCAGCGTCCACTCGTTCGCGCAGTCGTCAATCGGCTCTTATTTCGCGGTTTTTCTGCTCGTGATCCTGGCGTTCACGACAACGCTGGTGCTCTGGCGCTGGCCGGAGCTCCGGGACATCAAGCCGGCGCGCCGACTTCGCTGGGCAGCGCTGGTGTCGGGATGGATAGTCCTCCTCTGTACGCTCCCAGGGTTCTATTTCGTCTGGCGCATGCCTGTTGGCGTCGGCTGGCGCGTGACGTTCATCGCGCTCATCGCCGGGATCTCCGTCTATGCCGCGCTCGAGCTCGTCTTCCGGCGCATGACGCAAACGCTCGACGTGCGGGCGCGACGGCCCCATATCGAGGCGTTGTTCTCGCGAGAGTTCACATTTCTGCTCAACAACTGGGTTCTCTGCAGCCTGCTTCTCTTCATCCTCGTCGCCACGACGTTTCCGCTCATCAGCGAGGCTCTGACCGGCGACAAGGTGACAGTGGGACCGCCGTTCTATAAAGCGTGGGTGCAGCCGCTAGGTCTCGTCCTCTTGGTCCTCATGGGCGTTGGTACGCTCTTCGGTTGGAAGAAGACCAGCCCGGAGGCGCTGAGACGGGTCTTTCGTATCCCTGTGGTCGCATTCGTCGTGGCTGCGCTTGCGCACTTCGCCTTCGGCCGGGCGAGCGGTTTCCCCGCAGTGGTGTACGCCGATGCGATCTATCCGGGAGCGCTGGGCGCTGCCCTACGGGCGTTCAACGCCTACACGCCGGTGATGGGCTTTTCACTATGCGTCTTCAATGCGGCAGTCATCGTGCAGGAGTTCGCGCTGCTTTTTCGGTCGCGTGCCCGCACCGGTGCGACGTCTTCCACGCCCAAGATCCTCTGGTGGGCGGGGGGGCTGCCGGGCTTCCTTTACACGCTGTTTACGCTTTCTCCCCAGTCGAGAAGGAGATACGGCGGCTACATCGTTCATTTGGGTATTGTTCTGATGTTCATCGGGTTCACCGGCCTCTCGTGGGACGTCGACCGCGAGACGTCTCTTTTCCCCGGAGAGAGCTACGCGATCGGAGACTACACGTTGACCTACGTCGGCGCGCGCATGGAGGTCGACAACAACAAGCGCGCCGTCTTCGCCGACGTCGACGTGCGGAAAGATGGGCGCATTGAGGGACGGCTCAGCCCAGCGAAATTCATTTATAAGAAGCAGCCCGAATCCCCAACCACCGAGGTCGCTATCGGTCACCAGTTTCGCGACGACGTGTACCTGATCGTCGGAAGCATTAACCCGTCGAACCGGAACGTTGCGGCATTCCAGATACACATCAATCCGCTTGTCAGTTGGATCTGGTTCGGGTGCATCGTTCTGATCTCCGGGAGCATCGTCTGCATGTGGCCTCAATTCGAGATTGGAGAGTCCCGTATCTGGGTAGGGGCTCGCGGGCTCGCGGCGACGGCCGCGAGCGTCGTCATGGGTGTCATGCTCGCGGCGACCCCGGCCGCTCACGCGCAAGGCCTACCCGGGACGATGTCCCACGCAGGGACCGTGCACATCGAAAGCGAGGTCGAGCGGTCCGTGTTCCAGTCGCTCCGATGCATGTGCGGGACCTGCGCGCGCGATCTACTCTCCACCTGCTCCTGCGAGACGGCCGCCGATGCGAGGGAGAAGATTCGGGCGAAGCTGCGCGCCGGCGAGCAACGTGATGCGATCATCTCCGCGTACGAGGCCGAGTTCGGGCCAGAGTCGCTAGCAGTACCGCCCAACCGCGGAATAATGAAGGCTATTTGGGTCGTACCGACACTGGGCATCGCCCTCGGCGCCTTCGGCCTGGGGCGGATGCTGCGCCGATGGCGGCGCGACGACCCCGCTCAGGGGAGCAGCCTCCGGACCGGGAGACTTCCAGCTCCGCCCGGGGCCGCGGAGCCAGACGCGTACGATCGACGGCTCGACGACGAGCTGAAAGACCTGGATGCCTGAGAACCGGCGACCGCGTCGCAACGGCGCCCGCGCGCGAGTTGGAATGCATGCCGACGCGAAGATCAATCTCTCTCGCGCGGCGGGCGACGTGCCCGCGCGCGAGTGGGACGAAGCAGAGCGCAGTTTGGGGCGGGCCGTAGCCGTCGGCCTGCCTATCGCAAGCGTCGCCGCTGCAATCGTGGTGGGAACGTGGGCGAGCCTAGGTTCGGCGCTGCTAGTGCTCGCGTCGGGAGCGCTCCTCGGCGCGATCTCCCTGGTTTGGGTCAGTGTGCGGACATTGAGCGGCGACGCCCCGCTGTCGGTCGGGTTCCAGGCGCTCGCGGCGAGGCGCCACGGCGTTGATGCGCTGACTGAGGACAAGCGGCGAGTACTGCGCGCGTTGAAGGACCTGGACAATGAGCACGCGCTCGGCAAGATCGACGACCGCGACTACGAGGAGATCGTTGCCAGCTACCGCGAGGACGCAAAGGCGCTGATGCGGGCGATGGATCTGGAGGTAGCTCCGCTGCGAGACGAGGCCGAACGCGTAGCCCGCGAGCACCTCGTGCGAATAGGGCTATCGTTCGAGGTCACGCCAGAGGAGGCGGTACCGGCACCATCGTCCTCTCCTCCGATTGTGAGGGTCGCGTGCCGAAAGTGCGGCACGTCCAACGAACCCGATGCGTCATTCTGCAAACAGTGCGGGTCGGCGCTGGAGCCCCCGGAGACAGCCGATGCGACGGATTAAGGGCCCGGCTGACGGGCTGGCCAGGCACGGTTTGGCGTTCGGTATGGGGATGCTCTTTGCTTCGTACGGGCATTTGGCACATGCCGCCGCCAACGCGGACCAGTCGCCGCCTACCGCCAGCGCATTGGCTTCATCCCCGGCAGCTACGGGCATCGCCGGCGCGGCCGCCGACGGTCGACCACGGGGCTCCGCGAACGGCGCGCCTCGCATCCCCGAGATATTCCGGCCCCCCGAGGACGCGGAGCATGACGACGCGACCCTTCCCCCCGGCACAATCGCCGTCTCGCTTCTCGATGGTGACGACAAACCCGTACAAAACGAGACTGTGACACTCGGTATCCTGATCAGCTCCGTCGCGAAGGGCGACAGCCGGCAGCACATCCAGGCGATCACCGACTCCGCGGGAATGGCCGTATTCACGGGCCAGGAGACCGCGAGTAACATTGCTTATCGGGTGAGCGCCGGTTATCAGGGCGGGTTGTTTGCGGCTTCGCCGTTCCAGTTGCAACAGGCGAAAGCGATGCGCGTCGCGCTCCACGTTTACCCGGTGTCCAGAGACATACAGCAGACGCTGGTGGTCACGGAATCGACGTTGGCCGCGGAGATCCGCGATGATAGAATTCAGTTTGAACACGCGCTGGCGTTTTACAATCTTGGACGCGTCGCCTGGCAGCCGGACGATGTGCGCATAACTCTGCCGGAGAGTGCGACAGCGTTCAATGCACAGCCATCCATGTCCGACCAAGGAGTGGACGAGGTGGGTCACGCTGCGAAGCTTCACGGAACCTTTCCGCCCGGCCGGCACGCCGTCACGTTCCGGTGGCAGATCCCCTGGTCCGGCGAGACTGACGTTGTGTTCGACGTCGGCCTTCCGCCCCATGCGGCGGTCGGACGGGTGATGATGGCGGGCACGCCGGACATCCGGCTGACCGTGAGTGGATTTCCTCCTCCCGAGATGAGGCAAAACCAGCAAGGACAACGCTTCCTGGTCACGGAGAGGCGTTTTCGGCCCGACGACGCGAGAGTGGAGAAGATCTCGGTCGGCATACACGGCCTCCCTGCCGTTGGACCAGGTCGTCTGCTCGCGACCGGCTTGGCGATCCTCGGCGTGCTGGTAGGCCTTGCTCTCGCCTTCGCCCGGCGAGGCACCCCGCGCTGGTCGCCTCCCACGAAGACGTCCACGGCCAGACTGCTGGACGACCTCGCCGATCTGGAGCGCGCACGCCGGACCGGCGACGTCGGCCCGATGACGTACGAGAGAGTTCGGAGAGAGTTGGTCGATGCCCTCGCGCGCACACTGGCGAACGCCGGAAGCGGAGGGTCGCCCACATTCGCGCCCTGAGCAAACGTGAGCCTGAACTGAATCGGCGCGCTGTGGGTATCTTGCGCAGAGAAGACTGACCGGCACGGTGGATTGATCTCGGGACAATGCGTCCGCGACGAGATGTCCCCGACCGTCCTTCCCCACTCCCCGGCCGAACCCACAGGGCTCACAGTCCGCAACGTCCCGACTTGTCTTCGTTTTACGAGTTCCCCCCGGCATCCACAGGCTCTATCGACACTGCTACGGATCTAATCTAAAGGATGCTACCGAGACACGCCCGATGGAATTGACGGTACCGAAGAAGGATCTGCTCCGCCTCGTCGTCCGGATGCAAGGCGTGGCTGAGCGCAAAAGCACGATGCCCGTTCTTTCGAACGTGCTCCTCGCCGTCGACGGCCCAAGCGCGTTGCGCATCGCGGCCACTGACATGTACCTCGCCCTAGTCGGTCGCGTGACCGCTGACGTAAGCAAGGGTGGTAGTGTTGCCGTGTCGGCGAAAGACCTGCTGGAACGCGTCCGGATGATGCCGGATGGCCCGATACATATCTCGTCGCAGGACAGCGCGACGACGCTG